>JAWANJ010000001.1:0-69991 GCA_038895395.1 Candidatus Iainarchaeum sp.
AACCCCGTCAACAATACCTGCAACTACAATTCTTTTTGCGTTTAATCTAACAGCTAGTTCAGCTAAAAGCTGTTCTGTTGAAACAATTGTTATGCCTTTAGTTCTATCAAGCACAGCATCCCCATAAGGCACCACAAGAAGTCCTTTTTTCAAAGCAAATTTTATTATTTTTACATCAAGGTTTTCTATTTTGCCATTTGTGCACATAATGAAAGCACTTGGTTGAAGGCTCATTGCATTTATTCCTTTTTTAATAAAAGTTCCTACCACGATTCTATTTAACCTGGCTGCAGAATCATTGGTAAGGCAAAAACCTTTCAGACTATCTTTATTTGTGATGCCATCATTAACCCGATACTTCTTTGCAGGATAATGTGGAAAACTTCCACCACCATGAGCTACTATGAGCCTTTTATATTTCAAAGTTGATCTTATTTCAGAGGCTAACCTTGCAATCATATCTGTTCTAGCTTTTTCCTTAATGCATTTGTTTGTTATTAGTGAACCGCCTAACTTAACCAAAACCAGTTCTTTCAAAATATCACCTTGGCTTTATCAGCGTCAACTGTTACAAACATGCCATTTTTTATTTTCCCTATCCTTACTTTATCAACGCAGGGTATTTCTGACAATATAGCACCTGCTGCAACTATAGCCTCACATTCTGCTAATACCATAGCAGCCGGCGCTTTGTTGTTTTTCTTTAATCGATATATTGTATAGGTCCCTACTGTAGAACCTTTTCCATGTGGAAATACTAAAACTTTATCCGCAATACATTTTCCTTCAAGCTCATGTCCTTTTTCTATAACTATGCCTGTTTCTGGATCCACACCACCAAAGAATGATATTGGCTGTTTAGTAACTAAGCACTCACCCTTGACTTTTCCAGAAGCTATCGTACGACCTTTTAAAATCATTTTATCGCCTCTTCAATGCACTCTTTTAATGATGCTATTCTAACCTTGAAATTGTTAGAACCCCTACCATAAAAACATGCCTTTGCAGAATTTGTCAACATATAGCCAAACCTGTTTTTAAGTGGAGCCACGGCTATGCATGTGTCACATATGATTTTTGCGCCTGCTTTTTCAATAATTTCAGTGTAGCCCATTGAATCAGCGATTTTTTTAACAGGCCTTGCACAAGTTATCCAAAACTCTTTTTTCACTTTTTTTCCTTTTAGCTCTTTTGCAATCTCACGTATTTCAACAATAGATGCGTGTGGACAACCTATTGCTATTAAATCAACGCTACCAGAATCACTTAAGGATTTTTTTGCTTTTTCAATATCCTTTCTTGTTATGTACACTTCTTTTTTCGGTGGCTTCACATTTTCAGGGGTTATATTTTCCATATGAAAAAGAGCGGTACCGCCAAAAGTTGCTATGGAAGCACAAAAACTCTTAAGCTCATCTAAGCTAGCATGGCTTATGCCTTTAATGTAGGGTATTGAATTACCAATTTTTTCACCCAATGCTTTGCCAAATGCACCAAAGTCAGCCACGCCTGAAAGCTCAGCCTTTACCAAAACAGAGTACTTTGGCTTGCGATTTTTATCAAGATGAAAACCATATTCTGGTGTTTTGCCTGTAAGTGCACTAGCCAAACTTGAAAATCCGCTTTCTCTGTTAGTTCTAGCGCCGAGTACAGAGTTTGCGAAGCAAACAGCACTGCTCTCACTCCATGCTATATGAGAGCCATACTTTGGAATATTCCCTATCAAGTAAGGCGTGCAAGTACATGTGACTATTACCCCCATCTTCTTGAAAGCCTCTAAGATACGTTCTTGCTTTTCGACAAAATTTTTATCTATGCCTAGATTTTGCCAGTTTTCTAGATCTATGCCAGCGGGGTTTAAAGTTGTAAGTGGAACTCTTACCTTAGCGTCTTGGGCGAGTTCTTCAAGCAAGCTAAGGCCAGCGTCTCCCAGGTTTTGGTAACTAACGCCAGCAATCTGCACACTTTCAACTGGTATGAGTCTTTTTGCTGAGTATATGTTACCAAGTGCAACAAGCAGTTCCATTGCCTTTTTCGCAGCTTTTCCGTGTTTACCTTTAAGATATTCCTTTTCTTCGAAGCTTAGTTTCATTTCTTTTCACCAAGATATTTTTTAAGATCTACCTTTTCATAAGACACTCTCTTAAAATCATCCTTATTTTTGTTGGCGGGTATTGTGAGGTCGAACCCAACCTTGCATGTTATTCTGGTTTTTTGATCTGCGCTAGGATCAAGACTTGAGCCTTTTTGACCAGGATAGATATATAGTTGCTTGTCAGCTTGGAATCTAGTAGCTAAGGCCCATTCAACATCTTGCATGTTGTTTGCATCAATATCCTCATCTACAACAAAAACATGCTTGAGTGAACTATGACCTTTGAAAGCAGCTTTGACTACTTTTTTTATTTGTTCATCATTTTCTTTGCGTATTTGTACTACAGCATGAAGCCATGAACAACCACCTTGCGTTATGTTTACATTTATGCATTTAGCAACTTTGTTAACTTCGTTAAATATTGTTGGTTCTCTTGGCATGCCCATAAGCAAGCCATGCTCATTACCACCAGGAAGAAGCGCATGCCAGATAGCATTTTTTCTGTGTGTTATTTTTTTTACTTTTAGAATAGGTTGCTTTCTAACAAGGTCCCTTGTACCAGTTAAGTCCAGAAACATACCTTCATTGGCAAGTTCATTCATAGTAAGGGTGCCCTCAATAACAAACTCAGAGCTTGCCGGAACGTAAACATTTGCGAATTTTGCTTTTACAACATTAAAATCTTCTAAAGCGCTTGCAATTTCAAATTCAAATTGACCTATTGGTGGGCTGGTTGCACCAGCAAGTAGAACACTTGCTGGATTACCTATACAAACAGCAACGTCAAGCTCTCCGCCAGCTCTATTCAAAAATTCATATAGATTACGTTCGCAAACCCTTACTGAAAAATTCTTTTTGTCAAGCTGCATACATCTGTGAAATGATGCGTTCATTCCAAGTTCTTTGTCACGTGCAACGAAAACGCCAGATGTTATGTAGTTTCCACCATCGATTTTTGTATGCTTTAAAATTGGAAGTTTGTCAAGATCTATTTCTTCATCTTCAATTACAACCTCCTGACAAGGACCTTTCTTTGAAACCTTGAGCTTTTTTGGTTTATTTAGAGCATCAACCAGGATTCTTATTAGATCTTTTTCCTTGCAGTTAAAATATTTTGAGATGTAACGTTTTGATGAGAAAACATTTCCGGCAATCATAAAGTTGGATTCTCGAATATTTTCGAAAAGCACTGGTTTTCCATCTAATGCTTTTAGCACAGCTGCAGCTTCTAAATTTTTTGATACAGGCCTACTTATTTTTATTAGATCCCCCTCTTTTTCGAGTTTTTTTAAGAAGCTCCTAAAGTCCATCATCCCACCTCTTATACAGGTTATTTTTTACTCCAAGCAGATCAAGTATTTTGCCAACTATAAATGCTTCTAGGTCAGCAATGCTGCGTGGTTTAGAATAAAACCCAGGAGATAATGGAAATACAACTGCTCCATAAAGGGATATCTCATAGAGGTTCTTAAGCGTTGGTGGGCTCAGCGGAGTTTCCCTTATGCAAACAATCAGCTTTTTTTTCTGTCGTAGCATGTTATCGGCACACCTAGCAATAAGAGTATCGGTATGTGCATTGGCTATATCACTAACTGTTTTTACACTAGCTGGAATGATTACCATAGCGTCTGTTATAAAACTAGAGCTAGATATGGAAGCTCCCAAATCATTGTTGTCGTGCATCTTTGACGCGTACCTTTCTAAGTTAGGCGCTTCTATTTCAGAAACTTTTTTAGACCATTCTGACATCACAAGGTGGGTTTCAATTTTTCTTTTTTTAAGTTCTTTGAGAAGCAACTTTGTATAGTTTAAACCACTTGCACCACATGCTGCAATTATTATTCGCATTCCTTGACACCCTCCACACCTATTTTAGTTATTATTGCTTGTGCCCCTGTTGATTCTATGGCTTTTGCTATTTTTTTCTCTGTTCCATTTTTTGCTAGAGCAAACATTACACCGCCCCAGCCACCACCACTTAGCTTAGCGCCAAGAGCACCCGCATTTAAAGCTTCTTTTATGCAGTCATCGAGCTTTGGATGACTCAGGCCTAGTTTAGAAAGTATCTTTTGATTTTTGTTCATAAGCGAACCTAGTAAAGGTTCATCTTCCGTTTGAAGAGCTTTTTCTATTGAATTGCAAATCAAAGCAATCTTTTTGAATTGCTTCTGGACAAATTCAGGATATCTTCGAATTAAAGAGGGCATGTGCATACCAACGGTAAGAGCTGTTGGAGCTCTTATATTGGTGTTTCCTATAACAACACTAAATCTATGTACCCCAAGGTTTTCAAAGCTGAGAGAAATTTTGCCTTCTGATCCAATCTTTTGAATCTTGTGATAGCCACCAAAAGAGCTTGAAAGAATCTCACTGCCGGAAGCTTTACCACCATGTACCTTAACTTGAAGAGGATAAAGATATTTGAAAAAATCTTCTTTTTTTATACCAAAATCAAAAAGAAGATTTAATGCATGTAGAGATGCACTTAGCACAGCAGTGCTTGAGCTAAGACCAGACTCAACAGGAACATCAGATTCTATGCTTAGCCTAATGCCTCTTTTAATACCATGTTTTTTAATCAGGATCTCAATTAAGTCAAAAAAGATGTATAACTCCTTTTTACCGTGTCTGTTCAAAACTTTTTCGGATTTTAAGGATGCCTTGGCTTTACCAAGCTCTCTGCTTTCCACTATGATTGATCTACTTTTTAAAATTGAGGCTGTGCAATATGCTCTTAGGTCAACTGCGGTCACTACTGCCGGATAACCATAAACGACAGCATGCTCACCAGCAAAAAATATATTTCCTGGAGCACTCGCCTTTACAGACACTTTAGAAACCTCTTTGATTGATAATATTAACTTATAACTTTGAATTTATAACCATAGGTAATAGTGCCATATTTGTCTGGTTCACCTACTCTCCTAAAAACCTTTTTTACTTTTGCACCAATCTTTATAGCTTCTGGTTCGGAGTCAACTATTTGTGCTAAAACCCTTGCTTTGTTTTCTAGCTCTATTAGGGCTAGGTAGTATGGCACCTCGTTTTTGAAACCTTCTGGTGGCACATATACTCTAGTGTAGCTTATTATTTTGCCAAACCTAGGCATATCCATTTGAACAAGTTTGCCTTTTCTTCTACAGTTGGGACATATTGCTCTGGGCGGGAAAAAAGCTTGCTTGCAGACTTCACAGTAGTTTCCTCTCAACAAGTATCTTTCAGGAAATCTTCTCCAGTTGAGAGGTGCAACGTTTTGCACAATATCACCCTTTGAATTTTTTATAAATTGTTACAACCGCTGTAGCACCTGAACCACCGACATTGTGGCTCAAACCTATCTTTGCTTTTTTCACTTGGCGTTCCTCAGCCATCCCCATTAGCTGGTAATAGGCTTCGACTGCTTGAGCTACACCAGTAGCGCCAACGGGGTGTCCTTTTCCTTTTAGCCCACCACTTGGGTTTATAGGAATCTTTCCTTTAAGCGAGGTATATCCTTTTTCTGTTGCAATACCACCTTCACCTTTTTCAAAGAAACCAAGATCTTCAATTGCTAAGATCTCCGCTATTGTAAAACAATCATGCACTTCTGCAAAGTCAATATCCTTTGGGCTTAGCCCTGTTTTTTTGTACGCTTTTTGTGCAGCCATTCTTGTGGCTTTTAGCTCCACCAAACTTTTCCTTCCAGTTATGGCCAAGGTATCTGAAGCTTGTTCTGATGCAAGTATTTCAACGCCTTTAAGGCCGAGTTCTTCAGCTTTTTGGTTTGAACATAAAATAAGTGCTGCTGCTCCATCCGTTATTGGTGAACAATCTAGCACTTTTATTGGTTCTGCTACATATCCTGACTTCATAACTTCTTCTATGGTTATTATGCGATGGAACTGTGCATTGGGGTTTAGCATTGCATTTGCGTGGTTTTTAACAGCTACAGCTGCCATTTGTTCTTCGGTTGTGCCAAACTCATTCATATGCGCTCTTGCTAAAAGCGCATACAAACTTGGAAAAGTAGCACCGTGAAAGAGCTCAATCTCTTGGTCTCCTGCGCCACCTAAAGCAAAGCTAACTCCTTCTGTGCTAAGCTCAGTCATCTTTTCAACACCACCAACAGCAACAATATCATGGACACCACTTTTTATTGCGAGATAAGCAGTCCTTAATGCAACACCACCAGAAGCACACGCTGCTTCGACTCTTGTACTAGGTATTGGATTTAAACCAAGCTGGTCTGCTATCAAAGCACCTATGTGCTCCTGCCCTATGAATCTCCCTGATGCCATACAACCGCCATAAATAGCTTCAATTTTTTCTCCTTGAAGGCCTGAGCTGCTTATTGCCTTTATTGCTGCATCTAGTATAAGTTCCCTAAACGATAGATCCCAGTGTTCATCAAATTTTGTAACACCGGCCCCAACTATTACCACCATTTTATTCACCTACAAACTTTTTATCTTTCGTCTGTGTTTAAGATATATCGCATAGTCAATATACTCTTTTTCTTTTATCATCTCAAGCACAGGTATTTTTGCTCTACGCTCAGAGATAGCATCAGTGGTGTTTATAACAAAAGCATCACTGCCAGCACCACTTCCATAGCTAACAGCAAGTATTTTTTGACCTGGCTTTGCAATATCAAGAATGCTTGCTAAGCCTATCATGGTAGCACCGCTGTATGTATTTCCTATGTAAGGTGTTAGCAAACCTTGTTCTATTTTTTTTGAATCTATTCCAAGAATGCTAGCAACCTTTAAAGGAAATTTTCCATTTGGCTGATGAAAAACAGCATAGTCAAAATCGGATGCTTTATAACCAGTATCTTCAAGGATCATCTTGGCTGCACCCAAAACATGTTTGAAGTAAGCCTCTGCTGTAAATCTGCCTGTATGCTCAGGAAAATCTGCTTTTGGTCTACGCCAAAAATCAGGCATGTCACTTGTGTAGCTGCAGGTTGCCTCAATTTCGGCAATGACCTCATCTTTGTTATCGCCTATGAAAAAGGCACCAGCACCACTTGCAGCTGTAAATTCTAAAGCATCGTTTGGTTTGCTTTGGGCTGTGTCAGAACCTATGGCTAAGCCAACATCAATCATCTTTGCTTTTTTTAATGCATAGCATATTTGCATACCAGCAGTACCTGCTTTACAAGCAAACTCAAGGTCAACAGCAAAGTATCTGTTTGTTGTACCTATGGCATCACCTACGATGCTAGAAGTTGGGTTAACTGCGTAGGGGTGACTTTCAGAACCAACATAAATTGCATTAATTCTTTTTGGATCTATAGAGAAGTCTTCTATGCCACGTCTTGCTGCCTCAACTGCTAAAGTGCATGCATCTTCGTCTATAGCAGCGACAGCTTTTTCATAAACACCAATCCCACCAGAACTCTTTTGCCATACTCGCTCGATTTCGCTAACTTTTATTCTTAATTTAGGTATATATGCGCCATACCCAATAATTCCAACGACCATCTCAAGCACCTTGCTTAATTTTTTTCAGGATTTCTCTTGCAAATGCCTCATTTATTTGGTTATTTTCAATCATGGCCATGGCGACCTTTTCTATTTCGTCTCCTGTTGCACCAGCTTGAATTGCTATGTTTTTGGCATGAAGTCGCATATGACCATATTGGATTCCTGTTGTTGCGAGAGCGTAGAGTGCAGCAAAATTTTGAGCTAAACCAACAGCACCCATAACTTCTGCAAGTTCTTTTGCACTTTTTACCCCCAATATCTTTAAGCACAATTTTGCCATTGGATTTACCCTTGTTGAGCCACCCACTATACCAACTTGAATAGGTATTTCAATTTCGCCAACCAAGTTGCCTTGTTTATCTTTCCAGTATTTTGTTAGTGGTTTATATTTACCCGACAGGCTAGCATAGCTATGAGCTCCGGCTTCTAAAGCTCTGAAATCATTTCCAGTAGCTATTGCTACAGCGTCAATGCCATTCATTATACCCTTGTTGTGTGTTGTTGCCCTAAAGCGATCAGCACAAGCAAATTTCCAAGCTTTTATTATATCTTCCACCACTCCCTTAGAGGAATCTTTTTCTAGCTCTACCTTGGAAAAAACAGCCCTTGCTTTAACCAGTCTATAGATGGCAAGATTTGATATTATTTTAATGCCTGTCTTACATTTACAAATCTGTTCTATGTAAGGTGCTACACGCTCACACATTGTATTTATAGCATTTGCACCCATCGCATCTTTGACATCAACTAGCAAATGCAAAACCATGAATTCCTTAAATCTCCTGATTTCTATATCTTTTGCACCACCGCCATAAGAAACAAGTATCTTATCTGTTGAATTTGCAATTTCCAATATCTTTTCTTTGTTCTGTTTTATTAACCTGGTAACCTTTTGCTGTTTGCTGCCCTTTGCAAAGATTTGTACTTGTCCAATCATGATTTGCTCTGTTGCTTTAGATTCAAAACCTCCTAAAAACCTAGCAAACTTTGCACCCTTGCTTGCTGCAGCAACAACACTTGTTTCTTCTATGGCCATTGGCACAAGATAGTCCTTTCCGTTTATTAGAAAATGGGTTGCAATGCCCAATGGCAAACCAAAAATGCCGACAACATTTTCAATCATCTTGTCTGCTATTTGAAAGCTAATAGGTTTAAGTTCTTTAAGCAATGTGACCTCTTCTTCTGAAAGCCCACACACATATTTTAATATTTGAAGCCTTTCTTCAAAAGTTTTATTATAAAAACCACTTATTTTAGAACCCATTAGAACACACCTTGCAATAAATGTGAACCTACGAAAGAAATTAAAATAGTTCGATTTTTGGCTATTGCAATTTCGTCAAAAAGCGATTTTATGAATATGTCTCGAGGGTGGCAAAAATTGTTTTTAATTTTCACGCGGGGGGGTTTTAAGATAGGTTTTTATAGTAAAGGAGTAAATTTAAATGGTAAAGGAGTACTAGCTAAATTTTATTGAATTATTATGGTGTTTTAGTTTTTAATTAAGATTACATTATTTATGGTGCATGTGATGCCAAAAATCATAGGCAACAAACCCAAGTTTTATGAAAAAGCTAGGGCTTGGTATAAAAAACAAGGCAAGATAGATGTGCCTGGCTTTAAAAGGATTGAAATCAAAAACAATAAGAACAGTCTTTTAGTGGTTTTTAATGGCAAGCGTTATGAGCTTAGGAAGTTTGGTCAAGGTTACGCCAACATATTAAGAAAAAAACCAATATATACATTTGTATCTGAACAAGGACGCATTTTAGTTGTTACAGAGTTTCTCCATAAAACACTCACAAAAGAACTTGTTCTTGAAATTGACGCATACCATGCTGATTTACTTGCTGGGGACGTTGGTTTTAGAAGATTGTTGCATACAAACGTAAACATAATACTAGATCTTGAGATAGCGTACGATAGTTACTTCTACTGGTGTCAGGGCGTTAACAAAAAACATTTAACAGGGCAAGCACCTGAATGGCTTAAAGGCAAAGGGTTTGGTTTGTTTGTAGAGTCTCTAAGACAAATTAGGCTAGCAAAGCTTGGTGTTAGTAAATGGTTTGCTTCAATAATACCTGAAAAAGAAAGTTTGGAATTTGCTGAGCTTAGAGGTTTTCGTAAGCCAACTTTGGAAGAGATACTTTTGCTAGCGAAAGCAACATTGCGAAAGGAGCCTGACAAACGTACAATAAGACAAATGTTGAAAATCTATCATGTGAAAGACATTCCACCAATAAAAGGCAAATGATTTTTTGAGGTGTTTTGGTATGTTTTATTCTGATGATGATAAAAAAATTTTGGAAAATTTTGTAACAAACCTTGACAAGAATATTTATATCGTACACAATCTGCCGCCAGAGGTTGTTTCAGTGCTATTTGCTTATGTTAGCAGATCTCCAGAGAGCTTTAGGACAAATCTTTTGAAATTGGTTAAAGAAGGAAACTTAGATTTGCATACTGGAGAAAAAAGCAAGGAGGTTGTTTTAGAAAAAGCAATAAAAAAAGCCTCCGATTTTCAAAGGAAATGGGTTGTTGGCTTTGGCCATTTTAGCATAGCTGAGCATGCAGTAGTTCATATTGCAATAGAAAACATAAGCATACTTGCTACCAAGATATTGGAAGACAATAGGCTTGCAAGTTATACGGAAAAAAGCACAAGATATCAAAAATTTGATAGAAACACTTATTACAAACCAAAAAAAATAATTGAGTCGAAATATGGCAAAAACTATGAGGAAACCCTAAACGGTTTATTCGATTTTTATGTTGAGAGTTTCCCTGTTGTTGAAAACTATTTCAAAGAGAAATATCCTAAAAAGGAAGAGATGAGCGAGCAATATTATGCTTCTTATATAAAGTCAAAAGCTTGTGATGTTCTTAGATACTTGCTTCCAACTGCAACGCTCACTAATTTAGGTGCAACTTTCAATGCAAGATCTCTTGCTCACGCTATAGAAAAATTATTGTCGCATCCACTAGAAGAAGCTCAGCAAATTGGACAAGATATAAAAGCCGAGGCTACGAAAATTATGCCAACACTTGGTGGTTTTGCTGAGAAAAGCACATACATTCAAGAAACTACAAGAGGGCTTCAAGAGTTGGCCAAAAGTGAGATTTCAATGAAATCAGGTAAAAGGTCTTTAAAAAAACACAATGAAAACAAGGTAAAATTGGTTAACTATACATTGGATGCTGAAGAAAGACTTATAGCTGCAATTATGTATAAGTTTGTTGATCTACCTTATCAAAAAGTTTTGGAAAAAGTTAAGAAGATGGACAACAAAAAGAAAAAGATTGTTTTTGAAGAATTTTTTAAAAGGATCTCTAACAAAGATGCGCCGTTAAGGGAGCTTGAACATTCATTCTACACTTTTGAGATCACAGTTGATTATGGTGCATATAGAGATCTGCAAAGACACAGGATGTGTACTCAAACAACACAAATGTTAACAACCAAGCATGGTTTTTGCATTCCAGAAGAGATGAAAAATTTAGGGCTTGAGAAGGAGTTTGTTGATCACATGAAAAAGGCCAATGAATTATACTTTTCATTGGTTGATGAGTTCCCATATGAAGCTCAATATTGCGTACCGCTTGCATTTAGAAACCGGACAATCTTTACAATGAACGCTAGAGAGCTATACCACATAATAAGGCTTAGGTCTGGCAAGGCAGGCCATAAAAGCTACAGAAAAGTTGCTCAGCAGATGTACTTTGAACTACAAAAAGCACAGCCATTGATTGCGAAATACTTTGCGGTTGATTTGAGCTAACTTATTTAACTTATTTTCTTGCTAACAAATCCGCGTAGTACTGTTTACATTCCAATCTCCAGTTCACTGTAAGAACTATTTTTATTCCATCACCCGTGTAAGCCACATTTATATCCTTATCAGATAGTTTATCACACATTGATGCTCCAGTTCCGCTATAGAAACCATAGTTAGCATAGCATTGTGGCACTTCGTAGATAAAGTAATACTCTTTTGTAGAGGTATATTTTGCCATATTTTCTTCGGTGAATTTTTTCAGGGCTTCACACAATGGAAGGATATTTTTTGCAGTGTTGGGATCGTAACCGTAGTAAGTTAAAATCCTGCTCAAGCAATATTGCTTAACCGTCAAATCAGTGGTGTCAGTAAGGCAGCTTTGCACCTTCGCTTCTATGTTTACGTCCTTTGGTGTGACTGTTGGAGATGGCGTTATCGTATAGTAGCCAAATGAAGGATAGCATGATGTTTTATCGCATTTCTTGCCTATGCAGACGTTAAGGTATATTGTGCCATAGTCGCTCAGGTTGCTTTCAACATCTGCTGAGACTTTCTTTATTTCCCCGGGTTTTATTTCATAGAAGCCAATGTTTTTGTCGAAAATGATATTTTTCCTATAGTAGTCTGAATAGCCCTTTATTGTCAGGTCTCCAGAATAATCTTTTGTAGCATATTTGTTATTTAACCTAAAACTTATGTTGTTTTTGTCGCAAGTCAAGTTGTCTATATAAAAGTAGTTGTACGAATAGCTAGTGCTACAATAACCATATTTGACACATTCATCTTCAATGCAAACCTCAAGGGACTCGGAGCCAAAAAGCGTGGTGTTTGGGTTAAACTCAAAGCGTTTCTCTTTGTATGATTTTAATGAAACATACCCCAGGTCCTTTTCTACTAAAGTTTCACCTGAAAAGCCATCTTTGAGTTTTGCCTTCAAAGTGCCTTGCATTTCCGAGTATGGATACAGCACAAAGGAAACATTTTCATCGCTGCAGCTTGCAGAATATATAGTAAATGTGTAAGTGTAGGGGGAGATATAACAACCGTAGCTCCTGCCCTTTTGGCATTTGTCGCCTACGCACAACTGGACTTCTTTTGAGCCTTCAGACAAATTTTTATCTGGAACAATCTTAAAGTCCCTGGATTCAAATGCTTTTAGGCTTATTTCACCAAGGTTCTTCTCAAGTTCGATATTTGAGTCAGCCCCATTTGAAGAGTACTCATCATAGTATAGCCAACTAGAGTATCTTAAAAGAGTTAGCTTTGCCTGCCCTCTTAGATCTTCTAAGGCGGTTAGCTTTATGGAGATCTGTTTTTTGCTGCAGTTTGCATCTATTAAAAAGGGTACTGGGGGCTTCAAATCTTGCTCATTAACTTTGCCAAACTCTATTTTTTTCAGTTCAAACTTTAATGACATCTCCATCGGCTTTTTTAGACCTTTCATCTTTATAGAAAAGTTGGAATCCATTAAAGCTAAAATCCCGTGCTCTTTGTCGAGGCAAACCTCGGCGTTAAACTTTATTTCCTCATAAATTGAATCCTTCTCATAGTTGACATCTGAAAGTAAAGAAAAACCAGTAGGAAACTTTGGCTGTTCCTGTGTTAATGAATTGCTGCTATTTGCTGCTGCCAAATATGCGCTACTGCTAAGCAGCGGGACATTTATATCCTTGCCACTGTAAGAAATTGCGTAGCATCTTGTATTCCTTTCAGCTATTTTTTTCTCATTGATAAAAGAGATATTATAATCTGTCTTTTTTGTCAAATCTGTGCTTTGGGCCATCTTCGATGGGTCAAATGCTGAGTAATAATCTTCCTTGCCAATTTGGCATTCCCATGTACTTTCTTTTGTTGGGCTGTGTGTTCCATTAATTGATGCATATCTTGTCTTTTGGCAGGTGATTGATTTGTCGTTTATCAGATAAACTTCAGTTTCAGTTTCGATACTGAGAAAACTCACAATCAAACTGGTTTTATTTTGTGATCTTGAGAGGTGAGTTTGTGTTATATCAAAACTATAATTAAGGGCCATGCCAGGGCCATATCCTAAATATCCTAAACTACTAAAGATGTTTTGGTTTTGCATTGAAAGAGACATTATATAATCTGCTTTGTAGGGCGGCGCATCAAGACCTTTTTGTGAAAGCGCTTTGTATTCTTCTTCAACGCTCATTGGTTTTGGAAGTATAATTTCTCTTAGCTCAGGGATAAGAAATAATGCAGAAATAGCTGCTGCTGAGATAATTATTAAAACAACCAAAACAATTAATTCTACCCTCATAAAATCCACCCGCTATTTTTTTTACATTGGATTAAAACACATAATTTAATTGTAAACTTATATAAAAAAGTTTCAATGATTGGTGCTCTCACAAGCTGTAATCAAAAGGAATAAAAAGCAAACAACACATAAATAAATAGTAACGGTGACTTTTATGGGGGAGATTGTCTCTATTATTTCTGGTAAGGGTGGGGTTGGCAAAACAACTGTTGCATTGAACCTCGCATCTGCTTTTAACAAGAAGGGCTACAATACTCTTGTTTTTGATGGAAACGTTACAAGCCCAACAGGTGCACTTTATTTGGGATATTTGCCTGCCGAAAAAACAATAAATAATGTACTAAAAGGAGAACTTGAGCTTGGCGGCGCAATCTTAACGCATGACTCTGGTGTTAAGCTTTTGACATGTAGCTTGGGCCTAGCAGATCTTAAAAGTGACTATAGAAGAGCCTTTGGACTATTAAGGGAGTTAAAAAGAAACTATGATATTATATTTATAGATGCCGGTGCTGGCCTAGATGAAGAAGCTCAAATGGCTATAGAAGCAAGCGACTATGTTATTGTAGTCACAAATCCTGAGCTTCCTGCAACTATAGATGCATTAAGGGCTGTGAGATTAGCAAGGGCTTTTAACAAGAAGGTTCTTGGGGTTATTGTCAATAAGGTAAACTATGGACGCCCACAGTTACCTGTTGCAGAAGTTGGTAGCATTGCAGAAGCTCCAGTGATTGGTAGCGTAGTTGAAGATGATGCAGTACAAGAGGCTTTCGCATATAATCAACCTGTTGTACATATGAGGCCATATGCTAGAGCTAGTGCTGACTTTATGAACATAGCCGCAAAGATCTTAGGAGAAAAAGAAAGCCACAAAAGCAGGGTATTGATAGATAGAATTTCTTTCTGGCTCCATAAGATTGGGTTAAAATACTTGCCATAGCAAAAAAGCATATTTATTCATTTTAGGAGGGATTTTATGGTCGAGAAATATGTATATGAATTTTCAGAAGGATCTAAAGAAGATAAACTGCTTTTAGGTGGAAAGGGCGCAAACCTAGCCGAAATGACGAAGCTTGGACTGCCTGTTCCTCCTGGTTTTATAATAACAACAAAAGCCTGTATCCATTTTTTGAAAAATAATTGCCAGTACCCGAAGGGCATGAAAGAGCAAGTTTTACAGGGTATAAAAAGGCTTGAGAAAAAAACAAAAAGAAAATTTGGTGGTTCACCAGCTCTTCTTGTTTCGGTGAGAAGTGGTGCACCAATTTCCATGCCAGGCATGATGGATACAATACTTAACCTTGGGATGAACGATGACGTAGCTGAGCAGATGATCAAAGAAACCAAGAATGAGCGCTTTGTGTACGATCTCTATAGGCGTTTGATTCAGATGTTTGGTGAAACTGTAAAAGGCATTGATGCAAAAAAGTTTGATTCTGTTCTAGAACATGCAAAAAAGCAACGTGGCTTAAGATTCGATTCAGAGCTTGATGCGAAAGAAATGAAAAAGATTGTGGAAAAGTTTAAGGGGATTTACAAAAAAGAAACACATGAAGATTTTCCCCAGGATGTTTATGTACAGTTGTTTGAGGCAATAAACGCTGTTTTCAACTCATGGAATAGTAAGAGAGCTATAACTTACAGAAAGTTGGAGGGCATTCCTGATGGTATGGGCACAGCTGTGAATGTACAGATGATGGTTTATGGAAACAAAGACAATAAATCAGCAACTGGTGTTTTGTTTACAAGGAATCCATCCACTGGTGAAAAGGTACTATATGGAGAATATTTAGTGGCGGCACAAGGTGAAGATGTTGTTGCAGGCATAAGAACCCCAAACGATATAAAGATGCTTGCCAAGGAGATGCCAAAAGTATATAAACAGATATTAAAGCTAGTGAACAAGCTTGAAAAACATTATCGTGATGTGCAAGATGTTGAATTTACAGTGGAAAGTGGAAAGCTTTATGTGCTACAGACAAGAGAGGGCAAGCGTACAGCAATGGCTGCAGTAAAAATTGCAGTGGATATGGTAAAAGAAGGGCTTATAAGCAAAGAAGAGGCAATAATGAGAATCAAGCCAGAACAGATAAATCAACTTCTCCACAAGCAAATAGACCCAGAAGCTAAGCTCAATGTGGTTGCTAAAGGTTTGCCTGCAAGTCCTGGAGCTGCTTCTGGAAAGGTAGTATTTGATGCTGATGTTGCTGAAGCGATGGGGCGAAACAACGAAAAGGTAATCCTGGTTAGGCCTGAGACAACCCCCGAAGATATTCATGGGGTTATTGCAGCTAAAGGAGTATTAACCTCAAGAGGTGGTATGACAAGCCATGCTGCTGTAGTAGCCAGAGGAATGGGAAAACCTTGTGTTGCTGGTTGCGAGGCATTACAAATAGATCTTGAAAAGAAAGAGGCTAGAATAGGTGCCCTGATCATAAGGGAGTTTGACATAATAACAATAGATGGAAACACTGGAAATGTTATCTTAGGAGAGGCGCCAACTATTGAACCAAAGATAAGTGGGGAACTAAAAACTTTGCTTAGCTGGGCTGATTCAGTTAGGAAACTTGGGGTAAAAACCAATGCAGACAATCCTGTAGACTCAGCAAAAGCAAGAGAATTTGGAGCTGAAGGGATTGGCCTCTGTAGAACAGAGCATATGTTCATGGCCAAAGAAAGGGTCCCAGTTGTGCATGAGATGATCATGGCAACCACGCTTGAGGAAAGAAAAAAAGCTTTGGACAAACTTTTGCCAATGCAAAGGCAAGACTTTTACGAGATGTTTAAAATAATGAACAACCTGCCAGTAACAATCAGGCTTCTTGATCCTCCACTACACGAGTTCTTACCAAGCAAGGATGCTCTAATTAAAGAGATAAGGATGCTAGAATGCGAGCAATGCAAAAAGAATGTTTCTCTGGCTGAAATAAAGGAAAAGGCTTTACTGCTTGAAAAGGCGAGAATGCTTTCAGAAGCTAACCCAATGCTTGGACATCGTGGTGTACGCTTAGGGATAACAATGCCTGAGGTTTATGAGATGCAAGTTCAAGCAATAATTGAGGCTGCGATAAAAGCAATTAGGGAAGGCTATAAGGTAAAGCTTCAGATTATGATTCCTCTCGTAGGTATAGACAAAGAATTAGCTATAATGTCTGAGCTTGTGAGAAAAAAAGCAGAAGAGGTTTGCGCGAGAGAAAATGTCAAAGTAAACTACAAGATAGGGACAATGATTGAACTACCCAGGGCTTGTGTTGTGGCTGACCAGATAGCAAAGTATGCTGAGTTCTTTTCTTTCGGAACAAATGACCTAACTCAAACGACTTTCGGTTTTTCTAGAGATGATGCAGAAGCCAAGTTTTTACCATATTATATTTCCAAAGGGATTCTTGACGAAAATCCATTTGCAGTTTTGGACACAGAAGGTGTTGGAGCCTTAATGAAGATGGCTGCAGAAAAAGCAAAGAAGGTAAACAAGAACATAGAGCTTGGAATTTGTGGCGAGCATGGTGGTAATCCACAATCAATAGAATTTTGCCATTTGATTGGACTTGACTATGTAAGCTGCTCTCCTTTCAGGGTTCCAGTGGCTAGACTTGCTGCTGCACAGGCAGCAATAAAGCACAATAATAAATCTACCAAGGGAGTAAAAAAGAAATTCAAAGATAAAAAGAAAAAGTAACGATTGTAGCACAGAGATATAAATTTTGCCGGCATTATTTTTAAGATGGGCCCAATTAGGTTTGAATTCAATGGTTTTAACAAGGATCTTGTAGAGCAACTTTGCAGTAGGATTGCTGAGGCATTGAAAGAGTATGAATTTGACAGTTTTCTTGTTGGTTGCACTTTTGAGGATTACCTAAGTGATGAAGGCAAAGAAATACTAAGAAAAGAATTTCAACCACTTGTAGTGAAGAGGCTGGAGGAATTATTAAAAAAGAAAGCAGACTATTCTAAACCACAAATTGATATTTTGATAAACTTTAATCAAGATTTAGTTTATTTTTTAGTGCACTCAGTCTATGTTACTGGCAGGTATAGAAAATATGCCAAATTATACCAAACAAGACATTACTGTTATAGATGCAAAGGGCGTGGTTGTGACTTTTGCAAGCAAAAAGGTGTTTTAAGCAACGAGTCTGTTGAAGAACTTATTGCAAAATATCTTGTGCCAGCTTTTGAAGCATTGAGTGCGAAGTTTCATGGTGCAGGCAGAGAAGATGCTGACGTTAGGATGCTGGGACCTGGCAGAGAGTTTGTGATGCAAATCATAGAACCAAAAAAAAGAAAGGTAGATTTGAGGCATATAGAAAAGGAAATAAATGAAAAAGAAGCTGGAAAAATTGAAGTGATTGGTCTTTCTTTTTGTGAAAAGGAGACTATTGCAAAAATAAAAGCTAAGAAAAGCAGGAAGGTTTACGCTGCAACTGTTAAGTGTGAAAATCTTCCTGATGAAGCAAAAGTTGTTGGCCTTTTAGGACAATATGTTGTTGCCCAAAGAACCCCAACCAGGGTACTGAGAAGACGTGCTAACATTTTGAGATATAGAAAGGTTGAAATTAAAAAAGCCTTTATTGAAAATGGGTTTTTGAAACTTGAGATGATAGCTGATTCAGGGCTTTACATAAAGGAATTTATATCTGGTGACAGTGGAAGAACAGACCCCAGCATCTCGAAAATGCTTCAGCAGAATTGCGAATGTGTTGAACTTGATGTCGTGGACATAATTGAGTAAATTGTTTTTTGTATCATTAGCACATTCAAAAAGTTAACTTATATATCTCTGTTTATAGCAAAATCAGCAAATGCTTTAAGCTCTTGCTTGCCATCATTATTTGGAATTTTTTTGTCAATTTTGGCCCAAGCTTTTTTAACTATGGTTCTGGCTTTATTTATTGAATAATATATAGCACCTGATTTTTTAATCAAAGCTATTGCTCTTAGAATTTTGTCTTTATCCTTTGTGTGCAAGTTTAGTATTTGCTCAAGCTCTTCAGCTTCTTTTTTAGGTAAATTTTGAAATGCTTTTATTACTAAAAGCGTGCGTTTACCTTCGCTTATGTCTTCGCCTATTTCTTTCCCCCAATCTGTGCTTTTTGGAGCAATATTCAAAATATCATCTTGTATCTGAAAGGCAACACCTAGAGCCTCACCAAAATTGCCCAATGCTTCGATTTGGGTTTTTTTAGCATTGGCAAGCACAGCACCTAACTTTGCAGCAAATCTAGCCAAAACACCAGTCTTGTAAGCACACATTTGAAGATAAGCGGATTCGCTAATAACCTTGCTTTTACCTTTATGCCACCATATGTCCATTGCCTGTCCAACACTAAGGCGAAGCATTTCTTGGGCATAAATATTGTATATTTTAATAATCTTTTTTTCTGGTAGATTATATTTGTTGTTATACAGAATTTCAAGCGGTATGAAGTACATGGCGTTGCCAGTGTTAACAGCACAGTCGATGCCGTATATTTTATGCATTGCTGGCTTTCCACGCCTTAAATCTGCATTATCTTCAACATCATCCACAAGCAAAGTACCTTCATGTACAAACTCAATTAGCGGTGCAAATTTAACTGCAAGTTCCTCTGGGCCATTAAGAGCTTTGCAAGCAGAAATCATAAGTGCTGGTCGCCAGCGTTTGCCCCCTCTGTTTAGAAATTCCCAAACTTGATCTGTCAGGCCTTCTTGTATGGTCTTTGTATCATAGCAATATTTTGGTTCACCAAGAGCTCTTTTAACCCAAAACTTTGCACTTTTTGGAAAAACATTTTCAAGTTCTTTGTCAATTGCTTTTTTCTTTTCAGATATTATATCCATGGCATCTAAAGTCATAAGAATTATAAGCTGGGATTTATTTAATAAGCTTGCTAAGTTTTTACTAAAAAGTCATTGTATTTCAAGACATCTAAAGATTTGTTCATCAAGTTTTTTATCCAGGATTTCTATGAATTCTTGGAGTTTTTCTCGCGGTATTTTTGCTCCAGCAGCTACTTGATGGCCGCCACCCTCAGCTTTTGTATCAAGTAATTCGCAACATAGCCTCATTAAAAGCCCAAGGTTCAAACCTTTTTTTACAAGTTCATAGTTTGCTCTTACACTGACTTTAATAAAGCCATCATCCGTTTCAGCAAAAGCAACTATGGGCTTTGTTGGGGATATCACATTGCTTGAGTAAAGCATTCCTGCCACAATCCCAATTATAGAATCTTTTATGCGTTTACCTGCGTTAAAATAGTAGAAATTTTTGGCTTCTTGAATGCCTTCCTTTAGCATGAGCTCTAAACCCTCACGAATGTTTTTTCTGTGTTCAACAAGCATGCTTAAAGCTTGTTTATAGTAATAACCCCTGTCGCCCATGCATATTTCAAATCCAATTTTTGAAAAGTTGTTCCTGCCACAGGCATTTAGAAGCGTTGCATACTCTTTTGCATCTCTAAGAGGCCCAGAAGACTCTTTGAGTAGTGTGTAAACGTTTCCGATGAGACGCGTTATTTTCCATTCAGGAACCTCATTTGAGCGCAAGTAAACTATAAGTGCTGTTGCCAATCTTTGTTTTTCTTCTAGCATAAGGTCTTCATAACAGAGCCAGTGATCATTTCTTTTTAACTCAAAACCATTTTCTATTAGAAAGTGTGTTGTGTTTTCTTCGTTGCCTGTAAGTCCTGGAAGTATTGGGTCTAAGGAATATGCAATAAATTGCACTAAAGGCCTTGTAAATCTTCCATAAAGCCTTATGTCTTTTTTTACTTCTATTAGATTTTTGTTTTCAGCCTCTTTTAGTATTAAATTATTGAGCCCTTTTAGAGAGCCATCAATATCCTGAATGTCCCCCAAAGAACCAATTATGGCAAGATGTGCTGAGTCCTCAACATTTGAAATTTTTTTAGCAACCAGGTAAGTAAGGGTTGAGCTACTGGCGTCTGTTGAGCCATTTATGTTAAAGTGCCAACAATTTAGAATATTGTCTGTTTTAGGAGCTTTTGGCTGATGGTGATCTATCACAACAAAGTTATTGCCAAGGGTTTCTTTTAACTCATCTATGTAGGATGACCCAAAATCTAAAAATACAAAAAATTTGTTCAATTCTGCGAGCTCTTTAGCAGTGTCTTTGTACATCTGCTTTAGCGCTTTTGAGGAAAAACTTTTGTTTGCATCTTGAAGGGCTTTTGCCATTATTGCCGCACTTGCTATGCCGTCTGCATCGTAATGGTGAATTATTAGGATGTCATCACTATGAAGTATTTTTTCAGCTACTATAGTTGCATGCAGCTCTAGGTTTTTTATTTTATCATCTTGGCAAGTCATTACTAATATGTGCTTTTATTATTGTTTAAAACTTAATCTTGGTGCTTTTCCCTTAAAAGCCGGAAATAGTTTAGGTTGGGGTTAAATATATTTTACCTTTGTTGAAAAGTTTTTTTATGAGTCTTTTCAAAAAGTTTCTCAAGATTTTCTTTAGAGCACGGAGAGAAAAAACTTTAAAGATGAGCGTCGAAAATGCAAAAAAAAGGTTGAGTGATTTAAGAAACAGAAATCGTGCACTCAAAGAAGAAATACCACGCTTATTTTCAGAAATAAGGGAAGAACTTGCAGAGCTAAGAAAACTCGTCGGTGAGCTTGAATTTGAGTCTCCAGAGATGGAAAACGTGCACTTTAAGAAGGTTGTACAGACTAGCAAAAAAGATTTTGTGAGAAAGGCTTTGATGCTTTTAGATAAGCTTGAACCACCGCTTAAAATAAATGTGACCTCTGTAAAGAGATACTATGAAAATGCTAATAAAGAGATTGAGAGGAGTATTTTCAGCAGCAGAAAAAACATAAGTTATGCTTCTGTAGGGCTTCCAAAACATATGAGGGCTATTGGGCAAAACTTTGACTCAATTTCTAAAAGACTTCAAACACTTGGAAGCGTAATCTCAGAAAATAAAGATATTTTTTCTGAAGTTGTTGACATCAAGATTTCTGATTTAGAAAAGGTTGATGGAAAAATAAAAGAGCTCAACAATGAACTAAAAGAATTGGATGCAAAAATCGCCCCCATAGAAGCTGAGCTACAAATGCTAAATAGAGAGATTTCATTACTGATGGAATCAAAAGAAGCAAAAACAGCTTTTGCACTTATTGATGAGAAAAAAAATTTAGAAGAAAAAAAAGCAAAAATCAAAGACGGGGTTGTTTCTGAGCTAACTTCACTTAGAAGAATGCTGAAGAAGTTTGAAAATTTATGCAAAAAAGGTGGTTATGAGCTAAGCCATGATGTTTTGTCAAATCTTGAAAAGATGATTCGAAACAGTGAGCTTTTGTTAAAGGCAGATCCCAAGGGCGAAAGCATTAAGCAAGTGCTAAAAGAGCTTAAACACAGCATAGAAACAAGGGCTTTACCAGTTAAAGAAGAGGAAGTTGAAATTTATCTAAAAAGGGTCGATAACCTATTGGCTAAAGATTTTTTCAGCGATTTCTTTTGGCCTTTAAATGAGATTGACGCGAGGATTATACAAATTGATAAGGAACTTAAAGATAATACGACAAGCACAAAAATTGCTGATATTAAGCAAGAGATCTCAAGGTTAGAGCGTGAGATAAGCTCTTTGAAGCTCAGCAGAGAGAAGATTTATAAAAGCATGGATCTTTTGAATGAAGAACTTAAGAGAAAGGCTGAAGAGCTTTCCGTAGTGCTTTCAGAGATTTTTTGTCAAAAAGTTTTAGTAGAGGTGCACTGATGGTTTTGGTCGCAATAACAGGAAACATTGCCTGTGGCAAAAGCACATTATTAAATGAGTTTAGAAAATTAGGAGAAAAATGCATAGATTGTGATGAGATAAGCCGTGAAGTTTATAAGCTAAAAACTGTAAAAAAGATGTTGGTAAAAACTTTTGGTACTTGTGACAGAAAAAAGATTGCAAAAATTGTTTTCAGAGATCACAAAGCAAGAAAAAAATTGGAAGCCATAATTCACCCATTTATTTTAAGAAGGTTAAAAAGGTTTATAGATTCGAGAAGTGAAGACAGGTTTTTTATTGAAGTTCCATTATTGTATGAATGCTCACTTGAAAAGTTTTTTGACTATGTGGTTGTTGTGAAGGCCCCAAAGAAGATACAATTAAAAAGAATTGTCAGCCGTGGGTTAACTGAAGAAGAAGCTTTATTGAGAATCAAAACACAGTTTCCTCTAAGCAAAAAGATAAAGATGGCTGACTTTGTTGTTGATGGCACTAAAAACAAAAGTCAATTAAAACAGATTGCAAAAGATATTATTGAGAGGGTGAAAACTTGAAAAACCAAAGCACAAACCCCAAGGTTGCCGTATATCCTGGAACATTTGATCCTATAACTTATGGTCATATTGATGTAATCGAGCGCGCCAGCAAAATTTTTGATAAGGTTATTGTTGCTGTAACAAACAATCCTCGGAAACAACCTTTGTTTACAGTAGAAGAGAGGGTTACTCTAGCAAAAGAAGCGTTAAAACACATACCAAACATCGAAGTTGATAGTTTCGAAGGTTTGCTTGTGAACTATATGAAAAGCAAAAAAGCAAAGACCGTTTTGCGCGGCCTACGTGAAATGAGTGATTTTAGCTATGAGTTTCAGCAGGCGATAATTAATAGAAAACTCTACGAAGAGATTGACACTGTTTTTATTATGACGAGTCCAAAGTATTTTTACATCAATTCTAGTGTTGTTAAAGAGCTGGCCTCGTTAGGTGCATGCATCAAAGAGCTTGTACCACCAGTTGTTGAAAAAAAGATTTTTGAGAAATTCAAGAAATCTTAGCATGTTTTGTGCCTTTTAACAGGTTATCTTTGTATTTTCTGAATTCGAGAATAATATCAATTGCGCGCTCTCTTTCTCTTTCTTTGTTTAAATATCTTTTTTCACGATCAGCAAGCATCAGAAGATGTTTCATTTTTTTCTCTATTTGATATGGTTCCAGAAGTGGTTTTTCAGATTTTTTAATGTTAGATTTAAGCTCTTGTTCAGTTATGTTATATTTTACCAGGATTTCCTTTTCTATTGCTTCTAGTTGCTCAACTTTTATCTTTTCAAATATGTTACAAAGAGCAATGCTTTGCACGCCTTTAAAGGGGATTGTTCTTTTGTGCATTGCACTAACAAAAGAAGGCACCTTTTTAAACAATGCTAAGTTGTCCTGTGTTTCCAAGAGTAATTTTTGAAGTTTGTCTGTACTTAGCTGCAAATATAGGAGCCTTGTTTTTATTGGCTCTATCATGTGTTTGTATTCTCGAATTGTTAAGGACCTCTTCAGGAAATCATGTTTTAGGGTGGTCTCTATTGACTTTAAGAATTGCATTTCTGATTTATTTTTGTTTATAAGTGTATGGCACACTTTGGCGAGGTTTTCGAAGCCTATCTGCTCCGTTTTATTCTTTAGAACATCCTTTTTTAGTTTATTGATTTCCTTTATCACATGCTTTTCAATATCCGTGCTAGGAATTTTACTTAGCAAAAAAGCGTCAATCTCTTTTAGTCGCTGCTGCCTTATACGTTTTAGGGCTTTCTTTAGGTTGTCTTTGTTTGTAAACGCTGTTACAGTCATATATCTAGTAACCTTCTTTTCTTTAAAAAAATATGTTTTGTTTTTCAATGTTTGGTTAAGTCGATTTTTTACAAAAACACAGCAGATACGTGAAAAGCATAATGGTTTTAAGTAGTTTCATTCATAATTATGTATATATGGAAAGTGAATGTAAAAACTGTGCAGAACTAAAGCTTAAGATTGCAAAACTTCAAAAAGAATTGAAAGAGAAAGAAAGGGTGATAAGCGATTTAAAATCAAAGGTTGGATCGGCGAGCCTTTTTGAGTTTTCTGAAAAAGGATTGAGGCTGCAGCTTTATAGGCTTCTTCTAAAAAAATATGCCTCGATAATAAATGAAAGGGAAAAGAAAACAGTGGGAGAAATAAAGGGCCTTATAAACAAAGATGACCTTACAGTACAAACATTAGCAGAACAATTCAAAAAGGATGGCTATAGTTATGAAAAGGATTTTTTGAGTGCAGCAAAAAAGGCCTTTGAGTTTATTAAGAAGGAGGTAAAGTATGTAAGTCTAGACATCGACCTAAATTTTTGGCTCACACCAAATGAAATTTTGACTGGAAAGGTCGCAGATGATGAAGACCTAGCTGTTTTTCTTTGTTCTATCCTTTATGCCTTAGGAAACGAAAACGCAAGCGTCACAATAGCAGAACTTGAAGATTTAAGGACTCACGCTTTTGTTATGTTTGATTACAAGGGCAAAACATATTTTTTGGACCCTACACAGGATCACGAGTTTGAACAGTACTCGGGCGATATCTTTGAGCTCTTCCAAAAGTTCTCCTTTGATGGTTTTAAGATAAGACGTCTTCTATACAAGTTTAACCACTTTGAGTATCGACAATTTATTGAGTAGATTATTTATTACTTTTCAAGAGTTTTCTGTAGTATGAACAAAGAAAAAAGCGCAGGTGCAGTTGTTTTTTATGGTTTTGACCCTAGATTGTATTTGCTTTTGCATTACTCGAAAGGACATTGGGACTTTCCAAAAGGGCATGTTGAAAAAAATGAAAGCGACCTTGAGGCAATGCTTCGAGAGCTAAAAGAAGAAACAGGCATAAGTGACGTAGTTGTAATTCCAGGGTTTCGAGAAACTATATCGTATTTTTTTTCAGAAAATGGAAGAAAGGTCAGCAAAACAGTTACTTTGTTTCTTGTCAAGAGTAAAACACAAAACGTGGTTTTATCTAGCGAGCATGTTGGTTACGCTTGGCTTCCTTATGAAGAAGCTTTAAAGAAAATAACTTTTAAGAATGCTGCAGAAGTATTAAAAAAAGCCAACGATTTTTTGAAACAGAAACGCCTTTTTGAGACTTAAAATTTATTGTTCCTATTTTAAAATTTTTCCATGGTTGCTATATTTCATGCATGAGTATAGGAAAGATTACTTAACCGATGAATGGGTCATAATAGCTACTTCAAGAATGCAAAGACCTCACCACTTAAAAACAGTAGTAAAGAGAACTCCAAAAAGCAAGTGTCCTTTTTGTCCAGAGCACGAATCTTGGACACCACAGGAAATAAAACGTTATCCGGAAGGTTCAAAAAAATGGAGAAAAAGGGTGGTACCAAACAAATTCCCAGCAGTGGTTAATAAAGGGAATATAAACTATGTTAAAGAAAATTTTTTGGAAAGAATGACTGCTTTTGGCGTACATGAGGTTATTATAGAAACACCGGATCACACGAAAGATTTGTGTGATTTGAGCGAGGATGAAATTGCGGAGTTATTTTTTGTTTATAAGGAATGTTTCGAAAGAGTAGCAAAGGATAAGAGAATTTCAGAGGTTGTTATTTTTAAAAACCAAGGCGCAAATGCCGGGGCAAGTCTTTCTCACGCACATTCACAGATAATTGCAACAAACAGGATATCAGAACGCTTTGGCTCAAAGCTTAAGGCATTTGTGAAATACAAGCAAAAGCACAAGTTTTGCCCATATTGTAAGATTATAGAAATTGAAGAAAAATCAAAACGTGCTGTTTATTCTGGCAAGAATGTTGTTGCTTTTACACCTTTTGCATCAAGAGCCGCGTATGAGCTTTGGCTTTTCCCGAGAAAGCACACCCCAAATATTTTGAACCTAGACATTGAAACTATGAAAGAATTTGCTGCAGTGCTTAAGAGGGTTTTGATTTCTTTAAGAAAAATAAACGCTGACTTTAATTATTTTATCCATATGCCATGCAAGGGCGACTTTCATATGCACATGTGCATATTGCCCAGAGTTATTCAACGTGCAGGTTATGAAGAAGCAACTGAGTGCGTAATAAATGTCGTTTCTCCAGAAGACGCTGCTGCTTTATATAGAAAAAATATTAAAGACCTAAAATGCCAGAAGTAAAATCAGAAATTTTCAGAGAATATGATATCAGGGGCCATGAATCGGAACTTGATGATAAAACCACATATCTTATTGGCAAAGCATTTGGAAGCTTTGTTTTAAGAACATCTGGAGATGAGATTGTAGTAGGTAGAGACAATAGAAAAAGCAGTGAGAGAATAAAAAAGGCTTTTTGCAAGGGTGTTATAGACAGTGGATGTAATATCATAGATATTGGCTTGGTGCCTATCCCTGCACTGTATTTTGCAATAATAGAGCTTAACACATACGGCGGCGCGATGATCACAGGCTCTCACTTAGCAAAAGATTTTAACGGCTTAAAGCTAAGTGCATCGAAAAACGCATTAACATTGTATGGCCCTCAGATTGCAAAGCTCAGAGAAATGATCATAGGCGAAGATTTTGAGTCTGGCAATGGTAAATTAGAAAAAAGCGAAATCTTAGACATTTATGTTGAAAATGTTCTAAAGAGAATAAAAATTGAGGAGCCTCTCAAGGTTGTTGTTGACTGCGGTAATGGTTGTTCTTCACTTGTCGCTGAACAGATTTTTGAGGGTGCTGGGTGCAAAGCAAAAATGCTTTTTTGTGAATTGGATGGAAACTTTCCTAATCATCACCCCGACCCAGCGGAGCCAGAAAATTTGCACACTCTAATAAAAGAAGTAAAAAAGCAAAAGGCGGCCTTGGGAGTGGCTTTTGATGGTGACGCTGATAGAATTGGTGCAGTAAGCGAAAATGGAACAATAGTTGCGGGGGACTATTTATTGGCTATATTTGCCAAAGATTTACTTAAGAGGAAAAAAAATGCAAAGATAGTCTTTGAGGTGAAGTGTTCCCAAGCGTTAAAAGAAATTATTGAGGCTTATGGTGGCATACCAATTATGTATAAGACCGGTCACTCGCTAATAAAAAATAAAATGGTTGAGGAAGGCGCACTGCTAGCAGGAGAAATGTCTGGGCATATGTTTTTTAGGGAAAATTATTATGGTTTTGACGATGCAGTTTATGCTTCTATGAAGCTGTGTGAGATCTTGTCTAAAGAGGATAAAAGTTTGAGTAAAATTATTGGTGAGTTACCTCGCTATTATATTACACCAGAAATTAGACTTTCATGCACTGAGTCTGATAAGTGGAAAATTGTTGAAAAGATAATTGATCACTTTGAAGGAAAATATAATGTAATAAAAATTGATGGAGCAAGGGTGTTGCTTGATGATGGCTGGTTTTTGGTAAGGGCGAGCAACACCAGCGCAAAGATCATAGTTAGGGCAGAATCAAAGAGCAAAACTAAATTAAACAACACGCTAAATTTACTTTCTAAAAAGCTCATTGAAATTGGGCTAAAAAAAGAGGAGGCAATCAAGATACTTGACTATAGAGTTTAACTGCTTTTTTGAAGATGTAATTTGGAGTTTAAGTTGGGGTTATTGGATTAGTTTTAAATTATTTTAGACTGTAAAATATATATAATTACTATGTGGGTGGTTTTATGAAGGTTGCTATAAATGGTTTTGGACGAATTGGAAGGCTTTTTTTAAGGGCTGCTCTAAAAAAGAAGGGTATTGACGTTATAGCAATTAATGATCTCGCGGAACCAAAAGTACTTGCACATTTATTTAAGAGAGATTCTGTTTTTGGACAATACGATGGCAAAGTTGAGGCTAAAGAAGACAGCATTGTTATCAATGGACAAAAGATAAAATGTTTCAAAGAGCCGGATCCTGAAAAACTGCCCTGGGGAGAGCTTAAAATAGATATTGTCTTAGAGAGTACTGGTGTTTTTACAGAGAAAGAAAAACTTGAAAAGCATCTAAAAGCTGGAGCAAAAAAGGTTTTGCTTAGCGCTCCACCTAAGAGCCCCGATGTAAAGCAGATTGTTTTGGGAGTAAATGAAAATATCTATAACCCAAAAACTGACAACATAATAAGCAATGCCTCGTGCACTACAAACTGTTTGGCACCCATGGTAAAGGTAATTCATGAATGCTTTGGTATAGAATACGGTTTGATCACAACAGTTCATGCGTATACTGCAGACCAGAGGCTTGTTGATGCACCTCATAAAGACCTTAGAAGGGCGAGAGCAGCGGCTTTAAATATTGTGCCAACAACAACAGGTGCTGCAAAGTCAGTTGGTGAAGTAATCCCAGAGCTCAAGGGGCGCTTGGACGGCGTTGCTGTGAGAGTGCCAGTGCCTGATGGATCTTTGACGGACTTTGTTGCGATTGTTAAAAAACAAACCACAGTGGAAGAAGTCAACGCTGCATTCAAAAGATATGCTGAAGGAAAACTAAAAGGCATACTTGAATATTCTGAAGAAGAAATTGTAAGTACAGATATCATTGGAAATGAACATTCTTGCGTGTTTGATGCAAGGCAAACCATGGTTAGGGGAAACCTTGTAAAGGTGTTTGGCTGGTATGATAACGAGTATGGTTATAGCTGCAGGTTAGTTGATTTGATGAAATATATGTGGAAGTGATTAGATGGCTGGGCTAAAATTAAATGAAATTGTTAAGAACATTGAGGAGGTTAATTTCAGCGAGGTTGAAAACAAGGTTGTTTTGCTAAGAGTTGATTTAAACAGCTCAGTTAAGGATGGAAAGCTTCTAAAAAGCCCAAGAATTGTGGGTCACTTTCGTACCATAAAAACCTTTTTAGATCACAAGGCCAGGTTAGTTATACTAGCACATCAGGGACGAAAAAGGCAGAGAAGATTTTATCTCTTTGAAACAGCATGTTGAAATGTTAAAGCAAATGCTAGGAGATGAAATCGAATTCTGTACTTGGGACGAAGATTATGTTGCTAAGATAAAAAACCTTAAACCTGGCAAGGCCTTAATGCTAGAAAACACCAGGTTTTTAGACTTTGAAACCAATGAGATAAGCAAAGAAGAGCACGCAAAGAATCCTGTGATTCAGAAGATTGCTTCAGTCAGCGACATGTTTGTGTTGGATGCTTTAAGTGTGTCACATAGGTGCCATGCGAGCGTTGTTGGTTTTATACCTTTGTTGAAAAGCTACGCTGGGCCTATTTTATATTCTGAACTTAAGGCTTTGGCAAAGATGTCTAAAATAAAGGGCAAATCAACCTTCGTGTTAGGTGGTATGAAACCGGATGACTCTATTTATATAATGGAAAAGATGCTTAGTTCAGGAAAGGCGAGCAAAGTACTATTAGGTGGAGGCTTAGGTGAGTTAGCGTTAATTGCTAATGGTGTAAAACTTGGTGGTAAAGAGCAGGTACTTAAAGATAAAGGCATGATGGAATTTGTACCAAAACTTAGAGATCTTATTAAGAAGTATAAAAAAGAGATTGTATTACCACAAGATTTAGCGATTGAAAAAAACACCCTTCGCGAGGAGGTTTCTATAAAGAGTTTACCTGTAAACGAAATGACTTTTGACATAGGTGAAAAAACAGCAGACCTATATTCTAAAGAGATAAAAAAAGCGAAGGTTATAATTGCAAACGGTCCAGTAGGCAAATTCGAAGCAGAGTACTTTTCGTTTGGCACAAGAAAGGTTCTTGATGCAATGGCAAATTCAAAAGGATTTAGTTTGGTTGGCGGAGGAGACACAGTAACAGCGATAGCCAGACTGGGTTTCAAAGAAAGTGAGTTCGACCATGTAAGCTTGGCAGGGAAAGCCTTGCTTGAGCTGCTTGCTGGTGAAGAGTTGTTTGGTCTTGAAGCTCTTGCCGAAGCAAAGTACAAAAAATAAATAGCTTGTTTTGTTTTTACTAGTTTTATTTTCACTTATTTTTGAAAGCAATTCTTTTTAAATCTAAAAGTCATTATTTATTATAAAATCATTTTGTGATATAGATGAATAGTTTTCACGTTTTAATGTTAGGTTGGGAATTTCCACCATTCAAGTCAGGGGGTCTTGGCACTTATTTGTTGGGTTTCACAAAAGCATTAAACTCCCTAGGCGTTAAAATAACTTTCATTATGCCATATACTGGCAAAAGTTTAAAATACGATTTCATTGACATCATACAGGCTGACGGTATTGAAATTTTTGGCATAAGCTCAGGCTTGACACCATACTTTGTAAAAGGTGTTGATGGTGAAAATAGAACTTCTGTTAGTAGCGTGTATGGTTGGCGGTTTTTCGATGAGGTGAAATATTACACTCAAAGGGCAATAGCAATAGGATCTAAAATAGAATGTGATGTGATTCACTGCCATGATTGGATGACTTACATGGCAGGCATAGCGCTTAAGAAGATTCTGAAAAAGCCTCTGGTTGTGACAATACATAGCACAGAATATGACCGCACTGGAAACCTTTTTCCCAATGCTGAAATAGTCAGTATTGAAAGACGGGGTCTTACCGAGGCAGATATGGTAATAACAGTGAGTGAATATGAAAAAAGGCAGATTATTGAAAAGTATGGCATTGAACCAAACAAAGTTGCTGTTGTTTATAACGCCATAGACCTTGAACAATATAAGCGCAAAAATATTGAGAAGTATTTGAACGACAGAATTGTTCTTTTCGTTGGGAGGCTTACAGTACAAAAGGGCGTAGATTTTTTCATCGAAGCTGCAAAGAAGGTACTTGAAAAGAATAAAAGTGTGAGGTTTGTTATTGTTGGCTCCGGAGATCAAATGCCACATCTAATACAAAAAAGCATCAGCTTGGGAATAGCAGACAGAGTACATTTCGTTGGTTTTGAAAATGATGTTTCTAAGTATTATTCGATTGCTGATGTTTTTGTGATGCCAAGTGTTTCTGAACCATTTGGTTTAACTGCATTAGAAGCACTTGCATGTGAAGTGCCTGTGATAATAAGTAAACAGAGTGGAGTTAGTGAAGTTATAAGGAACTGTTTAAAGGTTGATTTTTGGGACACTCAAGAGTTGGCTAACAAGATAATTGCAATGTTGTATTATCAACCACTGTATGAAGAATTGAAAGAAAGATCAAAAATGGAAATTTTGAAGTATAGAAGTTGGAGGGATGTCGCCATAGAATGCCTGGAAATTTATCGCTTAGTTGCAAGGTGATATTTTGAAAAAAATATGTTTTTACTTTCAAGTGCACCAACCTATGCGCATAGGAAAATATTCTTTTTTTGATATTGGAACAGGTAAAAGTTACTTCGATGAAGAAAAGAACAGGGCGTATTTGGAACGCGTAGTAAAAAAATGCTATGGACCAGCAACTGCACTAATAAATGAGCTTATTAATGAAACTGATGGTGCTTTCAAGGTTAATTTTAGTATTACAGGCACTTTAATTGAACAGCTAGAAAAATATTTTCCAAAAATTCTTGAAAGCTTTATTGCAGTTGTTGAAACGGGTTGTGCGGAATTGTTTAATGAAACTTATTATCATTCACTTTCCTTTTTGATTTCAGAAAGGGAATTTAAAGAGCAGATAAAGCTTCACAGAAAAAAGATAAAGGCTGTTTTTGGTGTTAAACCCAAGGTATTTAGAAACACTGAGGCAGTATATAACAATGACATAGCTAAAATTGTTTCGAAACTTGGGTTTAAGGCTATTGTGACTGAGGGTAGTGAGAAGATATTAGGTTGGAGAAGCCCAAATTACTTGTATAAAGCAAAGGGAGAAGATATCTTACTTCTTTTAAGAAACTATAGGCTTAGTGATGACATTGCGTTTAGATTCTCTGAGAGAAGCTGGACGGAATATCCTTTGACAGCAGATAAGTATGCATATTGGATAGCGGCCACACAAGGAGAATGTGTAAACATATTTATGGACTATGAAACCTTTGGTGAGCATCAGTGGCCTGAAACAGGAGTTTTTGATTTCTTAAGACATTTGCCAATGGAGATTTTAAAGTATCGTGACTGTGAATTTGCTTGTGCATCTGAAGTTATAAAGAAACTTGAACCAAAAGATGAGCTGGATGTTCCGTATTTTTTGTCATGGGCTGATATAGATAGAGACTTGTCAGCTTGGCTGGAAAACAGAATACAAAGGCATGCTTTCGAGGAGATCAGGGCTCTAGAAAAAGCAGTTAGGAAAAGCAAAAATCTGGATATTTTGCATAGCTGGCGCTTGCTGCAAACATCAGACCACTTTTATTATATGTGCACAAAGTGGTTTGCGGATGGCGATGTACACAAATATTTCAATCCTTACGAGACGCCTTATGATGCATATATAAATTATATTAATGTGCTAAACGATCTAAAGATGCGCTTAGGTATTAACGCCCAGCAGCAAGCTCATATGCGTTAAGATAGTTTGTTATTAAATTTGACCAAGACAAGTTGTAACTCAACTGCTTTGCAACTATTTTTAAGTCACCACGTTCTCTTTTAGGAAGCATGTATATGTACTTCAGATATTCCACAAGCTCAGCCAAAGTTTTCTCGTAAGGTGTGTTTGCTCTTGACAGCACTTTTATTGCATTTTTTGCAAGATCAGTATTTAGATGGTTCTTTATGTATTGACCAAAACCGCTTAAATCTGTTGTAACTGCCGGTAGACCAAGTGCAATGGTTTCTAAAGGTGTGTATCCCCAGGATTCATAATAGCTTGGAAATACTCCTAAATGGCAGCCCATTACTGCTTGATAATATTCAAGACCTAAAAGGCCATCAGCAGTACTAAGGTAGGTAGGATAATACAGCACTTTAACTTTATCTGTTTCCCTATTGAAAAGATTGTTTTTCTTTATTCTTGTGAGGATTTCATCACTTTCATCGACTTCTAGCACACTTATTGGTGGCACTTCATTTTTTTCATGTTTTAGTTCAAACAACATTTTTTTAACTTTATATAAAAATTCGTCATCAAGCAGATTCTTACCTGTTGGGGGCTCACCTTTTGAAATGCTGTAATAAAGCCTGTTTTTTATTTTTCGTATTTCATCCTCAATTTCGTCCTCTAATCGCTCATACAATGCCATATGTTTCAGAAGCTCGATGTTTTTGCCTCTGTTAGGCGCTGGGACAAATATAAAAGCGAATATTGTTGTTGTGTTTTTAGTATCTTTTAACTCATTGTTTAATCGCCCCAAGGCGTCTATAAACAGGTCTATGCCTTTGTTTCTTACCTCATAGCGGCCTGAAAGGAAGTAAAACAGGCTATCTTCAACGTTTATGTAATAATATGGTGCAAAGTAGTCAAGCACGAAACGTCTAATGATGTTTCTGTAGATAACATGGAGATTTGCAAGCTCTTCCATAACATAAAATTTTTCTACGTTTAGGCCATTTGGGGTTAAAATATCAGGTCTTCTGCCAAGAATGTACTGAGATTCGTTAGCACAAGTCTCGGATACTGTAGTAAACACAGTAGCTTTGTGAGCGCATGCTTTTTCTGTAAGATGTTTTGCTTGAACTCCATATTTATATGCACGTTCATTTGGCACTGTTTCATTTGCCTGTATCTTTGAGATTATTTCTTCGTGCAATGGCTCTCCTGATCCAGCAATGCACCTTCCAAGCACGGTTGCATGTGTTGTAAAAATAGTTTTTATTTCTGGTTTATAGTGCACTATGTGAAGAAGTGCGCCTCCCGATAGCCACTCATGACAATGAACTATGCATTTTTTTATGTCATGCTCTTTTGCAAAAACAACCGTAATCAATTTTTCTAATAATAGGCCAACTGCCTTACCCCAAACAATAGGTTCGTTGTAATCATCGCCCGTGCCCAGAGAGTCTATTTGATAAAGATCCCAAAATTCTCGTTTTATATCATTTGTCTTTGCCTTTAGTTCATTTGGATCAACTAATATGCACTTTGGTCTGCCAGGTACAAGCCAATGGCCAGAATAGCAGTTAATTCCATATGTTTTTTTCAGGTAATCGAATACTTCAGCAAATTCGGGCGATGGTGTTTCTTCTTCAAATTCAACAGCGGCGCTTCTTTTGAAATAAGGACCAATTGTAAAAAAGTTTTTCAGGGAATTTTTTGCTTCAGCAGCCTTTGTGGATAGGACAGTATATATTCCGCCTACTTTGTTAGAAACTTCCCATCCAACCTCAAAAACAGTGAAATCTTTTTGCATCTAATCGCCTTTCAATAGTAATTAAAATAATAAAGGTTAAAATAACTTTCATTTTAACAATTAGAATGTGGTTTCACCGATAAACAAAAATTCGGAATTGGGAAAATATTCTTATTTTTTGAGCAATAAGGATTGTTTTTTTCACAGATATTACGATACTGGTTTCAAGACAAAATGGACTGGCTTTTGGTCCAATGGCAAAAAGTATATTGAATTTTTTGACTTTAAGGTTTTTGGAAAATATCTTTCAGAGTCAAATTGCATAAAAGCAACATATGATTTTACGAAAGCAACTCATGTTCATGCTATTGATGATGGTGTTTTTATTCAATCTGTTTGGACCCCGCTTTCTGGAGCTAAACTAGTTGTAGAGCTCCAAAGTGCAAACAACAAAAATTTTGAAGCTGAGTTTGAGTTTGCCATTAACATACGAAAGCGAGAAGAAAATTGGCATGATCGCGATTATGTAGTAAAACAGGATGAAAATGAAAATTGTATAAATGTTTCTTCTAGTTTGGGTCAAATAAATATTTGTGTTTCTGGAAGCGAAAGCCAGTTTGTGCCTTTGCATCAGTATTTTGACCATTATCCATCTGGGGAAAAACAGCGATATTTTTTGCCGGGCATACTGAAACTAAAGGGCACAACTGTACGAATATTGTTTTCTTTGGAGAATGAGTCAGGTTTTGGTGACAACGAGCTTTTAAGCAAAAGAAGCTTTTATCGACAGCTCACCAACTGCATAGAGTGTGATGACCCTTTGATCTCTGGGTTATACAAAAAAGCCATTTTAAACATGGAGCTGCTTTTTTGTGGTAACTGTTATTACGCGGGTTTGCCCTGGTTTTTGCAGTTTTGGGCAAGAGATATGTTTTGGAGCTTACCAGCTTTCTTGTATGCGGGTTTTTTAAATCGAGCTAAATCAGCATTAGAGGTTTTTTCAGATAAGGTTATCAATGGAAGAGTTCCAAATTATATCTACGGAGATGAAGTAAATTACTCTTCCATTGACTCCAGCATAATGTTTATATCTGCTTTAAGGGATTATATTGCGTTTTCAGGAGACACGGATTTTTTAGAGAATAAAATCGACTTAGTTTGTGATATAATGCAGAGGCTTCTTGCAGTTACTGACAGCAGAGGGTTTATATCACATGATAGCAAAGAAAACGAAACTTGGATGGACAGTCTAAATAGGTATGAAACTGCCATAGAAATACAAGCCCTTTTTGTAAAGGCCCTTTCAGATTTTTCTGAGCTTGTATTTTTGGCAAAAAAACCAAGTGGTGCTGCTATGGCCTTAGCATTTGAGGCAGAGGGGCTTGCAAGAAGACAACAGCACTTATTTGAAAAAGTTTTTTACAACGATGGCAAGTATGCCGACAGAATATGCGGTGAGCAAAAAGATTTCTCTAAAAGGCCAAATGCGCTTGTGCCTATTATGTTGGGGTTAAGCAAGTTTGGAATCGAAGAGTTTGAAAAGAGCGATATTTTATGCGAAAAAGGTGTAATGAGTCTTTCAAGTGAAAACAATGGATTTGATAGTGCTTCGTATCACAACGGCCAGGCATGGTCTCTTTGCACTGGTTGGCTTGCATGTGCGGAGTTTGCTATGAATCGGGTTGAAAAAGGCTATGAAATACTTAAGATCATTGATGATTACACTTACGGTGACACGCCTGGCTGCATAGGAGAATCATGGAATAGCAAAACGTTTGAGCGTATGGGGTGTAATATCCAACTTTGGGGCGCAGCACTTGCTATAAGAGCTATAGATGAGTTTATGCTTGGGATAAAACCATATGCTCCACGTCAAGAGATAGAAGTTTGCCCAAGGTTACCATCAAGTGTTGGATATGTTAAAAGGACTATAAATTTGGGTGGAAAAGAAACAAGCATCATTGTTAAGAAACAAGGCACATCAGTGAAAGTAGGCCTTTCACGTTAGATTGCTTTTTTTAAATAAAGTTGCTTTTATTTATTAGAGCAGCATGGGTATGAACCAAACAAATGAGAACAAGGAAAATATTGGAAACATAGTTGAAAAATATGTTGAGAACTTCAAAAGAGAACTGATTGTTGGTGGTTTTTCCAATAGGACCATTAAAATGTATCTGCTATATATCCGAGAATTTCTTGAGTTTATAAAAAAAGACCCATTGCTTGCAACTCGAGAGGATGTTATAGCATACATGGCACACAAAAAAGAAAATAAGGCCACTGATTCTACGATGTGTTTGGTTTATTCTGCATTGAGACATTTCTTTAAAGAATATTTAAAAAGCGATGTGATGGAAGATATAAAGAGGCCAAAAAAGGGGACAAAGTTACCAGTTGTGATGACTAAAGAAGAGGTTATACGGATGATAAATGCTGCTGAAAGAAAAAAAGACAGACTGATAATGATGCTTCTTTACTCTAGCGGTATGCGTGTTAGCGAGGTAACAAAGCTGAAAATAAATGATATTAATTTTGCTGATAGAACAGCAATAGTGCGCGGCGGTAAAGGGAATAAGGATAGAATAGTAATCTTGTCTGAGTCTTGGTTAAAAGATTTGAGTGATTATTTGAAAAAAAGAAAGGCAAAGACAGAATATGTTTTTTCAGATTATTTGGGCAGACCAATTTCAGTGGATACTATTCAGAGAATTGTAAGAAAGGCCAGAATTAAAGCAGGTATCGAAAAAAATGTGACACCACACAGTTTTAGACATACATTTGCTACACACCTTCTCGAGCGTGGTGAAAACATTAGAAAAATACAGGAGCTTTTGGGTCATAGCAACTTATCTACAACGCAGATATATACAAAAGTTTCTGTAGAGGAATTAAAGAAGGTCAAAAGCCCGTTGGACAATTTAGAAAAATTTGATAAATGCAATGGATAAAAACAGCACAGAGGGTATTGTTCCGATAATGAAGCTCTAGCAAAAGTTTTAGGTGAGAAGATTGATTATAAAGATTTGGATCATAAACACAAAATTTAAATATTAAAAAAACATATATTATGTGGTTCTTAGTTTTATTTATGAAGGGAGGGTTTGAGATGACTGTGAGGCTTTCAGAGCTTTTTGGAAAGGAGATATATACTGTTGACGGGGAAAGAAAAGGCAAGGTTTTTGACCTTGTAATAAATTTAGAAAAAGGACGTATAGAAACCATAACTACTGAACCTTTAAGAGCAAGTTCTAAAGCAGAGGCTAGAAAGATAATAACTGAAAAAAGCATACCTTATAGTAAAGTCATATCTGCAAAAGACATATTGTTGATTTCTACAAGACAGGAAGTTTCAAAGCAATAACTCTTTGTTAAGGTTTCAACAATTGCATCTACGTTACTAACGTTAAAATGCTACCATGGTTTAGTAGCCAATTCTAAAAAGATTGTTATGTACAAAGCAAAGTTTTTAATTTTTTTCAAATATTTTTATACATAAACATCGTCAAAACAATTGTTTTTTATTATCGGAAGTGCAGAGGGGGTCTAAAACGTTAAAAGCACATTTCTTACAATATAAGTTTATTGTGCCAAAAACACTAAGCAGGTCTTCTTACACCTATCAAAAACTTTTTAGAGCGCTTTACGGTTATACTCAAGTAGTAAATAAATCAAATGGGAAAAGGTATAGGTATCATAGAAAAGGAATACTTTCTGATGTTCCTTTTATAAGGCCTTCTAAAAATTCCCTTATAATACCAACTGATGCTTTGCAAAAATTGATTAACTTTTTTAATACTGGTGAAAATCCCGCTCATCGATGGACTGCTAAAGGTGATTGGAAGGCGGTTTATTACTTAAGTGACAAACAAATTAGTGAACAAAGTGTCGCTAGAGCATTTGAGCAAGTTTTGGATAGGCAATGGGTAAACTATGGCGGTGAAAAAATGCTTTTGGAAGATTTCTTATCAAAATTTGTGCCAAAAAAAGAAGAATTAAAAAATAAAAAAATAGTGCAATTCTGCAATTACTTAACTTCCCACGAATGGTTTGCTAAAAGTTATGTATATTCTGACAGACTTAAAAAATTCAAAACTCTCTGCGAAAATCTATCTTAATGCTTATTTGCTTACAAGCTTTTTTATTAACTTTTTTTCTTTTTCTTTAGAGTACTCATCAGCATTATTTTCAGATACTGCTATTTCGAATAAGCATTCCTTTTTTCTCCACTTCATCCTACCACCTACGCTATGTGTCTCTACTAAGTTAATGTCTACGAGTGTTTTCAAATATGGGTAAAGACTTCTTTCGTTTTTATAGTCAACACCAAAAAGCTCTTTTATTCTTCGTCTTATTTCTGGCATGTCAACCCATTCATCAAAGCCAAGTACATTAACTAAATGGTATGCTTGTGTGTTCTCGTTAAAAGACAAAAAATCCCATAGGGACCTTATTTCTTTTTTTACTTCTTCTTCAGGTATGCTTTTGTAAATTCGCTCTTCTTCTGTAGCCCAATTTTTTATCCTACTGCCTATTTTTATAAGAAATCTTATCAATCTTTTCATTACCATATTTATAGTTAATACTGTATTTACTTAAAAATTTTACTGTAAAAACTAGTAATGTAAGTAATTACAAGTAATGATAAAAAGAAAAAAATTACACAGTTTATTCGTCTTTTTTATGATCCCTAACCATAACAAACTTAAAAATCTGTTTGTATTTTATTTTGTAACTTATTTTTTTACATATTTGAAAAAATGCAAAAAATTTGGTTTTGTAAAAATTAATTAAAAATTACATAGATTAACCACCAAAACATTTTGCAATTTTAATTAAAACCATAATTAGCGTGAATTACAAACTACAATAATGAATAATTAAAATTTAGAAATTTCGCTTAGGTGAAATTTTAACTTAGCGGGGGATGGATTTGAACCATCGACCTTCGGGTTATGAGCCCGACGGGCACTCCAAGCTGCCCCACCCCGCTTTTGTTTTTAAATAAAACATCTTTTTGTTTTTCTTTTTAAAATATTTTCAAATTTATTTTATAACAACCATCAGAGATTTATTAAAACTATTTTTTCTAAAATAAATGTTTTTAGGCGATATTTTTTTAAATCAAATCTTTATTATCTTGTGTAAAACTTGTCCAATATTTTGTGTTATTTTATCTTACTAAGACCATCTATCTGTTTTCTTATCGCACTTATTCTTTTATTTATTTCAGTTTGCATTTTTCTTGGGTTTAAACAATCCATGTCTAAACCACATTCTGGGCACTTAAAGTTATACTCTGCTGCAATCTCAAAAGGAACCTCACAACAACCTTTTTTACATATAAATAAAGTGTAATTTTCTTTTAATGCTCTTTCTTTTTCAAGTTTTTCAGCAACCTCACAAAGTTCGTTTATAATAAGCTCTACAAGTTTTTTTTTGTCAATATACCATGTATAGTTATACCAACCGCTTTTCTCATCACGATCTTTTTCATAGTTTACTATCCCTCTATAGTGCAACCTGTTAAGTATGGTTCTTACTTCGGTAACCTTTAAACCGGTTTTTTCAGCTATCTTTTCATCTTTTAAAGGCCTCTTACTTTCCCAAAGAACTGCAGCAACTTTTTCAGATCCGACACCAGCGCTTTTTTGTAGGAAATCAACCAATATTTGTTCCTTATAGATTTTGGATTTCATTAGCTCAACCCCTGTTTGCATTTTTTTTCTCCAGCTTTTATAATTGCTCCATGAAACTCTTTTTTAAGCTCTTTCCCATCAAAATACCAATCTAGAAAAACAGCCAATGCTGCAATCTCGCTATGTGGCTGCTTAGTTATTGCAATGTTATAATCACTTTCACAGTAAACGCGTGCTTCAACCTTTTTTGATCCGATTATAACCCCTATTTTTTCATTTTCCCTTATTTTATCAATTTCATTTTCTATTGGCTTACCATACATTGTGAGATGAACAATTTTATAACCCTGCTTCTTAAGGTTTTTTACCTCTTCTAACCAACTGTTTTTAAATTCTATGCTGAAAGAACCGCCCCATCTTTTAACAACACTTCTTATGGTTTTTATAATTCCCTCATCTTTTGGACCGAATATGACTATTCCATCTGAGCCAAAAGCTCTTGCTACTAAACAGCAATGTGTAGTAACCCTTTCATCCCTTTTTGGTCTGTGTCCATATCTTAGTACTATTACAGAAGGCATCAAAAATTATTTTTCCAGCAAAATTATTAATTAATTTTGTATTAAAACTTATTATTGCTAATACCTAGAGCATGCTGTTTTTAAACAGCTTACAGTAAAAATTTTATGTGTTTTCCCCAACCAAATATGTGTTTAAGGGCCCGTAGCTCAGCTGGCAGAGCACTGGACTTTTAATCCAGGTGTCGCGGGTTCAAATCCCGTCGGGCCCATGGGGCTGTGGTGTAGTCTGGTCTAGCATACCAGCTTTGGGAAATTAAATTCAAAAAAGCTGGAGACCCGGGTTCAAATCCCAGCAGCCCCAATAAATTGAGGTGAGTTTTTGAAGGATTTAATCACAGATGAAGAAATTAAAAAACTGGGGTTTGACGAATCTAAATTAAAAAAGCTAAGAGAAATTTTGGCAAAAGGCATAAACCCATATGCATATAGCTTTAAAGAAACCACTAAAATAAAGGACATTCTAAAAAAATATGATAAAATAACTCATGAAAAAACAAAAGAAAAGCTGCGCGTAGCAGGCCGTTTGTATACTATCAGATATCACGGTAAAGCTATCTTTGCAGACATAAGAGATTCAGACGAAAAGATCCAATTGTACCTTAGAGAAGACGAAATTGGAAAAGACAAATACTCTTTTTTCAGAAACTTTATAGATGTTGGAGACATAATTGGAGTTGAAGGTCATGTCTTTAGAACAAAGCTTGGTGAGATAACCATATGGGCCACAAGCTATGAGCTACTTGCAAAGTCTCTTATTGTCATGCCTGAAAAGTTTCATGGTTTGCAAGACATAGAACGACGATATAGAGAAAGATACCTGGATCTTATCTGCAATCAAGAAACACGGGAAGTGTTTAAAATAAGAACAAAAATACTCTACCTGATGAGAAAATACTTGATTTCAAAAGGTTTTTTGGAAGTGGAAACTCCAATCCTCCAACCTTTGTATGGTGGTGCAAATGCAAAACCATTTGAAACGTACCATAATTTTCTCAAACAGAAGCTATACTTAAGGATTGCCCCGGAGCTTTATTTAAAGCGCCTTGTAGTTGGTGGTTTTGATAAAGTTTTTGAGATAGCAAAAAATTTTAGGAACGAAAGCATAGATACCCTGCATAATCCTGAATTTACAATGATCGAAATATATGAGGCCTATAAAGACTATGCTGACATGATAGAACTCACTGAAGATATGCTAAGCTATATTGTAAAAGAAACCATAGGTTCATACAAAGTAAAATTTTTTGAAAATGAGATAGATTTTAAACCAAAATGGAAAGTTGCCACGATGTGTGACTTGATTGAAAGTAACATTGGCATAGACGTGACTGGCAAAGAGCTAGCTGAACTCAAAAAATTGGCAGAAAAAAAAGGCATTAGAGACGCTAAAAATTTAAATAACAGGGGTGAAATAATTGTTGCGCTTTTTGAAAACTTTGTAGAAGATACTTTGATTCAACCAACATTTGTAACTGAGTTTCCAGTAGAGGTATCACCGCTGGCTAAAGAGAGCAGAACTAAAAAAGGCTTTAGCGAAAGGTTTGAACTTTTTATAAATGGTTGGGAAATAGCAAACGGTTTTTCAGAACTAAACGATCCTATAAACCAAAAGGTAAGGTTTGAAGAGCAAATTGCTTCTAAAAAAGAAACTCCAAAAGTGCTGGATTATGACTACATCAAAGCATTGGGCTATGGTTTACCGCCAACTGGCGGCGTAGGCATAGGAATAGATCGCTTTACAATGTTGCTCACAAATAAAAATTCAATAAAAGAAGTAATTTTGTTCCCACACATGAGGCCATCGGAGTGATGTTTAAAAAATCTATAAACAATTTCTATCTTATGGGGCGGTAGCTCAGAGGGAGAGCACACGGCTGAAGACCGTGGTGTCGCGAGTTCGAGTCTCGCCCGCCCCAATAATATTTTTTCAAACAGTAATAGGCTGGTTTTACACATTAGGCTCTTCAATTTTTTTGACTTCGATGCCCCTCTTTGTTATTTCCATTGGGTGTATGTACTCCGAATGTTTAGATCCACGCATTTTAACAACTTGTATAGCCCTAGTTATTCCACCACCAACACCTATGTAATGAAGTAGTATAACCCCATCACATAGAAACTCTTCAATTCCATACTTGCTAAACTTTTTGTCATCAACTTCAACCTCAGATATTAAAACAGAAGTAGTCCCAGCTTTTCCCAACAAATAGCTTAACTTCAAAAGGCCACGCCTTATTTCATCTTCAGATCGCATGCTAAGACCTAAAGCCGCTACGGAGTCAATCACAATTCTTTTTGCGCCAAATCTTTTTATAGAAGCAATGATTTCAAGTAACAGTTTGTCCAAATCTAAAGTGCTGCTTGGTAATGCAAATTCTTCTTCACTAGGAAATCCCAGCCTTGCAACAGTGCCATCTATGATTCTAATCATATTTTTGTTTTCAAGCTCTCTCAGATCCCAACCAAAACTTAAACAATCTTCACGAAGAAGGGACGGTCTCTCATCAAGCGTTACGTATATACCTGGCTCATCATATAGCACAGCACCATTATAGATGAACTGCAAGCCAAAAGTAGTTTTTCCAGAGCCACAAGAACCACTTACTAATATTGTTCTACCTGTGGGAAAACCCCCCTCTATTAACTCGTCAAGACCATATATGCCAGTTTTGGTTCTTTTCATTAATATCACCAAAAAAATTATATGCATACAACAATATATATTTTTACCCCTATAGACACAAAATTAGACTCTTTTTACATAAATTATATTCTGTATTTTTTGTAGGTTTTCAATTATCTGCTCTAAATGTGTTCTATCTTTTATATACAAATCAAATAACCCTTTTACTATGTTCCCAGATTCAACCATAAGCTCACTTCTAACGATTTTCGCATCCATTTTTTTTAATTCTTCTAAAAGATCCCTTAAAAGCACACCGCTTTCAAATGCCTTGATTTCAATTCTAATCACATATCGGTTCATTTCAAGTAAATGGGTTGCAATTAAAAATTTCTTTTTTTTAGGTAAACAGAAAAGCAATCTACAGTCAGTTCTGTGCACTGTTATTTTATCTCTCGAAGTTTTATACGCAACTACATCATCTCCAGGGAGGGGATTGCAGCACTTTGCAAAAATTATGTCACTTCTGTTGGCTTTATTTGGATTAAAAACCCTAAAACCTTTTGTACTTTCAAGTTCCTTCCTTATTGCAGACCTTGCTTTTGATGTTCTTGCAAAGTTTAACCAACTAGCTTTTACTGTTTTTTTTGTATCAACAAAAACACGGATTTTATCACCACTTTCTAAAACATAATTGGCTGGCCTCCTTACTCCATTTACATTTGCAAACTTAAACCTATTCCCTAAATCAGTATGAACAGCATATGCAAAATCTAAAACTGTTGCCTTTTTAGGTAAAGCAATAATATCGTGCTTTGGTGTTAGAACAAATATTGTGTTGTCAGTTAGTTTAAATTTAACATAGTTTAAGAGTCCCTTCATGTCTTTTTGCTGAAGTTCAAATAATTTTCTAGCAGCCAAAAGCGCCCCATCAAAATTAGTATATTGTTCACCTCTCTTATAACGCCAGTGAGCAGCAGCACCATACTCTGCTTCTCTGTGCATATGCACTGTCCTAATCTGTACTTCTACAGGTATGTTGGAAACTTTTGTCATAACATGTATTGACTGATAATTATTTTCCTTTGGCTTTTTAATGTAGTCATAGATTTTCCCATGTATCCCAAAATTTTGTTTTATAATGTTTAACACCTTATAGCAGTCTTCTACAGAATCGCACACCACCCTAACCCCGATGATGTCTTTAATCTTATCGATCTCTAGATTTTCTTCAATGCTTTTTCTATAGATGCTGTAAACCCCTTTTACACGCCCCTGTACTAAGGCCTTTATTCCAAACATTGAGACTAACTTTTCAATATCACATTTTGCCTTCGCAAGTACTTTTTCCCCACAAACAATCTTTTCATAAATTAGCGCTTTTGTTTTTTTGTACTCTTTTGGCATAAGTATAGCCATACCCAAATCTTGTAATTCCTTACACATTTCAACTAGACCTAGTTTTTGACATATATTTGAGTAAACCTCAAGTGACAGTTTTGCTGCACGTAGTTCTCTTACGCTTGGTTTCTTTGAAGTTTTGTATATCTGACGCATTTCATCTAGGTGTGAAGCAAGCTCAACAATTATACTTCTTAAATCCTTTGATATCGCAAGAAGTATGTTTGCCAAACCAACACTGTTTAAGTGCTCAATATTTCTTTCTTTGGCTTCGTAAATCTTGTTAACCTCCATCACAATTTCCCTTACGTCTTCATCTACGGGTGCTAAGTTTATACAGTCCTTAAGTTCATGCAACAGTGCGGCAGAAATAGATTTTTGATCAAGACTCAAATCAAAAACAATTTTTGCAGTTCTTAGCTGATGCAAAAACCGTGTCCTTTTAGAGTTTTTCTTTGAAAACTCTAATACTTCAATAATTTTCGCAGCGTCTTTATCGAACTCTCTAAATAGCTCATCTTCTGTGAGATATAAACCACTGCCTTTCACAAATGAATTTAATTAAATAAACAATAAAAAGCGATATTTGTATAAAACTCTTTTACAGATATTTTCTTCAAATGTGAGCTTACAGTATGCTTAAAAAATCATTTAAACAATATTTTATTGTGGGCTAGGCTGGGGAGCTAGCGGTTCCCTGTATCGGAAATCCGCTATATGCCGGGCCGAAGTTCTGGGGAAGGCTTTAGGCTAAAGGCAAAGCCATAGCATCACGTTGATGCTTTGACCCCATTGACTTCACTTTGTGGTGAACCCGCTAGGCCTGGAAGGGAGCAACGGTAGCCACACTGTGAGGTGCTATGGGAAATCAGAGCTGAGTGTTGCTATGGGGTTAACTTGTCTTTAGCCTATTGTCGACTTCAGAACGTGCCCACTCATACTCTTTTTTTCAAACGTTCTTGTTTCCCTTTTTTTAAAGCTTCTTTAAAAAGCAAGTCAAGGCAATCCTCAAGTGCTGTTAAAAAATTCCAAGACTCAGAAAAAGCATTCAAAGAAATATTTCCGCAGGAGACTTTTGCTTTTACTGAATGTTTAACTCTCATACCTTGCTTTTTACAAGATTTAAAATGTATTGCTAAGCTAAACTCTCCTGGCAGTATCCTACTAAGCTTTTCATACATCATATTTATTTTTCTTAAAGCTCTTTCTTCATCTGGTTTTGTAAGCGGTGGCATATTTGAAAGCTGTATTTTAACTCCCTCTTTTCCCAAAGAAATTATTGCCCTTAACAAATCTTTTGTTGTAACAATTCCCTTTACCTTTTTATCATCCACCAGTAGTATGCTATCAGACTTTACTAATTCGCTTTTTGCATCAGCAACTTTTTGTGTAGGTCTAAAGCTTTTAGCTTCTTCGACAATGTCTCTAAGCCTAACTTTCAATATTTTTTTTGCTTCAGGTTCATGTCCAGTTAATGAAAAAAGACCACGTTTTGGATCCTCATGAATGAAGTACTTTTCTATTAGCCCTTCTAAAGTTATCACGCCAATGCAATTGTTTTCTCTATCAACTATTGGCACCTGCTTTATTTCATTTTTACGCATAACTGACAAAACCTTCGCTAAATTATCATCTTCATTTAGTGTTATCGCCTCCGAGCTAAGTGCTTTCAGTTCTTTTCTAGCAAGATCTTCATCTTCTAGTGCCTTTGCCAAAATATCTTCAACTCGAACAAACCCGACTAGTGTACCACCCCTAAAAACAGGCAATATTCTCGCATTTGAGTGGTACATCAAACTTGCAATTTTTAATAGATCATCTTTTTCCGAGATACTCGGAACCTTGGTGTCAGCGATAGTTTTTACCTTCGCTTCAGAGTAAATCCTCTTTCTTTTAATGAGTTCTCTCTGAGTTAATATGCCAAAATAAGATCCATCTAAAAAAATAACCAAGTTTTTTTCTTTATTCTTCAGCATTAAACTAAATGCTTCAGAGATCTTAGATTCCCCACCTACTTGAATAATTTTAGAAGTAACCAAATCGGATGCTAAAACCAAAAAATCACCTCATTTGAAACCAGCAAGAAGATCAATAACTGCTGCTTTTTTGTCCTTAGCTTTCATAATACCTGAAGCCACAAATATGCCCTGACACCCAAGCTCTAATGCCTTTTTTACATCTGCTGTGTTCTTTATTCCAGCACCGGCTATTATTGGTATGCCACTCTTTTTACCAACTTGCAAAACCACATCGGTTATTAGCTCAGGTCTTGCTGTTGAAACTGATATGTCGCCGGATATAAGCTCTGGAGGCTCAATTGCAATCAAATCTGGCTTTACCTCAAAGGTCACTATTTTTTTAGCTCTCTCTAGTGACTCAGCACAAGCCATAACAATTAGGCCTGCTTGCTTAGCTCTTTTTACAGCCTCGGATAAAAAATCGTCATTTTTTTTGTTTTCCGCATGGTTCAATATGGTTCCGATAGCTCCTGCCTCTTTAACTGCTTCAGGCAATATGTGTCCCGTATACGCACCATAACTTATTGGATCTACGTGCTGAGCAAAAACAGGTAACTTGACCTTCTGTGCAATAAGCCTTATATCGCAAGCTTGTACAACTAAAACAGTAGTTATGCCACTGCCCTTTGACGTTTGTTCAATAATCTTCGCTGTTTCAACTGCTTTAGATCCAGTGCCAGTTTCATATGTTTTAAAATTTACAAAAAGCGCTGGCAGTTTAAACATGTATCTAATTTAGGATATTAGTTTTAATAAAACTTTTGTTTGAAGTCTCATATTGTTTTTGCCACTGTCTTTATTCATCCACATCTTCTATTCCACGTTCGGTTATTTTATAAATAGCTTCACCATCCGGAAGGCTTGGCGAGTCAATAAGTCTTGCTATTCTCTTTTCACCCTTGCTTTGTCTTAAGTATAATCTTGTTTTTGATGCATGACCTACTATGTTTCCTCCAACAGGTGCTGTTGGGTCTCCAAAAAGTATGTCAGGTCTTTCCATTACTTGATTTGTAACCAGAACACAAAGGTTATGCATTTCAGCCATTTTTGCTAACTGGTGCATATGCTTATTCAATTTTTGTTGTCTTTCAGCTAACATGCCACGCCCAATATACTCTGCCCTGAAATGTGATGTTAATGAATCTACAATTACTAGCTTTACTCCCTCTTTTTTGACCAAATCTTCCGCTTTTTCGGCAAGAAGTATCTGATGATCTGCATTGTAAGCCCTTGCAACAAATATGTTCTTTAGAACAGTTTTTGGGTCTAAGCCTCTTGCTTCTGCAATCTGAACTATACGTTCAGGTCTAAAACTAGACTCCGAATCAATATAAACAACCTTTCCACCCAACCCTCCTTTTTCTGGAGGTAATTGTACCATAACACTTAATTGGAAACACCACTGAGTTTTACCTGATGCCATTTTTCCATAAACTTCTGTTATGCTCTGACTTTCAACACCACCACCTAAAAGAGCATCGAGTTCCTTGCTGCCTGTGCTTATGCGACCTATTTTTGCTCTTCTTTCATGAACCCTGTCAGCAGTTTCAAACCCCATACCAAGAGCTTCTCTAGCAGCATTTATGGCCTTTTCAGCAGTCTTTTCTCCAAGCCCCGCTATTTCAGTAAGCTCAATAGGTGAAGCAATTGCTATGCTTTCTAATGTTTTGTAGTTCGCAGCGAAAAGCTTTTCAGCTGCTTGTGGCCCTATTCCTGGAAGATCAGTAATATCTTTGATTTTCTGTGATGAAGCCATAAAATAACACCTGCTTCAAATATTTCATTATGTAATTATTACACCAAATATCTTTTTAAGTGGTTTTCAAGAGGTGGCTTCCGATAAAAGAGCAAATCTTCTTTCAATCTCCTCTTTTATTTTTAAAGGCAAGATGTCATCGGCAACCAACTCGTACTCTTCGTTGTCTCCTAGCTTTCTACGCGCACTTCCACGTACTAAAATAAAGGCACCGAGAAACCTTTGCCTTAATTTTTCAGTTAATGCTTCAGCACCCTCTTTGTCAATCCCATCAAAAATTTCACTAGCGCTAAGGCCTAGCAAGTTTTCAGCATTTCTTCCAAAAAAGATGCAATCAAGTGAGCCACTACCATCATCAAGTCTGACAGAAATTAACAATCTCTTTCTTGTTTTAGTGCCACATATCTCGCAAGTGTCTCCAGACGCTTTGCTTTTACAGCTTGGGCAAAACATATAAAAAAACCTCCCACGTGCAATATCTACTATTTCGGCAAAGATTTCAAAATAACCCTCTTTATTTATATTGCTAATTTTAGTTTTCTCATAACTCTTACCACCAACTAATTCTATGCTTGGGAGTTCAAAGTCACAATTGGGTTCTTCGATAATTCTTGCTTTTGAGCCAAGATGAATCTCCAACCCATTTGTACCCTCTTTTACATCGGCACCTTCTACCTTTATAAGCTCCCCCGCATATAATCTTTTAGCCTTAAATGCCAAGTTGCGCCAGGCTACCGCCTTAAATTTAGCTGTTCCATCCCACACTTCAAAATGTATTGTAGTAGCTTTTTTACCATCACGTTCAAATTCGATAGGGTCAAAAACCCTCACCACACGAGAAAAAAAATCTAAATTTTTGATTGGTTTTTTTATTTCTGAAAGTTTGACAGTTTGCAGACTTACTTCTGGTAAACCACTAACATCAATGCTTGGATCAGCACGCCTTATTTTCCCATTTGAATGAAGCGAAAGAGAAAGAGAACCATTGAACTCAGTTACATAGCAACCATCAGCAACAATTGCGTCACCTTTGCATATGTTGTTGGATTCAATCATTCCTATTTTTTTGTCCCAAAGAGTGAGGGTTGTTTCCCCAGTAGAGTCAGCAATCAAAATCTTGCAGTAATTTCCCTTTCTATCCCCCTTCTGGAAAATCCTTGCCTCGCTTATTCCTGTAACCCTGGCTAAAACACATATGTTTTTCATCCCATTCTTTAGTTCACCAATTTTTACAAATCTGCCTTTTTGTGGTTCTAGTTCAATGTCCAAGCCAAGCTCTTTTGCAACCATGAACGCAGCACCCTCTTCTGTAAGTAGCCCAGCAAATCTATCTATCTTGTCGCTTATCATTCCCCTGACTTCGTTTTCACTTTTACCTGTTGCATTTACTATCTTTTCTACAATCTTTTTGTAATCCAAAAGTTTTGTCATAAAATAAGTTTTGCTAGAAACCATTTTTATTTTGATGCCGAATTTAGTTTACGTAAAGAATAAAAACAATAAACAGTATCTCTTAAATATGCTTGAAAAACTCTCCAAAAATCTTTTCGTGTTTTATTCTCCAAACATAGGCAGTAATGTTTATGTTTTGTGCGGCAAGCAAGTGGCTTTAATTGACACAAGTATAGGCGCCAATGAAAAACTGCTTTTAGATTCTTTAATGGATATAAAAATTGATCCAAAAGAGGTATCTCTTATATTATTCACTCATGTACACATAGATCACATTGGTTGCACCCATCTCTTCAAAAATGCTGAAAAAAGGATGCACAAAGCAGATGCTGAAGCCATAGAGCTTCAAGATTCTCATTACACTCTTGGAAATGTAACTGGTCAAATAAACTTTTTTGAAATAAACAACTATCTTAAGGATGGTGAAATAATAAAGTTAGAACCATTTTCCCTTTTAGTTATTCACACCCCCGGTCATACAAAAGGTTCAGTCTGCTTCTATGATCAGCACAACAAATTGCTTTTCTCTGGTGACACTTTGTTTGCAGGCGCTTGTGGAAGAACCGATCTTCCAGGCGGTGATGAAAAAAAGTTAATAAACTCAATATCAAAACTTCAAGAGTTGGATTTTAAGTTGCTTTTGCCTGGTCATGGCAAAATACTCGATGAAAACCAAAAAGAGAATATTAGCTTTATATTAAAAACTCTTAAGAGCAGATATTTATGAGTGGTGTTATATGAAAAAACTTGAAGAACATTTTGGCAGAGTCTACAAATACATACTGGAAAAGATTGAAAGAAAAGAGGGGCTTGTTTTTCTTGTGATTGACCCTCCAAATCAAACACCTGAAACAGCCGGCTTTCTGGCAAAAATTGCAGAGAGAGCTGGAATTTCTGCAATAAGCGTAGGTGGCTCAATAGGAGCACAAGGAACATTGCTTGATGACACTATATCAGCAATAAAAGAAAACTGCAATATACCTGTTATACTTTTTCCAGGAAATATAGCAACTTTATCATCTAAAGCAGACGCGATCTATTTTATGAGCATGCTTAATTCCCTTGATCCTTACTATATAAGCGGGGCTCAAATAGCTTCAAGTTACCCTGTTAAAAAATCAGGATTAGAAGTTATACCAACATCTTATGTACTTATTGAGCCTGGGAGAGCAGCTGGCTGGGTTGGAAGGGCCAAGCTCATCCCGAGAGATATGCCTTATTTGGCAGCATATACTGCCTTAGCAGGGCAATACATGGGTTCTCACATCGTTATACTCGAAGCTGGTGGTGGCGCCAAAGAACATGTGCCACTAGCAATGATTTCAGAAACAAGAGCAACAGTAGACATCCCTATTGTTGTTGCAGGTGGGATAAAAACAAGCAAACAGGCTTATAACTGTATAAAAGCTGGTGCAGATATAATACACGTGGGAGCAATAATTGAAAAATTGTCTAATGATCCAAAAAAAGCAGAAAAACACATGCAAAGCCTAGTCAATGCTGCAAAAAATGCAGCAAAAGTTAGAAAATAATGTTTTGGCTTTTTGTAAAAAATCACGAAGGTTAAAAAATGCCTAACATATTAAGGGCTTACGCGGACCTTAGAGGAATTCCAATAGAAGAAAATGTAGAAGATACTCTAAACAATATATTAGTCAGCTTACAAAATGAACCTGAAAATGTTTTTGAGGGTCCTTTCAGAAAAGAGCTGTTGTCTGCCTGTGCAGTTGTTTTAAACGGAATGCCAAAAATAAAAGATCCAGTAAAGCTATTCAAAAATTTAGTGCTCGCATTCGAAAGGAGGGGCTATTGCATATTTACTAACACAGTCCGACTAGCTTTCAAAAGGCTTTGGGCTGTTGCTAAAAAGCAGAATAGAACCAATGAAATGATTGCAATATGGCGCACAATAAAAAATCCTTTTGCAAGAGGCGAAAACGCAAGATACTTGCCAAGAGAAGAACTTTTACAAGCATTAAAAACTAGAGATGATTTTGTGAAAGAAATTGCAGCAGAAACCCTTGTGTCAAGAAAAGATTTTACAATAAAGGAAATTAAAGCACTGCTTTCAGAAAAAAATTTTTTTATTGTTAAAGGTGCTGCAAATGGCCTAGCTAAAAGACCCGATCTTCCATTGCGCTTTCTTGAAAGCCTACTGTCACACCCTTCAGAAGAAATTGCTGCCAAGGCCGCATTTGCAATCGCAATTAGAAAAGATATAAATCCAGACTATCTCGAGAAATTAATTTTTTGTAGCAAGTCAAAAAGGTCAAAGATCAATCATTGCGGTGTTTTATATGGAATTGCCGATGCTATTAGAGAAAGAAAGGATTTGCCTGAAAAGTTTCTGCTAAAACTAATAACCATAAAAATTCCAGACAAAGATCTGCTTTATTTGAACTATTATCTCATAAGATACAATGCTGCTTATTCTTTAGCAATGAGTGGTGTCTCTAAAAGCTTTATAAACAACCTTTTAAATAGATTTCCAGACGAGTCAATCAGGCGTGCTATAATCGATGCTGAAAAAGCAAAACAAAGAAAAGCAGAAGAAGCTAAGATTGCTATTCTTAAACACATCAGAGGCAGTCGTGGCAAAAGGAAACGTACAATGGAAAAGCTAACTTCACCTTTAAGAACCAAAAAAATAAAACCTAAGCATGCATAGCTTCTTCTTTTTTAAAGATTTTGGCAACCTCTCTTACGCCTTTTTTAGCATCCCATTTTGGTTTCCAACCAAGGCTCTTTATCTTGTCTATAGAATAGCACCTGTTTCTTACAAGTCTTTCAATGTGCTCTGGTGTTACTATAGACTTTCTAAAAAAAATTATGTATAAATAGGCAATAAGTTTGCCGATAAAAATCGGTATCTTTCTGACTCTGGGCTTTAAGCCAAGTGCCTTTCTAATCTCTATGTAAATTTCTTCTAAAGAGAGCGCATCATCTTCAGCAACAATAAATTTTTCCCCTTCGGTTGAATCATTCTCAATGCAAAATTTGATAGCATCTACTAGATCATCTATATATATAATTTGCCATTTGTTCTTTCCACTTCCAATTAAAGGAAAACCTTTCTTCACCAAAGCAAATATCTTTTTCCAATATTCGTTGTTACCTAGCACGATTGCAGGCCTAATTATCGTTACATTTATAAGCTCTTGGTATTCCTCTACCTTTTGTTCAGCCAAAGCCTTAGATTTTTCATATCTTGTTTCCGGTTTCAAAGGACTTTCTTCAGTTATCGTTCCTTTTTGATCACCATGTACGCCTGCAGTGCTTATAAAAATAAATCTATCAACCTTTGATTCGCAAGCAGCCCTTATAATGTTTTCAGTGCCATCAACATTGACACTGAAAAGCATTGGCGAATGCTCGTCAAGTATTGCCGCGCAATGTACTACGGCATAACAACCTTTTACAGCCTCTTTGCACTCATCGTAGTTCAATATGTTGTTGCCTCTTTTGTAGTCAAATTCCTTTACAACAAAACCAACTCTTTTTAGTTCTTTCACAAGTCTCTCTCCAACAAAACCGCTGCTCCCTGTAACAAGGATTTTTTTCTCTTTTGTAGGCATACTAAAAATAAAATGGCAAATTATTAATAAGACTTCTTAAATTCTTGTTAAAAAAATATTCGCCCTGAAACAATATTATGGAAGAGCTTGATTGTTCATTTGGTGAAGGCGGTGGACAGATAGTCAGAACAGCGCTTGCTTTGGCTGCTCTAACCGGGAAAAGCATAAAGTTAAAAAACATAAGAGCAAAAAGGCCTAAGCCAGGCCTAATGCCACAGCATCTAACAGCAGTAAAAACACTTGCAAGCATATGTGGTGCCGAACTTAAAGGCGCTTACCTCGGAAGTGAAAATCTTACCTTTATACCGAAAAAAATTCATAGCGCCAATCTAACTGCAAACATAGGCACTGCAGGAAGTACTTCTCTTTTAATTCAGCAAGTTTTGCCCGTATCACTTGCAGCTTATATAAAATTGCGAGTTTTGGGTGGTACTGACGTAAACTTTGCTCCAAGTGCAAAATATCTTCAAAAGGTTACTTTTAGCTTTCTGAGTAAAATGGGGGCTAAGATATCTTTAGATATTATTTCTAGAGGCTATTTTCCAAAAGGTAAAGGGTCTGTTATATTTCAATCAGAGCCAAGCTTTCCATTAAAACCTTTAAATTTGACTTCTAGAGGTGAGTTAATCTCAATACATTGCTTTTCTCACTGTGCAGGTATGCCTTCAAAAGTTGCAGCAGATATGGCAAAGATTGCAAAAAAGTACCTTCAAGATTTTGTTGGGGACTTTGAATGGCAAGAGACAATAGAAGCAAAATCCGAAAGCAAAGAAATAAAAGGTTTAGGTATTGATATTTTCGCAAACTACAGAAACTGCGTACTTGGGGCTAGTTATTCCGCACCACAAGGCACCTCTGCAGATAGTGTTGCAAAAAAAGCAGCCTTTGAACTTGTAAATGAAATTAATTCACTTGCACCTTTTGACTCGCACATGATTGATCAAATAATACCTTTTTTAGCACTTGCACAAGGCAAAAGCATGGTATACGGTAAAATGACAGACCACACAAAAACAAATATAGAAATAACTGAAAGATTACTTTCAGTCAAGTTTGATATTAAAGAAGATAATGGTTTCGCTTTAATCTCAGTTGACGGTGTTTCATTCACTAACCCTTCGTTGTAAAATAATAACATTAACTAATAAAAATAAAAATTTCACAAAGTGTTGAAATGTTTTTATCTAAAAAATGAGCTATTTATCTTGCGATAACTTTTTATATACCTGTGGTATATATGTGTATAGAATTTTAAATGGTGATTTAATGGTCCAGCTTTTTGTCCCTGGGAAGAAAGATGTAATTTCTGAAAAGATAAAACCTTTGGAAGAAAAATTTGATCTCATAAAGCAAAGGATTATTGATGAAAACATACAAGATGATAATGTAAGTGCCTTTCTCTATCAATTCGAAAAAGAGCTAGAAAAAGCCAGAGCAGGTGATGAAAGTGCTTTGAAGAGAGCTGCACTAATTGCAAACACACTAGAAGAACAAATACAACAATTATCCCAAAAATATACTTTGGATGAGCTTAGAAGTAAAATAAGGAAACCAATTATTGAGGCACAAGTAAATGCAGAAATCACCCAAAAGCAAACCCAGCCTAAAGAAGAGGTTTTTAATAATGCGCAAGGCGTAGTAAAACCAACTGAAGAAGAAATTAAAACAAAAGAGGCCTTGCCTAAAGAAGAGCCTAAAACACCAAAAACTTCTTTAAAGGAACAAGAAACTGAAGCAAAGGAAGAACTAGCTAAATACACCAAAGATATTTTTGAACCTATAATTGAAGAGAAGCCAACATATGAGGCTGAAAAGGAAGAGATTCCTGAGGAGCTTTTGGAGAAACCTTTGACTGCAGAGGAAATTGAAGAGGAAGAACGACTAACTCGTGCTTTAAAAGAAGAGGCAGAAGAACTTGTAGAAAATGTTGAAGAAGAACAAAAAGAAGAGCAAACACTATCTGAAGAACAACCTTTGATACAAACTGAGAAAAAGCCAAAGAAAAGCAAGCACAAGCCAAGCATTTCAATAGCATCTTTTGACAAGGAAACTGCTGAAGCTATATTTAAAAAATCACTGGATCTTATCAAAAAGTCTCAGCTAGAAACAGGTGGTATAACAGTAGGTACAACCACATCTCTTCACTATATTTATCCAAGAGCTCACTTGCTATCGACTCTTGGGTTGATTCGTGCGGGAAAATATGAAGAAGCAAAGAAAGCATTGCTGTTTGCAATAAAGGGTCAAAACAAGCATACGGGTGCACTGCCTCAAAGATGGGACTATAATGGTAATGATGTAAGTTATCGCAAAGTAGAACCTGACTGTACAGCACTTTTCTTGTATGTTTTTGCAGATTATGTACTGAAAAGCTCTGATTATGAATTTGCAGAACATTACTGGGAAAGAATTGAAAAGGCCATCGACTTTATTGATTCTAAGATAGTACCTGGCAAAAACCTTGTGTTAACTCCAGCATCTATTCACGAATATCCTCCAATGGATGCAGGCTATGAAATTTGGTGTAATGCAGTTTGTGGAGCGGCTTTTAGAGACATAAGCATTGTTGCTGACAGAATAAGACTCCAGCATCGTGCCTTAGATAAGCAAAATCTCTTACGTGAAGCCATAATGTCTTTCATGTGGAACAGTCGCTTAAACACATTCATAAAAACAATAAAGGTCGAAGACGCTACGAGTGTTATCCTAGGTCCAGACGCTTCTGTATTGGCTCTTTCCTTCTTTAATATATTCCCACCAACAGATGATAGGCTAAAGAGCACAGTGGAATTTACATCAAAGAACTTGAAATATCAGCCATTAGGTGGCATAATGGATTATCCACCAACTTATGGCCAAGAGAATAGTGGCACAGGAGCAAACACTCTATTTACGCTACTCCTTACAGATTATTACATCTCTCAAAACAACTTTGAAGAGGCAAAGAGCTACCTGCAATGGGCTCTAAGTGTAGCTTATGATGGAAAACTTCCAAAGTATATAGCAACGGTAGAGGATTTCGAAGCACTTGTTTCCGACCTCAACGATGCTGGCCTATTAGATCGAGAAACCCTTTCTATGATTGAAAACACAAGAAAGCATCCTGACTATTCAAATAGCATAGCACACATACTCGAACCATACTTGCCAGCACATAGCATGTACGTAGTTGTGTGGGAGCATTTCAAGTCACAATTTGGAGACAAAATATAATATAAGCATTTTTTTTACTAGGTCTTTATTACCTTACCAACCTCTCTTTTTACGCTTTCAAAAACTTCGTCAGTTGTTTTGTTTGCATCAATTATTTTTATGTTCTCATCTGGCAAAATGTCTGGAAGTCTCAAATAAACACTTCTTACGTCTGCCAAGAAATCTTTTTTTTCAAATTTTTCCCTGGTTTTTCTTTCTGCACTCATTCTTGCCATAGCAATGTCAACATCTACGTCGAGTATAAGCACAAGATCTGGGATAAGCATCCTTTTATGTGCTGCTATGATTTTTTCTATGGGAATTCCTTGTGTGTGCTGATAGCATATTGTAGAATACTTGTATCTGTCGCATAAAACTATTGAATTCAAACGAAGTGCCGGTTTTATCACATTTTCAATATGTTGTTTTCGATCTTCTAAATATAAACTTAGCATGAGCTTTGCCTTTTCACTAGGCTCTTTATCCAACCTCAATATATTCCTTATATGTTTCCCAGCACCTGAATAAGTGGGCTCTCTGGTCAGCAATATATTGTCAAATTCCATAGAAAAAAGCCACTTTGCTGTAAGACTTAACATAGTACCTTTTCCACAACCGTCTATACCTTCAAAAACTATAAACTTTCCCATCCCAACCACAAGAGTATTAGAACAAAAATATATAAAAATCAATTCAATAAAGAATCAATAAGTAAAAATAAAAATGCAAGCGGCTGTGGTCTAATGGCAGGATACCAGCTTCCCAAGCTGGTTGTCCGGGTTCAAATCCCGGCAGCCGCAAAATTTGGTGGTGTTTTAAATTGGATGACTTTTTCAATGATGAAAATGAAGAACTTGAGTATTTTGACTCTGCAGGATTTTTCAAAGGTTTTTCGAATAGAAAAACTATCCATGAAAATGGCTTTTGGCATAAAGGGGTTCATGTTTGGGTTTTTAACAGCAAAGGACAACTTTTCCTAAAAAAAAGATCTAAATACAAGAAGATACACCCTTTACACTGGGAAGACGTTGGAGAACACCTAAAACCAAATGAAGACTTTAAAGACGCGGCGTTAAGGGGCTTAAAAGAGGAACTTAACGTTGATGAGAGCAAAATAAAAGAATTGTATAAAGTTAAAAGTTTGAAGATGGAGTTTGGTAAAGATCGCGAGTTCATAGAGCTTTGGTTTTGCGTATATGATGGTCCTTTACAAGAATCTAAAGAAAGTTTTGGTGGGAGATTTTTTGAAATTGAAGAAATTAAAAACATGCTAAAAAACAGATCGATGATTACACCATGGTTTAAGGAACTTTTTTACTGGTGTTTGAAGGAAGTAGCATGGCCAAAGAAAAAATTTCAATGAAGGAAGAGATGCGCATAGTTGCCTTGAATCGAATCCACAAACTTTTTGAACAAGCTGAAAAAAATTTTACTCAAAGGCCTGACAGAAGCAAGCGTTATGTTGAACTTGCAAGAAAAATAGCAATGCGCCATAATATTAAATTTGATGTTAAGCTTAAAAAAAAGTTTTGTAAAAAATGCGGTGCATATCTTGTAATTGGAAAAAACGCAAAGATCAGAGTTTCTGGAAGATTATTAAAGATAACATGTTGCGAGTGTAACTTCACGAGAAAAATTGGGTTAAAAGAGAAAAAGAGCACTAAAGATGTCGGGAAAAACATACGAAATAACGATCCCAAATAAAAGAAAAGGAGCAAAAGGTGGTAGATTCCTGTAAACAGGAACTTTCTTTACGCCTTTTCTTTTCAAAAGCTTTTTGTCTTTTTCTGAGATTACTCCCTTAAAACCACCAAATAGCTTTGCTAGATTAGTATCCAAATGTTCCTTGGCTATGATTTCGTCCTCTTCAAGTGCATCCACATTTACCCAATGAAGAAACAAAGTATCTTGTATCTGTGTTCTGAAAGATAAAAAAATAATTGATAAAAATAGTGGTATTGACATAAGCGCAAGCGCGACTATGCTAATTGCGTTAAACACAAAGTAAAGCAAGTAAAAATAAAACATCAAAAATAGCCCCAAAATCGAAGCAATAAAAAAATCTTTTCCTATGATTAACTTTTTTTTCTTATTATTCAAAAACTTTACAATGCTTGCTGCAGATATTATGCCTGTACTCGTAAGTGACGCAACTAGCACAACATTGAAAAAAAATGGTTGTCCTTTGTAAAAAGGTAACAAAAGCGATAGCCCCACTAAGAACTTTACATCTCCTCCGCCTATTTTGCCTGCATAATATAGCAAATAAGTAAAACAAAAAACAAAGGCGGGTATCAAAAGAACGATCGGATCTTCACCTAAAAAAACATCCAGGATAATAAAAAGCAACCCACTTGTTATCATTGGATACGTAACCTTATCATATATTAAGCCTTTTCTTATGTCGGTATATGCTGACACTAAAGCACAAATAAATGCAATAAAAAACCTTGCCTCTTCAAGCAACATGCTATCGCCAGAACTTTTTTCTCTTCTTTATTGAAAATTTTTTAAGAATCTTTTCCATATCAATATCTTCTAAAGACTCTCTATTTGCAAACTTTTTCAATTTATTAAACATCCTTTCCATCTTTTTGTAATTTCTTAGAAGCTCTCTAACACTGGCCTCAGTGCTTCCAGAACCTCTGGCTATGCGCTTTATTCTGCTACTGTTTATTATATCTGGGTTTTTTCTTTCTTGTATTGTCATTGAATCCATTATTATTTTAAATCTCTTAAGTTTTTCTTCAGTTATTTCAATTTCCTCCTTTGGTAGTGCTTGCTTAAGGCCGAGCATCTCAGCTATTTTGTCCAACGGACCCATGCTCATTGTAGCTTTCAGTTGCTTATAAAATATATCTAAGTTAAAGTCCTCCCCAATAAGCTCCTCTGGGCTTTCTATATCAATTTCTTTAGCCTTTTCTAGTAAACCTTGAAGATCGGGGTACCCCATTATTCTTGCAATATATCGTTTTGCATCAAAAATTTCCAAGTCCTCTATCTTTTCACCAGTTCCTATGAAATAAACAGGTGCTTTTGTTTCTGCACATGCTGCTAAAGTGCTTCCAGCTTTAGCCGAGCCATCTGCTTTGGCTATTATTATTCCGTTAACACCAACAGCTTCGTGAAATGCCTTTGCTTGTTTTTTAGCTAACTGTCCAATATCAGCACTGAGCACAAGCCAAATCTGATCTGGTTTTAGTACATCCTTTACTTCTTTAATCTCTTGAACCAACTCAGGGTCAAGTGCTGATCTTCCTGCAGAGTCGACAATTATAAGGCCTTTCTTTTTGAAAACTTCAACTCCTTGTTCAACAATCTTTTTAGCGCTTTTTTCACCTTTTATGCCAAAAAAATCAACTTCAATCTTCTCTGCAAGCTGTTTCAGTTGTTCGTAACTAGCAGGCCTATGAACATCAGCACATATCAATGCAACACTCAGGCCCCTCTTTTTGTAAAACCTCGCGAGCTTTGCAGCAGTTGTTGTCTTCCCTTGACCAAACAGGCCTAGCAAAAGTATGGTCTTAGGCCTTTCAGGAACTTTTGGAGAACCACCCAAAAGAGCAGAAAGTAGCTCATAGGTATTCTTTATTATAAATTCTTTTCTAGTGAGATTTTCAGGTGGTTTTTTCTTTGACAGAGCACGAATCTCATTGGTTAGGTTATATACTAGGTTTACATCAACGTCACTGGCAATTAGTGCTCTTTGAATATCTCTTATAGATTCCTCAATAGTGTCATCACTTAAAAACTTAGCACTGCTGATCTTGTCTATTGCTTTTCTAAGACCTTCGCCAAGCATAATGAAATAAGCAAGGCAAAATATTAAAATAAGGTCTTTAATCAAACGATTTTACTTATAATTTCCTCAGAATTAAACTCTTTAAGTGCATCGTAGTTCTGACCAGTTCCTACAAATATAATCGGCTTTTTAAGTTCGTATAAAATGCTTAGCATTGTGCCACCTTTCGGGTCTGCATCAACCTTTGTCATTATGAACGCATCAACGCCTATTGCTTCATCAAATGCTTTTGCTTGGTCTAAAAGTGCTTTGCCAGCAAAAGCTTCACCTACAAAAATTTTAATGTCCGGTGATGTAACCCTTGCTATTTTCTTTAGCTCCTGAACAAGGTTTACATTGGTTTCTTGCCTCCCAGCGGTGTCAATCATTACAACATCGATTTTCTTTGCTTTTGCAGAGCTTATGGCATCAAATGCAACTGCTGCTGGATCTGCACCGTAGCGATGTTTCACAACAGGAATATCCAACCTTTTGGCGTGCTCTTCAAGCTGTTCTATAGACGCCGCTCTAAAGGTATCACTAGCTGCAAATATTGTGCTTAGCCCATTTTCTTTGAACTTCATGGCAAGCTTTGCCATTGTGGTTGTTTTCCCCGCACCATTTGGGCCTAAAAAGAGAATCTTGAATGGTTTCTGCGCCTTTTTTGCCATTTCTACTATGTCAATACGCTCAGTTTCTGTAAGTTCTTTTAATGTATCTTTTATAGTGTTTCTGACAAATTCATCCAGATTTTTCTTTGGTACACTTTTGCTTGTAAGTCTATTCTTTATTTCTTCGCAAAATTTTTTAGCAGTTTTGTCATTAACATCTGCTTCTAGCAATGCGAGCTCTAGCTCTTCTATAGATTCTTTTACATCAGCTTCCCTGAGTTTTAGCTCAGCCCCAAAAACAGACTTAACCTTTGTAACTGCTTTTAGCTCTGGTGTAAAATCACGCTTTTCGATGTTTTCCACTTCTTTTAGCTCTGGGGCTTTTCTGATAATATTTGAAACAAAAGAAGAGAGCTTGTTTTTTAAAACATCAAACATCTTAGCACCTAAGCTACGCCAGGGGTGCTTTTTTCAGCAATTTTTCTTTGTGCTTCATTTATCAATCTCTCTAATTGAGCCAGCGATGCTATGGTTTGTTTCCTTCTTTTTGAAATCTCTTGTAGATTTGCCCTGAGTTGTGCTTTTCTTGCTTCAAGCCTTTCAATAGCTTTCAAAATTGGCATACGCTCAAAATAATTTGCCCCTATATCTAACTTCACCATTGTGTTGTCAACTATCTTAGCATAAGCAAAAACACCTGCACCTAAAGGCACCAAAATGTTTACATCTTTTTCAGCAGCTTTTAGTTCCCGCATGCAATCCTGTGAAGCTTCTATCTCTGCTATTATTGTGTTAAGAAGCTGTTCTTGTGAGATCAAAGACTCCAAAGCTTGCTTATTTTGTTGATACATTCCAAGGACTTGATCAAAAGTTAACCTAATTTCTTTCTTTTTTGATTTTTCTTCTTCAGCATTAATTTCAGCAGATTCTTTCTTTTTAGCCATGAGATCACTCCTTTTTGTTTTTAGTATCTTCTTGCTTAATTACAGATTCAATCTTCACAAATCTTCTGGGAATCCCATGTTCAGATCCAAATAACCCATAAAGCTTTTCTCTTGCGAAATTCTCTGTAGATGCTTTTATCAATCTTGTGAAAGGTCTCCATTCACCCTTAATCCTTATCTTCCCCTTAAATTCAAATTCCATATTATCACCCTAAAACATCCTGAATCCTAAGCAGCTCATATGTTGTTGTTTTATCACCTAAAAGTGCACCACATGAGTTCATTACTGCGTTGTTTCCTACAAATTTATCACCATAGTTTAATGTGACCGCTGTGCCTTCAACCCCAAATGCTTTTTTAAGAACTTCAAATTCCTTTGGTGTTACTGCCGGATTAACAATAAAACATGAATCTGAAGCTAAAACAGAAGAACCAACAATATCCAGTGATGCTATCTTTGTCTGATAAAATTTAACCCCTAAAAAATCCTCTATTTCATTAATCTGTTTTTTTGTGAGAACCATGCTTGCTACTCCTCCTTTTCTGTTGGCCCTTATTAAATTTCCTATTGCAGTAGCGCCTTCGATCCTCTTTACCTTAATACCAATTGACTCAAGATACTCAATTTCAGAGTCAAGTGCTAACTCTGAAACCACTAGTCTATCATCAATGCCGGAGCATAGAACACCAAGCAAGGTACTGTCAGCAAGCTTTGTCTTTATGAATTCAGTGTCAAATGTTTTTTTTATCTTTAGCTCTTCTTTTTGCATTATGTTTGGAGGCATCAGTGTTATCTTCTCGGTTACAACCAAAAAAACCCCTACAAAAGGGCTTGAATTAACAGTACCTTTGTTTATCTTCATGTTGGAACCTATTTATCTTGCCTTCTCTTTATTGCAGTTCTTTGCGCTGCTTTTTCCATCTCTTTTTTTTCTTCAAGCTTTTTTTTCTCTGCAACTTCTTCGACTTCCTTAACCTCTTTTTTCGACTTATCTTCCTTGCTTTCATCTTTCTTTTCAGAGGCCTCCTTTTTCACTTCTTTTGTTTTTGCCGCCTCCTTTTCGACTTCTTTTCCTTTTGTTGCGACCTTTTCTTCAACAACTACTTTTTCATCAGCCAAGTATGCTTTTATCTTTTCACCGTCTTTTAATACCTGAATTGACAAGCTACGTGGGATCTTTTGAGGCCCTCTTGCAAAGATTGTTTCATTTATCTTTTGAGATATGAAAACTTTATCTTCAACCACTTTGTATTTCTTTGCAAGGTAACGCCTTAGCCTTAGCATAGCACGTCTTGCTCTTTTAGTGCACGGGTGATTGAAAAGCTCCTTAAGAGGAAAAACTATACTTTCTATTTTGTTTTCTGCCATATCATGCCTCCTTTCTCAGTTTTTTCCTTTTTTTTATCTTTCTGTACAATTTTCCGAAGTCGCAATTTTTCCAACTTCTCTTTTGCTTTGGGGTGAATATCCTTTTGTTTGCTTTTTGGAATATCCAAACAGGTGCACTTCCTATGCCTGACTTTATGCTTTTTCTTTTGCTTATTATAAAATCCTTAAACTCCTTCTCCTTGTTTGAGCTCATATGATCACTTTCTTATAATTCTTGTCTCTCTTTTTTCTGAGAACTTGAGCAGTAATTTTTTCAAAAGCTCATCATCTACAGGTTTTGAAATCTGGCCTGCCTGTGCAGCAGCAATAATTGATTGTACGACCTTGTAGTAAAGCTCTTGATTAACTAAACGCACATTTTTTAGACGCTCTCTTGCAGGAGCTGTAAGCAACTTTCTTAGCAGTAGATTGATCTTTCTTTCGGCCTCGATTTGCTTAGCAAGCTCCTTTTGCATATTATAATATCTTTTTACTTCTTCAGCTTGGTGTTCTTCCGTTTCCATATCGGTACCTTTACAAATTTTCAGCAAGCTTTTCTTTGAGCTCAGAAACTATTTCCGCCTTCTTCTTGCTCTTTTCTTCTGATTTATCTTCAGATGATTTAACTGCTTGAGCCTTTTCTAGTGCTGACTTATCATCTTTTTTTGCGCTTTGTTTCTCTTCTAATCTCTTCTTTGTTTTTAAAGCCATCCTTGAAAGATATGAATGTCCCTTTGGTGTTAATGTTCTGCCTTTTTGCACCTTTTTAACCAAACCCAAGCTCTCAAGCTGCTGTAGAGCATACCTTATGATTTTTCCACCAGCTCGCCTAAACTTGTGCTTTCGTCTTCCACGGTTTTTGCGACCACCATAATAAGTTCTCAAAGCACCTGTGCCAAGTGTTCCTTCCTTCAACAATCTATAAAGTATTGAAGCCAGCCTTGTATAATACCAGTCCTTTTGCTGAGGAACTCTTTCTCTTGATGGTGCTGTCTTTACAAAGCTTGCAAATGCTGGCTGCTCAACCTTCAAGTTTGTTTTAAGATCCTCAGCAATGGTATTTATCAATTCATTTGCAGGTACATCAAAAGGGTTCATAAGATCACGCTTCTTTCGAAGCCATTTGCTCTACGCTTAAAGCGGAGCAAAAATAGGCCTCTTTAAAGTAAATTGCACGCAAATGTTTTTAATGCTTTATTTTCGTCCCTGCTTTACAAAAATTAGCATTGCAAATGAAATTGCTGTCAGAGCCAAAGAAACATAGAATGGTGCCTCTATGCCAAAAGAATCCCATAGAAAGCCAGCAAAGGAAGAAGCTGGCAATGCGCACAAGCCAATAACCATTTGAAATGCACCTAAAGCGCTTGCTCTGTATTGCTCTGGTGCAAGCTCAGAGACAAAAGTTTTTTGAACCGGTTCAAGGGTGCCCTTATGAAGACCATAAAGAATAAAAGCAAGCACAATTGCCTCGATGCTCCTAAAGTAAATGAAAATAAAACACACTGAGGTCCAAAAAACATATGAAACCATTATCAATGGTTTTCTGCCAATCCTGTCTGAGAGCTTGCCTGCTGGTAATGAAAACAGTGATGCAACAAATGTGAATAGCAGATAAAGCACAGGCACAAAAACAACTTCAAAGCCAGCAATCTTGGAAAAAACTAGCAGGAAAGAGTAGCTGAATGAACCAAGAGCAAAAACTGCACTAAGGAAAAGGAAAAGCTTAAAGTTTTTTGTTAGATCTTTTAATCTGAAGCCTTTGTAGATCTTTGTCTCTGATCTTGTTTCCTTTATGAATAAAAACACAAGCAATGCGGCAACGAACGAAGGTACTGAAGCCAATATGAAAAGATTCTTATAGCCAAGAATCGGGAAAAGAGCCAAGCAAACTAAAATGCCTAGGACTGCGCCAAGGTTATCCATTGTTCTAAGCAACCCGAAATTTCTTCCTCGATTTTCGTTGCTTGAAACATCTGCAATCATAGCGTCTCTGGGAGCAGCCCTTATTTTGCCAGCCCTGTCTAAAACCCTAAATGGTATTAAGTGAGGCCAAGCTGTTGAAAACGCATAGCCGACCCTTGAAACTGCACCAAAAACATAGCCAGCCCATATGAAAACCTTTCTGCGCCTCAACTTGTCTGAAGCATAGCCAGATATTGCTTGAGAAATTGAAACAAGAGCTTCACCTAAGCCATCTATGAAACCCAAAATAGCCATGTTTGCTCCTAGAACAGAGGTAACGAAAAGAGGCCATATTGGATAAATTATATCTGAACCGAGGTCATTCAGAAAAGAAGCCAAGGCAAAAGTCCTGACTGTTTTCTTCTCTTCTTTCTCCAAAAAACTCACCAATAAACAGTGCGGCTGCCGGGATTTGAACCCGGGCCACCAGCTTGGCAAGCTGGTATCCTAACCACTAGACTACAGCCGCTTTGTAATAAGTTTATTCACCAATTGTTTTTATAATTTTGGGCCTGGGCAGAATTGAACTGCCGACCTCCACCTTGTAAGGGTGGCGTCATAACCACTAGACCACAGGCCCTAAAAAAATATTGTGTATGCAATTTAAAATTGTGCTGTGGTGCTATTTTTTTGGCTTGTATTCTGCCTTAAAGCCTATTGCAATGTGAGTGCCATCACAGAATGGCTTATTATTTGACGCGCCGCATCTACAAAGCGTAACCCGGTTTCTTTTCTCGTAGTAGAAACCTTTTGATGATTTTATTGGTATTTTACCTTTTACCCAAAGAGAGCCTGAGCATTTTGCCTGAGGGTCCTCAACAAGCGCTATTTCCTGCTTAAGCTTTGGCTCAATATGCTTGCCGCTTTTCTCAAGAGCAACAAGGCGCCCTGAAGGGCAGTTGCATGCTGACTCTATTGCTATCTTCTTGAGCTTTTTGTCTGAGGATTTTTTTATTAAGTTCCAAACGCTACCTGCACGATGGCAAAACCTTGCAGAAGCGCAGATATCAGGCCAATCAAGCAAATCCAGGTCTTGGCCTGTATACTTCTTTGCTTTTTTTAAGTAAGGTGAATTTTCAGCGGTTTCAGTTCCATTGAAATTTATTATCCTATGGGTGCCGTCGCATAATGGCTTGTTTTTTGATGACCCACATCTGCATAGAGCATATGACTTTTCAACCTTAAAGGTCTCTGCTTTTTCCCAACGCTCTGGTTCATTGTCAGGGCCTATTGCAATAATTTCTTTACGCAAGGGAACCTTGCCTGAAACAAGATAAGGCCCATTTTCTGTAATAGTTATTTCGGGATAAGGCCTTTTGCTTTTCTTTTTTATCTTGCCTGAGACCATAGAAACACCCAAACAAAGTTAAAAAATAAATTTACCAAAATAAAAAAGCAGATATAAAAATAAAAAAAGTTGCGGGCAAGGCCCGCATTTTGCTAATACTTCTGGTTTACCACAATTTCACATATTGAGGTACTAGTTTATAGATCTCTACGAAAAGACTGCCTGTGTTGTTTGGATAGTAGATGTCGTAGATTACAAAGTTGAAAGTCAATGGAGTGCCTGTTGCAGTGAACTCGTGATAGTAAGTGTGGTCATCATTGCAAGTGTTTCCCCAAACTGTTTCCATGCCAGCACCTTTATCAACCTGCAAGTCAAGGAGAGTAGTTCCATAACTTTCATAGCCTGAAACCAAGTCAGTCCAAGTGTTGCCATCTATTCTGTTGGTTATAGAGCAAAGCGCGTCAAAGTCAATAGTGTCACCTGCAAACGCTGTACCATAAGCCTTCAGCTTGTACTGCTTTCCCGCCTCAAACTCAGTGGTTGCTGTTACTGGAGTATTACTGTTTGCGTCAACTTTAACTGTTTCCTGCAATTCCCAATCGTCACCAATATAGTATTCGCCTGCATGCCAGTCCTCGAGAATGCTTTTGCTGCAACCAAAATAGTAGTGACCTCCAAAGTCAAACCCTGTAGTGGCTTTCATGCTGTCAAGGATTTGCTCGCAAGAACAACCATAAGTGTGATCCATTGTCATTGCAGCGTCAACAACCATTTTGCCCTTTGGTGTCTTGGTTTGCCACTTGCTGTCAAGCCAAATGTACCTGTTCACACCAACCCTTTTGGTTGGAATACTGTCTGATTTTGGTGTACCAGGACAAAGATCTGCCTCGTTGTTCACACCATCGTTGTCTTCGTCGGGGAATCCGGCCAAAGCCTTATTCCAAATTCTCACTTCATCAATGAGACCTTTGAATGGGTTGCTGCCTGTGTTTCCAACACCAATTCTGTAATTTCCAGTGCTTGGCTCAAAAGTGCGCGTTGAAGAAACTTTCTCAACACCGTCAACAAAGATTTTTACAGTGCCTTCCTGTGAACTATCTGATTTGTCAAAAGTAACTGCCACGTGATGCCAATTGCCTCTGGTGATAACATTAGGAGCTGTTTGTGTTACTGTTCCACCTATGTTTGATTGCACTCTGTTGTCTGAACTGATTCTCAACCAATACCTGCCGTCATAACCTCCGCCGTCTTCCTGAGTGTAAATTACATCTATTGCTCCGCCTTCCTCGGCTTTAACCCAGGCCTCAGCTGAAAAATCTTGTCCGGGTGCTGTAAAATCAAGGCTTGTTGAGAATGGAACAGAAACATAGTCATTAACTCCGTCAAGCTTCAAAGCATTACCTATGTAGCCTGTGTCAAAGGTTGCACCATTCATTAGAGTTCCGTTGTTGCCGTTGCCAGTTGCATCATTCGCGTTGTCTTCGAACTGCCACCAAGCAACAAGTTCTGCTGGTATTGCTGAAAAAGCCACTGTGCTCAGTAAAAGGCCTATCACTAGAATTCCTAAAAGTTTTTTCTTCACCTTTTATTACCTCCTTTATTTATACGTTATGCATATATTGTGCATACCTGTTTTCTATATTAAATAACCTAAAAACCAATTTAATCTTAACCTATGATTAGGTTAACATTTCTAATCATAATGCCTTTTTTTGTTTATTTTTCTATTTTTTTGTCTTTTTTGTTATCTTTTTTGAAGCAAAGGAACCAGTCAAGGCAATAAATATCTGACTGCTTTTTTTCTACGCGCTCCTTTGCTGCTCCACACGACCCAGGAGCAGGAATTATTACATCTTCGCCTGGCTGCCAGTTTGCTGGTGTTGCAATGCCTTCTTTATCTGCTTTCTGCAAAGCAATTAGCAAGCGCTTTATCTCTTGCATGTTCCTGCCTACAGACAGTGGATAATAAAGTATTGCCCTAACCTTTGCCTTATCATCAATTATGAACACTGCTCTTACTGCTTGCGTGCTTGAAGCATTAGGCTGAATCATGCCATACTTCTTTGCAACCTCCATCTTTATGTCCTCAATAACTGGAAACTTAACCTCAACATTCTTCATGCCTTTATACTCAATCTTCTCCTTTATAGTCCTAAGCCAAGCAATATGTGCATAGATGCTGTCAATTGAAAGGCCTATGAGCTCAGTGTTAAGCTTCTTAAATTCCTCATGCATAGAAGCAAAAGTCATAAACTCTGTTGTACATACTGGCGTGAAATCAGCAGGATGGCTGAAAAGTATAACCCATTTGCCTTTGTAGTCATCTGGGAAATTTATCACACCCATTGTTGTTTTTGCTCTAAAAGCAGGAGCATCATCACCTATGAGTGGCATCCTGTCACAGTTGCAATCCTTACATTCACATTCCATCTTTACACCCTATTTTAGACTTTTTATGCTACTCAATGTTATAAACGTCATATGACAACGCCACGATCCTCGGATAATTGTAGATGATCGTTTTCAACCTCTGCTAGTGCTTCAAATATCTGTTTTAACCTTAGACTTGTAGATTCCGAAGCAGCTTTCTTGTAGAATTCTATAGCCATTGTTTCTCTAGCATGTGACTCCTGCAAGTTTTCAGTATAGTTTTCAAAACATTCTTCTTTCGCTTTTGGAAGTTCTTGAACTTTTAATATTTTTTTCCATATATTTGCATGCTCAGCCTCAATCTTTCCAAGTGCTTTAAAAAGTTTCTTTGCCTCTGGGTCATTGCTTTTCTCCATAGCGCAGAAATAAAATGTTGAGTTGCTTACCTCAATCTCCAAAGCATGTTTAACATTTTTTTTATCCTTTTCATTTAGCTCAACATCAAACAATGGTTTTGCATCTTTGAATTCCTTTACGTATTTTCCTTTTGCTCCACAAAATGGACAACAACTTGGTGGGGCATAGCCTATGTAAGGATCCCCACAAATTTCACAAACAAAAAGCTTTGCATAACCCATAACTAAGATTCACCTCCCTTGTGAGCATTCTTTGCATAGGCCTTCAATACAAACAACAACAGTCTCTACCTTAAAATCAGATGGCTTCAGCTTGCTAATAAGCTCATCACAAAGAAAGTCATCAGAATAATCAAAAATTCTATTGCATTTTCTGCAAACCAGGTGGACAGGCCTATTTCGGTCATAGTCAAACCTATACTCGTTGTTTATCTTAAAGCGCAATATTTTCCCATTGTCCGCTAACTTATGTAAGTTCCTATAAACAGTGGCAAGGGTTATGGAAGGAATCTCTTTACGTACAGCGTCAAATACCTCTTCTGCTGTAGGGTGTGTTTTA
>JAWANJ010000002.1:0-61598 GCA_038895395.1 Candidatus Iainarchaeum sp.
TACTCTAATAAACCCTCCAGAATCCCTCTAATGACCACAGAAGTGTAAAAGTAAAAAAACCATAAATATAAAGGCATCTTTACATTTTCGATATGATTTACAAAATCAGCTATTTTTTATAATAGATGCAGTACAGCCCATACAAAATTGCCATATATATGTTAATTTATGCTTTTGCTGGCTTTTTAGATATTTAGATATTGTTTTTTAGATATTGTTTTAAATATTTCTGCTTATTAACAGTTGAAAAGGTGTCCAAATGAAAAAACACATTAAACTCATTCTGCTCGGCATCTTGACCTTTATTGTTTTCTTTGTAGTTATCCTTATGTCAACAGGCATTTTTTCAGCATTTCAGCCAACATACAAAGAAGGCGAATATTATAAGGCTCCAGATGGCACATCAATAGAGAAAAGAATCACAATTGAAAACGGATCTTTTGATACAAATGAAGTTTCAATACCAAAGGGTAAACTTGTTGGTTTTAGAATATATAACAATGACAAAGTTTCATACCGAGTGCTTTTCATGAAAAAACAAAATAACGAGGTAAAAGCCCTTCATGAAAGTTTCATAAAGCCAGGTGAAGAAAAGCTGGAATATGGCTTTTACTATGACCTTTCCATGTATAGTGATATGCCTGAAAAAGTTAAGCAAGAAGAGGATCATGTTGTAATGACTGACAGATTCGAACTTATCTACACAGCAGCTAGATGTCTCCCATCAGAAGAATGCATTTTGACATGTACAAATTGCCGCGGCAGCCAAGTTCAAATCAAGGCAAAAGTGGAATAATGAGCAGCAAAACATACTTCAAACATCCAAAACACACTGCGCTCTGTAAAATCCTTTCTTTTTTCGATTTTCAAACCGGAGTAAGTTGCACCTTTTACCTCTGTCTTTAAGTTGTGTTTTTTATCATCCATTGCTTCACCAAAAGCAGACCCATCAAGGATAAACACTCTGCGATTCTTCTTTATTTTTACCTTAAACTCATTGAAAACTGCTTTCTCAAGTGCGCCTTGCTTAGAAGCCCATTAAGCCAGGAAGTAAAAAGTTCCTCCAAGCTTTCGGCCTCAATTTTTACCTTAACTTCACCGACTGCTTTTGCATCTTCAAGGTCAGCCATTACGCTGAACATCGCTATTGCAGCTTCACAAAAGGCCTCTTCAATCGTTTTTCCAATGTCTTTTATGCCAACACCTGGCTTTGTGCGGAAAAACTTCGAACATTTTAGCATTAACTTTATAACTTCTGGTCAGCTCCAAAAAATACCAGTTGGAATAATCTTAAATCTTGTTTGGCTAAAAGTTACTCAAAATAATTTTAATTATTGCGTGCATTAAAAATTTAGCTTATGCCAATTGCTGAAGCAAAGAAAGTCTGATTTAACGGAAAGCTTGTCAATTGGAATGAAGCAAAAATACATGTTCTTACGCATGCTTTGCATTATGGCTCTGGTGTTTTTGACGGTATTGGGTGCTACGGAACCGAGGAAGGACCTGCAGTTTTCAGGTTAAAGGTTGCCCATCAAATGCAAAGACAACAGGCCAACACATTAATTCAATCCTTGCAAAGATTGAAGCTTTGCGCTGTGGTTGCAAAGAGGCAATAATGCTCGACTCTCGTGGTTTATATCAGAAGGAACTGGAGAAAATATCTTTATTGTAAAGGATTCAGTGCTCTACACACCACCCTTTACATGCAAGCATTTTGCCTGGCATAACCAGCGATAGAATCATTAAGATTGCAAGAGAACTCAGCTATGAAGTCAGAGAGGAAGATCACAAGAGGGCTGCTTTATTCAGCAGATGAGGCCTTTGCAACTGGCACAGCAGCCGAGATAACGTCCATAAGAGAAGTTGATGGTATTGAATAGGCGGTCCAAGGGAAATAACAAAAAAACTTCAGAAGAAATACTTTGATATCGTGCATGGAAAGTAAAAGAAATACTTGGGGGTGGCTCGACTTTCTGTAAAGTCCTTGCTATCTGTAAAATATTACATTCTCTTTTCTTCAATTGCCATTATCTTACGGTTAATCAAAAATATAAAATAAGGCTATCACTCTTAATGATTACCCCATTAACTCTATTTCCATATGCACTTTATCTGGGATTTCGATGTGCATTATTCTGCGCAAGGTACGTTCATCTGACTGTATGTCAATAAGCCTTTTATGAATCCGCATCTGCCATCTTTCATATGTTTTAGAGCCACCTGCTGACATGCCTCTGCGCGTTGCAATTTCAATTTGCTTTGTTGGTAAAGGCACTGGTCCAGAGTATTTTGCACCCATGCGTTTAGCGATGTCTACTATGTTACTGCTAACTTCTTCCAAGACCTTGTAATCAGGGCTTGAAAGCCTTATGCGAGCTTTTTGCATTTTTATCACTAAATATAAAAAAATATCACTAAATATAAAAAAATAAAAAAATAATAAAAGAACGAAACTCATACAATAACTTAAACTGCCTTTGGTGTTACTTTCATCACTATTCCAGCTGCAACTGTTTGACCCATGTCTCTAATTGCAAATCTACCAAGCTGTGGGAACTTGCTGTACTCTTCTACAACCACTGGTTTCAATGGCTTTACTTTTATAATTGCAGCATCACCGGTTTTTAAAAACTTTGGATTTTCTTCAATTACCTGACCAGTTTTAGGATCAAGTTTTTTCTGAATTTCCACAATCCTACAGGACAATTGCGCTGTATGAATGTGGAAAACCGGCGTATAGTTCACAGGTATTGCTGTTGGGTGATTCAAAACAACAATCTGTGCTATAAATTCGTCAGCCACAGTTGGTGGATTTGTTGTGTGACCAACAACATCGCCCCTTTTGACATCCTCTTTTCCAATGCCCCTTATGTTGAAGCCGATATTGTCTCCAGGTACTGCTTGTGGCAAAGCTTGGTGATGCATTTCTATAGATTTCACTTCCCCAACTTTTCCAGATGGCATCACAATTACTTTGTCGTTTGGTTTTAATATTCCAGTTTCAACCTTACCGACAGGCACCGTACCAATTCCTTTAATGTTGTATACATCTTGTATTGGGATTCTCAGGGGTTTGTCAACCGGCAATGGGGGCGCCTCAAGAGAATCCAAAACATCTATAAGCAATGGCCCATTCCACCATTCAAGTGCCCCTTTCCCCTTTACTATATTATCTCCCTTCCATGCAGATATGGGAACAAACTTCAATTGCTCTGGTTTATAACCTATAGTAGTAAGAAGCTTGTTCAAATCTTTTTGTAGAGTTTCGTATCTACCTTTATCATAATTAACTTCATCCATCTTGTTTATTGCCACAACCATCTGCTTGATACCCATAACTTGTGCCAAGAAAGCATGCTCTTTAGTTTGCGGCTGAATTCCTTCTTTTGCAGATACAACTAGCACAGCAGCATCAGCTTGGCTAGTTCCAGTTATCATGTTCTTTACAAAGTCTTTATGTCCCGGAGCATCGATTATAGTAAAAGTATTCTTTTTACCCTCAAATTTCTTATAAGCAAGGTCTATTGTAACACCACGCTTTCTTTCTTCCTTTAGTCTATCCATCACAAAGGCAAATACAAAAGATGCTTTTCCAAGTTCTTTGGCCTCTGCTTCAATTTTTCTTAGCTCTTGCTCCGATATAGCACCAGAGTCGTAGAGTAACCTACCGATAGTTGTAGACTTTCCATGGTCAACATGTCCTATAAATATTAGATTTATATGTTTTTTCTCCGCCATACTTATACCTCCAAAAGACACGAATATTTACGAATTTCCAATAAACTATATAGTTATACCATTAAATTTAAATATCATAACCTTTAAACTTTGGATGACCAAAAATGTACGCATTGGTTTTACATTTGGTTAACTTAGGAAATACTCTGCTGGTTTTGGTTCAGGCTCAAGCCCTTTCCTTGTTCTTAAGCTTTTTATAACGTCCTTTTGCATTGTTTCTGGCAGTGCTTTATAGTCATAAAACTCAGCAGTCCATATAGCTTTGCCTTGTGTTGCAGACCTTATTGCTGAGCTAAATCCAATAAGCTCTTTTACAGGTGCAATTGCAATTATTATTGTGAGCTCCCCTTCAGTGCGCATTTCTTCTATTGTGGCTCTTCTTTGTTGTAGCTCCTTTAGCACAGCACCCATGTACTCTTGTGGTATGTTAATGAAAAGTTTTTGTCTTGGCTCTAGAAGCAAAGGTTTAGAGCTAAGGATACAAGCATAGATTGTTCTAGTTATAGCTGGTAGAACTTGTGCTGGGCCTCTGTGAATTGCATCTTCATGAAGTCTTGCATCAATAAGCCTTACTATTATGCCCAAACATTTTTCTTTGGCAAGAGGCCCTTCGTTTATCGCGTCCACAAATCCTTGACATACAAGCTCTTGTATTTCTTGTATTGCTTCTATTCCACGAGTGTTGTCGATTAGTATACAATTGTTATGTACCCACCAAACCCTTTTTGCATCATCAGAGCTTAGACCAATGCTTTCAAGTTTTGCGATTTTGTCTGCGTCTTTCTTTCTTATCTTACCTTCAAGCTTTGCCTCTATAAGTTTTTCAAGCATTTCTTCACTCATCGGCTCCACAACTAAAGTAAAGTCATTGTGTTTGTTTGGACTTCTTCCTGTAAGTTCTTTACTTTTAGTTCTTATCGTCTCCCTATATACAACTATTGGGTTACTCATCTCTATAGGTATGCCATTGTCAACCTCTATCCTATATCTTGTAACTTCAAGGTGAAGTTCACCCATACCACTTATGAGGTGTTCCCCTGTTTCTTGATTTATAGTAACAACTACGTTTGGATCTTCTTTTGTTATCTTCTTCAAAACCTCAATGAGTTTTGGTAAATCTGTGGGCTTTTTAACCTCCACACTTACAGTTATAACAGGTTCAAAAGAACTCTTAAAGGATTCAAATGGCTGCATGTCTATACTGCTAATAGTTTCACCCACACGTACGTCTTTCATTCCAACTATTGCACCAATGTTTCCAGCTGGTACACATTCAACATTTACGCGCTCTGGACCCATAAATAGACAAACTTGCTGCACATTTGAGTCCCTTTTTCCATCTATTCTAACCTTTAAACCAGGCAGCAATTTACCTGAAAATATTCGCCCCGTTGCTATTTCCCCTGCGTGTGGATCTACAGTTACGTCTGTTATCATCATTGATAGTGGTCCATTTTCATCACAGTTTAGCATAGCTTTTCCGGTTTCACTTTCTAGGTCACCACTCCAGATTATTGGTATTCTATACTTTTGAGCCTCAATAGGGCTTGGTAGATGTTTTATTACCATGTCCATAACAGCCCTATAAAGTGGGCTTTTTTTTGAAAGCTCAGCCTGGGTGCCACTTTTACAGTGAGCAAACACATCTTTAAATCCAATACCTGTTTTTTTCATTATTGGAACTGAAACAGCCCACTTATGTAATGCAGAACCAAAAGTTACGCTGCCATCATCTACTTTTACTTGCCATTTCTCTTTAAATTCTTCAGCAGCAAATTTCTTGATAAGACTGTTAACCTTTGAGATAACTTTTACCAGCCTATCTTGCATATCTTTTTCATCAACTTTGAGTTCATTTATTAAACGATCTACTTTATTTATGAAAAGAACCGGTTTACAGTTTTCTCTAAGGGCTTGCCTTAAAACAGTTTCTGTTTGCGGCATCACACCCTCTACAGCATCTACTACAACTATAACTCCATCCACGGCACGCATCGCTCTTATTACCTCTCCACCAAAATCAACGTGGCCTGGGGTATCAATTAAGTTTACCAAATATCCTTCGTCTTCATACTTATAAACTAGTGATATGTTAGCAGCATTTATAGTTATGCCACGTTCCTGTTCTAACTCATAAAAATCCATGACTAATTGCTGACCTGCAAGTTCTTCGCTCATCAAACCAACTGCTGCTATAAGTGAGTCACTCATCGTTGTCTTGCCGTGATCAATATGCGCAATTATACCCATGTTTCTTATATTCTTCTTGTTAAGCATCATTTTTTCTGCTAATTTAACCATCTCTTCTCGTCTTCCCACACTATCACCTACCTACTGCTAGCAGCAATTCTTTCAATTTCATTCCTGCGCTTTATGGCATAACTTTTTACATCGCCCTGGCTAGCAAGTATTATTTCTTCCGCAAGTGCTTCGGCAGCTGTCTTTTTAGATTTGTGGGAATTCGCAAAACCAGCAATAGCTATGTTTTTTAGAGCTTCATCTAAACGTCTCATTGGAGCTACATCAACACTCTGCGAATATATCAGTCCACCTTTTCTGAACCTTGTTACATCTTCCCTTGGTGCAGCATTTTCAACGGCTCTTATTAGGGCTTCAATTGGGTTTTTGTTTGTTTTTTTTTCTACAATCTCCAAAGCCTCTTCAACGATCTTCATGGCTTGAAGTTTTTTTCCTGTAGACCCTCTACCACGAATGAACTTTCCACTAAGTTTCCTTTTTCCTTGCCCGCTTCTCATTATTTTGTTTATTAACCTTTCAACAATAAAAATATTTGATTTTCCAAACTTTTTTCTTGACTTAATCCCAAAAGAATGTGGTATTATCTTTGCCTCTTTGTTTATATAGTCTGCTAGTCCAATGTCCTTAATTTCTATATTTTCAGTGCCCCATCTTCCAAAAGCCTTTGTCATAAGATTACCTCTTTATCTTCTCCACCCGACCCGTTCTTAGCATTTCTAGACTTTGGTTGTTAACAGCAATCACTTTGTACTTAACGCCCCAAAGGTCTCCCTTTGCACCATGTTTTCTACCACCCAGGCCTTCAATTATTACTTCGTCATGTTCATCAATGTATTTTATAGCCCCATCCCTTGGAGCAAATGCAGTAACCTGCCTACCATTCTTTATTAGTTGCACGCGAACACACTTTCTTATAGCAGAGTTTGGTTGTCTTGCTTCTACACCACGCTTTTCTAATACAATAGCACGACCTTGTGGAGCTCCCTCCAGAGGATCTATTATCTCACCAACCTTTCTCATCATTCTTTTCTTGTATTTGGCTTGTTTCCAGCGCCATTTTTTTCTATTTTTTTCTAACTTCCTTGCAGCAAATTCACCTAAAGCCATATTTTCACCTAAAATTTTATTTCATCAATATTATAATCCCTCTCAGCAAAAGTTTTTATTCTTTTAAACCTGCCCATATTTTGTATTATTTTTATTTTTTCATTACTTTCCATCCTAGTAAATACACTTTTATTTTTTCTTTCTATAGATATGAAATGTATTTGTGGAAATGCATTAGCTATAAAATCCTCGACCTTTTCATGCATTGCAAAGACCTCAACCCTTTTTCCCAAATGTTTTGCAAGAGCTTTAATCTTCAAACCATCTGGACCAAGACTTTTTTCAAGATCTTCTGGTGTCACAAGAAATGCTACAACTTTGCCATCAATAATACAGTCTTTTGCAGGTACTCCAGTAATAGCATCAAATTTGTTCATATAAAAGATCTCCTGCTGTGTCAACTTCATTTTTTCACACTCTTAAAGCTTCTTTGTACAAAAGAAAGTACAAAATGCAATGCTTGCATCACTTAGCATTACTTTACTTCTTTTTTTCACCCCTCTTTACAGCTTCCATAATCTTACTTTTACCAGCATCAAGCACTAAAATTGTTGACACAGCATATGGTTTCCCACAAATTGCACCTAGTTCCATAGGGCTGCGATCAAAACTAAGAAAAGGTATTTTAGCAACTTCAGCAATGTGTTCTAGCTTTTCAACCTTTTTCTTTTCAAAGCGTTTGCTTACTATTAATAATCTGCCAATACCTTTTAAAACATTTTTTTCACATTCTCGATATCCAAGCACAACTTTTCCTGATTCAATAGCTCTTCTAATTTCATTTTCTATTTCCAAATAATCACCACCTACTACTCCTTCATAACTAGTTCAACCTTGCCTGAGCCAACCCTTATTGGTATGCCTACTATTATATTCTCAACTATGCCCTTCAAAGGTTCAGTTTCACCATAAAGTGCAGCATCAAAGAGATGCTTAACAGTTTCTTCAAAAGCAGCCCTTGCAAATGGAGATGTTTTAAACCTCATTACTCCGGTACGTACAGTACCCCTAATCTCACCTGTGTAAGTTAACATGTCTGCAATTAGTAACATGTGCCTTGGATCCACTTTTATATTGTTTTCTTTCAATACTCTTTGTAGTTCATTTGCGATAGCACTACGACTAGCCTCAATTCCTAAAACTTTTGCAATTTCAACAATATCGTTGGTTGTTGTTCTGTAAGGATCCACCTCAGGTCTTTTCAAAACAGCTTTTAAGTTTGTGCCTAGCGTTTTTATGATATATTCTCCCTTATCTTCAACAACTATGGTCTTTTCGATTCCCGGAATTCCTTGAAGTCTTTTTTTCATAAGTTTTAAAATCTCGCTTCTTATTTTCAAATATGAGAGTTTTTGTCCTTCAAAAGATATTATTACTTTATTCTCTCTTTTAAAAGCTTTTCCTTTTTTCACAGATTCTTTTATTTTCTGTAAGATTGAATCTTTGTCTAGATTTCTCTCTTGAACCCATTCATCAACTAATTCTATTTCAGCAATTTCTTTTTCTAGGTTTTCCTTGACTTTCGCAATATCTTGAACTTTAACTTCAATTATATCTCTTGCAAACTCTTCCGCCTTTTTCTTACTCCCCCTAATTTCTTCGTTTAGGTAAATTGTCATGCTCGAATACTTTGTTTTGCTACGTCCATCAACAACTTCTTCAATTCTCTGTATACCTGAGCCTACGCTAACCTCTGCTGCCCCAGCATAGTGCTTTGTTCTTAGAGTAAGCTGTGTTCCAGGCTCACCCATTGACTGTGCAGCTATGATTCCAACAGCTTCACACGGTTCAACAATTGCTCTTTCATACTCCTCTTTAACTTTTGCAATCAACTCCTTTGAAGCCTCTTCATTAAGCTTCTTTTCAACAATATTTTCCAATATTTCGTTCCAGATCTTGTCTGGAAGGTCGCCTTTTTCGGGGGCATATTTTTCCCTGACCTTATCAATTGAAAGCTCAGCTTTTGTTGTCTTTTCCTGTTTGCCTGACTTTAGTATTTCAGATACAATTTCTTCAACATTTACAGCCTTACCAAGCCTTGTGTTTTTTGGAAACACCCTGTCATCTCCATAAACAAACTGAACTATTTGTTTTGAACTTGTTCTAACAGTGCCATCGTATTCAACAAGCAGGTCTTTCAAAGAGTTTGCAAGCCTTCTATACAAATAACCCGAAACCTTCGTACTTACACCAGTGTCAACCTCTCCTTGTCTACCACCAATTGAGTGGAAAAAGTATTCTTCAGCATCCATGCCATTAAGGAAATTCTGAGTTATAAAACCCCTTGCTTTGATACCATGATCTCCTTCCTTTTCAAGAGACAATACTCTATCAAGATATCCGCGTTTTGGTCTACCTTCTCTTACAGAAGCTTGACCCCAAAACCCACTTATGTTCACAAGATTTATACTTCCTCCTCTAGAACCAGATACTATCATAACTATTGAATTGTATCTGGGGTTTTCAAGTAGTTCTTCTACTTTCTCTTTAAGTATTAAAGCTTCGATCTTTTGCTTTGCTTCTGAGGCAACTTTCATCATATATAATTCAAAGCTTTCCTCAAAGTTTCTGCCTGGGATAAGTGGCAACGTTTTTTCCTTATACTTTTTAACTATTTGGTCACCTTTTTGTATACATTCTTTTATAGTATCACTAATCTCTTGTTTTACTCGATTACTTATTTCATACTCTTTCAATCCAACACTCATCCCTTTTGTTGTTATAATATCAGCATAAATCCTAGAAAATTTGTCGTAGAATTCCCTTATGACATGCGGTGGATATTTCCTTGCAAGTGTATCAACAAGGGCACCCCTAATTTCTCCCACGGAATTTTGATCAATAACACCTTTCTCTAAAACACCATCCTTGATTGTTACACAGTAAGGGCAGTCATCTCCTTTGCATTTATAAGAAGAATGAACCCTGCTCATTATTTCGCACACTCTTGACTTATAATGCAAATTGAGATCCTTTGGCAAAAGCTGGCTGAATATAAGTTTGCCAGAATACTTGTCTCCCCTATCTGGTTTTGGAATTTCTGTTAGGCCCATTTCATAGAAATACTGATAAGCTTTTTCAGCTTCAAATTCTGTGTTGTCAAGTGTCAGTATAAATCCACCACTTATACCATCTTCTTCAGGAACTATTATTGGACCACCGTGTCTTGGGCTTATTATGTGCTTTTCAGCAAGCATGAGCTCTCTTGCTTCTGCTTGACCTTCTGGTGTCTGAGGCACATGCAAGTTCATTTCGTCTCCATCAAAGTCAGCATTATATGGTTTGCATATCACTGGGTTCATCCTTAATGTTTTTCCAGGTACAATCCTAGCGTAATGACCCATCATAGAAATTCTGTGCAGGGATGGTTGTCTGTTAAAAATTATTATATCTCCATTTTGGAGTGTTCTTTCAACAGTATAACCAACATCTATTTCTTTCATTATTTCTTGCTTGTTTTCTTCAATAACCCTTTTTCTTACCCCATCGGGTCTTGTTACAGATACAACCTTTCCTTCTTCAATAAGAGCTTTTATGTTTGAAATGTTCCAAGACGTAACTGTTTCTTGAACAGTAAGTTCTTCAGCAAGTTCTTCTGAAACACCAACCTCGTTCATTGAAAGATATGGATCTGGAGTTATAGTTGATCTTGCTGCAAAATTAACACGTTTACCAGTAAGATTGTACCTAAAGCGACCTTTTTTGCCTTTGAGTCTATCGCTTAGTGCTTGTAAAGGCCTGCCAGAGCGATGCTTAGTTGGTGAAACACCTGCTGTCTGATTGTCAAAATATGTTGTTATATGATACTGAAGTAGGTCCCACAAGTCTTCTATTATCAGTTGAGGTGCTCCAGCTTCAATGTTTTCGCGTAGTCGATCATTTATCCTTATTATTTCTGCAAGCTTGTGTGTAAGATCATCTTCAGATTTAAGTCCGCTTTCTAGTGTTATTGATGGTCTTATGTTGATGGGAGGTACTGGTAACACAGTAAGAACAAACCACTCAGGCCTTACATTTTCTGGATTTAAACCAAAATATTTAAGATCCTCGTTTCTTACTTTTTCAAGCCACTCTCTTATTTCTGTTGGGTATATCCTTTTAAGTGGATTTACATCAAAGAAGAAATTTGTTGGTTTGTCCACAGTTATTTTTATTCTGGCTGCACCGCAATGCGGACACTTTGAAACCTTTTTCGCTTTAGCCTTGATTTTTTTATATCTCTCTTCCCAATTTTTGAATTCTTTTTCCAAACTTTCAAGAACATCATCAGTTAGAAGCATCCGGCCACACTTGTTACAAGTAACTTCAAGTATCTCTTCTATTTTTTTGGCAAATTTCACATGTATAACTGGCCTCACAAGTTCAAGAGAACCGAAATGTCCTGGGCAGTGCTTCATTGTTTGGCCACATGTTTTACATCTTAAACCGGGATTTATTACACCTAAATGTGGATCCATTAGGCCTTCTTCCATCGGGTAACCGTCTTTATCATACGTTTCAGCAGTTTTGATCTCTATAGCACTCATTTTTCTTATAATTTCTGGGCTAAGAACCTTGAAATCAATAGAACCAATCTTTTTGTAGAGCATCATAACCACCTAAAGTCATGCTTTGTTTACCAGATTTAACTTTGGATAAATACCAAGAGCTTTCAATTCATCAAGCATAAGCTTAAACGCATAACTCATTTCTACAGCATAAACCTTCGAATTCTTACATATCGGGCAATATTTCTTGTTTCTAATACGATCATTCACGGCTATTATACCACATTTTTCGCAAACATATTCAGTTACCTTGTCAGAATCTTCCACTATCTTCTCTTGAAGCAACATACTTGCCCCATGTCCAATTAGAGTTTCTCCCTCCATTTCACCAAATCTTAGGCCACCTTCCTTTTCTTTACCTTCGGTTGGCTGTCTTGTGAGTATCTGCACAGGTCCTCTTGACCTTGCTTGCATCTTATGAGCTACAAGATGGTATAGTCGCCTATATGCAATCACACCAGTAAATATCCTACCTTCAATTCTTTCTCCACTTATGCCATCATAAAAGGTTTCCATTCCACTTGGGCTTAGGCCATTTTCTATCAGTATTTTTTCTATTTCGTCTTGTTCTATATCATTGAAAGGTGTTCCGTCCATTATTTCAGCCTTCATACACCCAGCTTTACCTGCAAGCATCTCAAGCAGGTGTCCAATAGTCATCCTGCTTGGTATTGAGTGTGGATTTAGTATCAAGTCTGGTTTTATGCCTTGTGGTGTAAAAGGCATATCCTCTTCAGGAACTATGGCTCCAACAACACCTTTTTGACCATGCCTAGAAGCAAATTTGTCTCCAACCTCGGGGATTCTTTCTGATCGGACTTTTACCTTTGCCAGTATATCTCCTTGTGGACCTTCAGTGAGAAATACGCTGTCAACGTAGCCACTCATATTTTTTCTTATACCAACAGAGGCTTCTCTGCGACGTTCTTTAACAACACCAAACTCTGCAATTTCTTCTAAGAACCTCGGTGGTGATGTCTTACCAATTACAACTTGTTTTTCCCCAACAAACGCCTCTACTTCTGCTAAACCGTCTTCACCAAGAGCCTTATATGCCTCAGCACCCTGATATCCAACAATATCCTCGGTCGGTATTTCGAATTTATCTCTTTGACCGCCAGGATAACGCGTTTGAGTTGATTCATAGGTTCTAAAATAGGATGATCTACCTAAACATCTGTCAATAGCACCTTTGTTTATCACAACCGCATCCAACATGTTAAATCCATAGTATGGCATTATAGCAACCACAAAGTTTTGTACCTGTGGTCTTTCACTTACCTTCAAAAGGTCCATAATTCTCGTTTTCACTATGGCTTTTTGAGGATAATGCAAAAGGAAACCTTCAGTATCTGTTCTGATCTTTATATTAGCCTGTCCAAAGCCTATTGCTTGTTTAAACATCTTTGCACCATGCAAAGCTTTTCCACTTAAGTTATGGCTTACAAATGGGATCATACCGGTTATTATACTAAGGATACCAACAGGGTTTATTTCAAGGTGTGTATGCTCTGGTGTCAAATCTTCAATCTTCTCTGCAACTAAAGCATTTTGTTCTTCTTCAGCGTCCAGATACTCTATTACTCCTTCCTTTACAAGGTCTTCCCATTTTAGTATGCCTTTCTTAACTTTTTCGATATGTTCTTCAGTGAGCTTTGGTTTTCCATTTTCAACAACAATTAGAGGTCTTTGAACTCGGCCAGCATCACTGCTTATGGTGATCTCATTAGTATACTTATTGTATGAAAAGTTTACACCTGGTGATATGATTCCACTTCGTCTTGCCTTTAAAAGCTCTTTAATGAGTTTTTCAGGTTCTTGGTGAAAGCCAATTAGTTTTCCATTAATATAAACCTTTGTTCTCATGTCTACCATAAAAATCATCTCTCTTAGAGCTTAACCCCCATTTCTTTTAGCAACTTTTCAATTGTTTGCGTTTCTTCATCAGTTGTAACATTAACTAAAAGAGCAAGGTTCTTTACAAGACCACATTGTGGGCCATCGGGTGTTTCAATAGGGCAAAATCTTCCCCAATGCGTACCATGAACATCTCGAGCTTCATAAAGCTCTCTATTTTTGTTTAGAGGGCTTTTTACCTTTCTTATGTCAGTGAGAGGGCTCAAATAATTTACTCTATCCATAAATTTACTTACGCCCGTGGTTCTACCAATCCAGTTACCAGTTGCCATGGCAAATCTAATCCTTTCAGTTATCGCATCTGGTCTGACAATAGTATTTATGTTAAGTTTTCTCCTTCTGGTAACAGTACGATCAATCTGGAATTTAAGGTCTTTAACAAAGTACTTAAATGCGTATCTAAACAAATGCTCCATAAGTTTTCCTGATAACTCAAGACGTTTGTTGGCATAGTGGTCTTTGTCGTCTTCCAAGCGCAAATTATAAGCGCTTTCAATTGCTTTTGAAGCCATCATTCCTAGATAAAATGCTTTTGCCAGCCTATCTGCTTTGCTTTGCCCAATGTGAGGCAACAAAAAGCCATCTATGACCTCTTGTGCTCTTCTGAGCCTATAGTCCAATATTTGTCCAGGTGCAACGCTTTTTCCAATTTTGTCAAGTGCCTCTTTTTCATCCATTTTTTCTGTGTTTTCCCAATTGAGCAAAATATCATTTTCAACTTCTTGCTCTCCAAAGGTAAAAACAGACTTAATCTCTTTAAATGTATCAAGCCCTAATGCCTTAAGCAAGGTAAAAAGTTTTAGTTTTTTTGGAGAGCTTGGAAAAGTTACGTAAAGCATTCCATTAGCCTTTCTAGTTATTCTAACACGCCCCTTAAAAGCACCACTGGTGCTTATTACTTCGACAGTAACATCCCCAGCAGCTGTTTTTTCAGATACCATAACCCTATCAGAGCAAAGTACTTCCTGTGTCATAAGCGCCTTTTCAGAACCATTTATTATAAAGTAACCTCCAAAATCATACGGATCCTCACCAGCTTCTATTAGCTCTTCCTCGCTTTTTCCATAAAGCCAGCATTTTTTGGACTTGAGAAGTATGGGCAAATCACCTATATAAACAGTTCTAGAGTCTTGTTCTATATCACGCCTAAAAAGCTTCATTTCAACATAAATTGGCCCAGCATAAGTCATATTTCTTAAACGTGCTTCCATTGGTAAAAACTCGCCCCTTGGTGATCCATCAGCTTCAATTATTCTTGGTTTGAGAACCTGAATGTTGCCAAGTTCTACGCGCACTTCTTCAATTTTTGGTACTATTACTTGATTTTCTTTTACTATTTCATCTAACTTTTCATCTACAAACTGGTTAAAACTTTGGATTTCTAATTCAGCTATGCTTTTATTCCTAAAATAGGCTTCTATGAGAGGCCAAGTATCCATACGGCTCACCAGGACAATAAACTATCTTACTACCCTATAATAGTAACTTTTGCCAGCTATGGGCGAATCACGCTCTATTTCAATTATATCCCCTATTTTGGCCTTTAGCTTCTTAACCATTGGATCTGAAAGAAGTATCGTAGGTAGCTCATCCTTAGTTGCATGAAATTTCTTTAAAATTTCTTCTTCTCTTTCTTTTGGTACAATTGAATGCTTTGGCACAAGAAAATGTCTTTTCTCTTCCACAATATCGCCCAAATTTTCAGAATTTTTTACCAAAAATCGGCCAAACCCACAGCTAACAAAAACACTTTTTTTGTTCTAAAATTTTATATTGAGAAAGCATTTTAAATATTATCTCATACACGCAACCAACACCAAATGTCAGAATCTAAGGTCATTTAACAATATTTAATATTTTTCACAACTTTTTCTGAAGCTCACTTCTTAAAGCGGTTTTCTCTGCGTTCCTTTTCCCAAACCTCTTTGAACTCCGCTAAGTCCTGGTCGTCAAAGCCCAGCGATCTAAGTTTCTCTTCATGATCTTCAAATGTCATATTCTCATAATTCTTTCTCCAAATTTTCATTTCTTCTGTGTCAGGAAGAGGCCTACCTTCTCTCAGTCTTCCAATAGCCATGCAAAATAAAAAAAGCAAAAAGTTATTAAAAATTATCTCAAGCAAGTTGTTTTAAGTTGTTTTTTTACTTATGTTGCACCCTTTTGGAATTGATTTTCCGTTGCAGATCCTTTTGACTCCTTTATCTTTGCCAGTGCACTTTTGAAGTGCTCCTTTTTGACTATGATGTCCTGCTGATTTTTTTGTACAGCCTCTCTTATGGCTTCCATTCCGGCCTCTCGGCATACTGCTGCGATGTCAGCACCACTGAATTCTTCAGTTTCTGCTGCAAGTTCTTTTATGGAAACATCCTTTGCTAAAGGCATGTTTCTGGTGTGGACTTTAAATATTTCAATCCTTTCTTTTTCATTGGGCATGGGTATCTCAATATGTACATCTATACGTCCCGGCCTTAATAGAGCCTTGTCAATCAGATCAGGTCTGTTAGTTGCTGCAATAACAACAACCTTTTCAAGTTCTTCAATGCCATCAAGCTCTGTGAGAAGTTGGTTTATCACACGTTCAGTTGCATCAGTCATGCTCGCGCCTCTCACTTGACTTATTGCATCAAATTCATCAAAGAATATAATGGATGGTGCAACTTGCCTTGCTTTTTTAAATATCTTTCTAACGTTGCGCTCGCTTTCTCCAACCCACTTACTTATTAGCTCAGGCCCTTTTATTGCAATGAAGTTTGCCTCGCTTTCAGTGGCCACTGCCTTAGCTAACAATGTTTTTCCACAACCCGGAGGTCCATAAAGCAGTATTCCTTTTGCTGGTTTTATGCCAGCCTTCTTAAATAGGTCTGGTTTCTTAAGTGGCCATTCGATTATCTCTCGTAACCTGTTTTTTACACTTTCAAGCCCACCTATGTCACTCCATTTTACGTTTGGTTTCTGTATCATGACCTCGCGCATAGCACTTGGCTCTATTTTCTTATATGCTTCAATAAAATCGCGCATTTTCACCTCCATTTTTTCTAAAATTTCAGTTGGTACGCGCTCCTCATATTTCTTAAGCTCAGGAATGTATTTTCTCAAAGCTTTCATTGCAGCTTCTTTACACAGTATTTCTAGGTCAGCACCCGTATATCCTATAGTGATTTCAGCAAGCTTTTCTAGGTCAACATCTTTAGCAAGAGGCATACCCCTAGTGTGAATCTGTAGTATTTCTTTTCTAGCCTTTTGATCAGGTACATTAATTGCGATTTCTCTATCAAATCTTCCAGGCCTACGCAGTGCTTCATCTATAGCATCTGGTCTGTTAGTTGCAGCTATTACAACAACATTGCCCCTTGATTTTAAACCATCCATCAATGTAAGCAACTGTGCAACTACGCGCCTTTCAACTTCTCCAGTAACTTCTTCCCTTTTTGGTGCAATCGCATCAATCTCATCAATGAATATTATGCTTGGTGCGTTCTTTTCTGCTTCTTCAAATATATCTCTTAGGCGTTTTTCACTTTCTCCGTACCATTTGCTCATTACTTCAGGTCCATTTATTGCGTAAAAGTTTGCTTCGCTTTCATTTGCAACTGCTTTCGCTAGCAGAGTTTTTCCACATCCGGGGGGCCCAGTTAAAAGCACACCTTTTGGTGCACTTATTCCTAGGCGCTCAAAAACTTCAGGGTGTTTCATTGGCAATTCAACCATTTCTCTAATCATTGATATCTCTTCCTTAAGTCCACCTATGTTTTCATAAGTTATGGCTGGTATTTTCATAGCTTCAGCTTTAACCCTTTTTTCAGATACAATTAGTTTTGTGTTTGGAGTTATCTTTGCAAATCCTTTGGGCTGTAAATTGGTGACTATGTAGTGAAGGGTTGTGCCCATCACATCTATGGCTAACATCGCGTTTTTCATTACAGCTCTTTCTAAAAGCTTCTCATGAAAGTAATGTGTTGGGTTTCCAGAAAAACGAACTTCTTCTAATGGTGCAATTGTTACACTTTTAGCCTCCTCTAATTCAACTTTTTTTACTATGACTTTATCACCTACGGAGACCTTTGCATTGCGCCTCAATACATTATCCATTCTTATTATTTCTTTTTCCTCAGCGTCGTTGTGTGATCTCCAAACAATGGCCAGCGCATCTTCATTACCTTTAATTAGTATTGCATCACCCGCTACTAATCCAAGCGAATTCATAGCAGTAGTGCTAAGCCTAGCAATACCACGGCCAACATCCATCTTGTATGCTTCTCCAACTATGAGTTCCAATTCATTGCTTTTATCTTGGCTTTTTTCTTTTTTAACCATAGGCATCACCTTATCTTACTTCAATTCTTTGCCTTTCTCCATTGGCTTTCTCAAAAATTAGCTCTAAGACCCCGTTTTTGAATGTTTTGCTTATTGGTTTTTCTTTAACCCAATAGGGTAGCCTTATCGTTTTGTAGTAACCTTCCTGTACATCAGAAGAGCCTTTTCTTCTATAAGACCTTATGAGGAGTCTGTTGCCTGAAATCTGCAATTCAATATCTTTCTCTTCTACACCAGGCAGCTCAACTGTAACAAATATTTTTCCGTTTTCTTCCCAAACATCATATGTAAGCTGATAATTACTTATCTCCACATCCTCTTGTGGCTCACGGCTTCCAAAAAACCATCTTTCAAAATCATCGAAAAAGTCATCATCAAACATTTGCACCACCTACAAAAAGTAAAACATAAAAAAATGTAAAAAGGGATGCATCGGAAGGCATCACTTGATTTCAATGATTCTTTTCGATGGGTGCTTCTCTTTGCTTTTTGGTACTTTGATTTCCAGTATTCCATTTTCGTATTTTGCGTCGGCTTTTTCTAGCTCTGCGTTTTCTGGCAGAGTTATGAACCTGTAAAACCCTGTATAGTTACGCTCTATTCTGTAAAAGTTCTTTGATTTCTCTTCGTATTTTTCTTTTCTTTTTGCAGTTATCTCTAGACCATTGTCAACTATGTTTATGTTTATATCCTGCTTTTGCACCCCAGGAATTTCAATGCTCAAGTGATATGCGTCATCGGTTTCCCACATGTCCACTGGCGGCTGTCTAACGCTTCTTGTTTCTGCAGGTAAGTCTTCAAATTCAAAGTCATACAAGCCAGAGAGCATTCTGCGCATTTCCTCAAAAGGATCAAAAAACCTCCTTATGCGCATAATCTCACCTCCTTTTGTCCAAGTTTTTTATTTTTTTGTCCAAGTTTTGCTGAACATATTTAATGTTTAATAGACAAACAGTTTAAAAAGGTTTCGCACGAAACGTATCATATGTCTAGCGCATCTTTTACCATACGTTTAAGGCGTGTTGAAAGGCTAACTGATGCAGATTTTGACAAAGCCATAGAATATCTTTGTAAAGCACTTTGCTTAGAGGCTTATGACACAGATACTGCAAAGCAGATACTGCTGGAGCTAATAAAAGAAAAAAAGGGCCTAAGCTCAACAGAACTAGCTGAACGCATAAATAAGTCCAGGGGTGCAACAATAAACCAGCTTAATCGTCTAATGGCAACAGGCCTAATTATAAAGGATCGCAGACGCTATCGTTTGCGTGCAAGTACACTTTTTAACACCTTTATTGAGATGCGTGATGACATAGAGCGCATAATGAATAATATGCTTGAAATAGCGCGTTTACTAGATAAGCTTACTGAACTTGAATAGGCTAGTTATTTAAAAACATTTATTCCACAATGTCAACAAATTGAAGCCTTATCTTAAGTCCTTCGGTAGCTCTTGCTTTTGTTAGAGTTGCGCTAACTGGTTTTCCCGCAATTTTAGCAACAATATGCAAGTTCCCATAAAGCTGGTCTTGATTTTTTCCCTTCAGCTCATATTTTCCATAAGTCTTTAAAACCTCAAGATTTTTTAATTCATCAAAAACATATTTTGAGCCACTCATGTAGTTTATAGAAGCATTGGACAGCTTTCCCTCTATTGCCTTCACATGCGCCTCCTTTATGTTGTTTTGTATCATGCCAAGTCGTATGCACTCAAAAATATCTTCACCTTCGGAAAGCTCAAGTATGAGCTCCTTCTTAATTCCTTTTCCAGTAAAAAGCTGTGAACTCGACATTGTCATGTCTCCACCTTAAAAAATTGCTTATTAGCAAGAACTATTTAAAAAAAGAACTTTTTCCCAGCGTTGCAGGGCTATGGCCTTTTTTCAAATACAATGATACTTTCTCTTGTTTTTCCCACCAATTTTGTACGATCGCGCATGCAGGGTACTTTTCTAGCAATTATCCTATCAATTTTTGCAAAACCAATATCTTTAGCAATTCGCTCAATAATTTCATCTGACTCAATAACAGCATCTGGCAAACAACCGCCAGCAACAACAATAAAGGCCAAACCACCTTTTTGTAAGGAAGCATACATTTTGTCAATGGCTTTTTCCATATCCAAAAAATATGCTTGGGCCTCGACAGGTAGACCACCATATTTTCCATTTTTTGGTATTTCTTTGATTTCACCCAAGTATGTTTGCAGCTTAGGTGCTTGCTCTAAGAAAAGACCAAGCTCAAGTTTGTAAACCTTTGTATATTCATCTTTTCCCAGATATGGTGGAGACGTTATTATAGCATTTGCTTTTCTTTCCAAGACAAAGTGGCGCGCGTCACCTTCAATTACTGTTGGTTCAGGACCCATAGAAATGCAATTGCTTAAGTCACTTATCATCTTTTCTACTTTTTCTAAAAAAATTTTTCTGAAAGACATTGGTCTTCTCTTTATCCTGCGCAAGCTTCTTCCTTGCTTTTTAACCAATGCTACTTTTGAAGCAGAATCCATTAGCGCAAGCATAAAAAAATCTCGCGCCTTTTCGTCAGGTAGCTCCTTAATGTTTTGTTTAATCATGCAAATATCCGCAATGTTTTCTTTGTTAAAGTATTTCTTGAAAATTTTCTTGTTTGGAATTTCTATGCTTGGTGGGGTTTTTGTACAGGCTGTCAAATAATGTTTTAGCTTTTTGATATCATAATTTCTTGTTTTAACTTTGCTTACAAAAACAGCCAAAGGTGAAATATCCAAGCCATATGACTCAATATTTCTTTGCTTCGCGGTCAAAAGAGTAGTGCCACAGCCACAAAATGGATCATATATAGGCCCTTTTAGCCCGTAACTGTCTATGATCCAATCTACAAGCTCCTTTGAAAAACCTTCTTTAAAATAAAACCAGTCATGTATGGGGTGATCAAAATTTTTCCTGAATGTTACCCAATCAGCGATTTCCTTTGGGGCGTATCCAATCTTCTTTATCATAAAAAATATTTGTTTAGTCAGTGTTAAAATTGTTCCTAATAAGATCAAAAGATAAATGAAATCAGCGAAAGTCAATAAAATTTTTATTTATTCTCTTGCTAAATGTAATTTTGGTGATTTGATGAAAACAAAGCTTTTTTCGTTACCATTGTTACTGTTAATTTTCATTACGCTGCTTACTAATGTTGCCTCAGAGCCGCAAAAGGTAGAGGTTGGCATTTATGTTCTCAATATTGGCAAATTTGAGGTTAGCACAGGATCTTATACAGTTGATTTCTATCTTTCAATGAAATGCGACAAACCTTGTGATCCAAGCAATTTTGAATTCATGAACGGGCGTGCAACCTCTGTTGACAAAATTATTGACGAGCCAAACGAAAAGTTTTATCGCATTCAGGCATCCCTTGCAGAAAATATTGACCTTAAAAAGTATCCATTTGATGAGCATTTTTTAACAATACAAATTGAGGATAAAAGGAACACATCTGAAAAACTATTCTATGTTCCAGACGAAAAATCTGCAGGTATTGATCCCTCAGTTGTAATTGTTGGCTGGGATCTTATCGGCTATGAGCAAGAGGTAACCGATCACTTCTATGAGCCATATGGTGAGACCTATTCTAGGTTTATATTCAAGATTCACATAAGGAGAATATTGCTCGCCGCAATCCTAAAAACATTCGTGCCTGTGATATTCATTGTAATTGCGGGGCTATTGGCTTTACTCATACAAGAACAAGACAAACTTTGGACAAGAATTGGGATAAACACCTCTTCGCTAATTGCTTCAGTAATGTTCCACCTTAATGTTACTTCGAGCATACCACCTGTTGGCTACCTCACATTTGCTGACAAATTTATGATATCCACTTATTCCATATTGCTGCTAAGCTTATTTAGCACAGTGATGATGATGCGCCATGCAAAGCGCAAAGATGAAGTAATGTACAATAGAATATACCACATTGCTTTGTATTGCATACCGGCCATGGCTGTGTTTCTATATGGCATTGTAATAGTTATATAGAAAAAAATAGCAACACAATAAGCCCATTGAATAACGCCATTACTCGAGAAGCTTCTTGGCAATGTCGACAAACTTTACATTTATCTGTCTTAAAAGTTCAGAAGGTACTGTGTAAACCACTGTTTTGCTTTTCTCAGTGCTTAATGAATGTATTACCTGCAAGGTTCTTAAGTGCATTCCACCCTTTACACTGACTAAATGCACAGCAGCTTTACTTAGATTTTGAGCTGCTTCAAGTTCACCTTGTGCCCTAAGCAATATTGCTCTTTTTTCTCTTTCTGCTTCTGCCTCTTTAGAAATAACCCTTACTAGGCTTTCAGGCAAAATTATTTCTTTCAGATCAACAGATTCAACTTTTATTCCCCAAGGGTCTGTAACCCTATCTAATATTTCCCTGATCCTTTTAGCAATTTTTTCCCTCTGTGAGAGAAGCTCGTCAAGGTTTACTTCGCCAATAACTTCGCGCATTGTTGTCTGTGCAAGTTGGCTCACAGCATACCTATAATTTTCAACCTCAAGTATTGCTTTGTCCGCTTGATCTTTTCTGATTCTATAGTACAAAACAGCATCAACGCTTATCGAAACGTTGTCTTTTGTTATTGGTGTTTGCTCCGGAACATCAACAACATCAACACGAAGGTCAACTGTTGTTGTCCATTGTATTATTGGAATTATTATATTGAAGCCAGGCTGCAAAAGGCCAGAGTATTTTCCGAGTGTGAAAAGCACAGCTCGCTGATATTCGTAAACAATCCTTACTGACATAACAAGCAAAATTAGTAGCACAAAGCCCATGAAAAAGAAAAGATGTGGCGCAAGGAACAAGCTCAAAAAGGTTAAGAAAGCATAAAACAATAGAACCCAGCCCCAAAATCGCATATTAAAAAAACAACATAAAACTATTTAAACATTTAGTTTTAACTACAAGCAACAAAAATTAAACAAAGAAAATTAGTATAAATCCCGCCTCCCGGAGTTGCACCGGGGATCTTCCGGTAACAGCCTTGCCATAACAAGGCAAGCTGTTGTTGCTAAGTCTACAGCCGGACGCATTAGCTACTATGCAAAGGCGGGATAAAATAATTATTGCACAGACAAACTATTTAACCTTTTTGCTAAGTTTTTTGGCAAGCTTAAGTGATGGAAGCTCAGCTTCGTAGTAGTCAATTTTTATTCCTGATTTCTTGAGAAGATATCTAGTGGCAAATATGCTTGCAATCTCTTCCATTGTTTTTACAACGTTGCTTTCCAAAGATTCTCTGTTTTTTATAGATTCTTTTATAGCTCTCTTAACAGAATTGCTCTCAAGAACATTTTGCGGTTTAAGGTCCTCTGAATCAACAGCCTTTTTTATAATTTCAAAATCTATATCTTTGCTAAGAAAATCTTCAGCTTTTTTGTTTGCACTAAAGCACAATGAAATCAAAAATTCAGCAATCTCTCTTGATTCCATGCCTTTTTCAACTTTAAGCTTTTTTACACATTTCCAATCATCAAGATTTGCAAATAGCTGTACACCATGAGTTTCGTCCATTTTTTCACCTCACTCTTTCAATGTAAGTTTTTCAAAAACTTCTTCTAAGTTTACATCAGTATCTATGCAACCTTTTCTTGTAAGCAACACTGCCTGCGGTGCCACTTTTATATCTTTCAAATCCTTAAGACTGTCAAACGCCAATATTGCTTCTTTATAACAGCACACACCAAGTATTGCTTTTGGCTTGTATCTATTGACAATCTCAAGCACTATGCTACCTCCCGGACACACAAAAACCCCTTTGTAGCCAAGTTCTTCGGCTTTTGACACTATTATGCCAATCTTACAACTGCCACATTTTAGGCACTTTAAACCCTCAGATCCATATTGTGCTTTGCACTTTTCTGAATTTTTCATGCAATGTGGTAAGAAAAGTATTCGATCATTATATGGTGTTTTTTTGTACGCAATCTCATGCATCTTGTTTCTAAACTCTATGTGTGTATATTCTATCCATTGCTCGTTTAAGCCAAGTTTCTTGGCAATTTTTTCAGTAGCACTGGCTATGTTTATATGCGTTCCAGTGTCAACCGCTTGTGCTACCGCTTCTTTTATTTTATCTATCGTTACATCCACATAAAGCCCTTCTTTTGTAAGCCTCGGGTGGGATTCGAACCCACGATCTGCTGATTACAAGTCAGCTGCATTGCCACTATGCTACCGAGGCGTGCGCGCATATGTTCCTAATAGTAGTATTCTAAAAGTGTTAATAAATTTTGCCTTTCAAGGACTTGCTAGATTTGTAATCTTCACTGACTCAATATACGCCTTTTCCAAGTTATCTGCTAATTTTGCACGATTAATCCTTTTGCTTAATTCTCCGAGATATTCTGAAAACAGTTCCTGGACATTGCGTTCTATTTTATCAATTTTAAGTCCAAAATCTTCCTTAAAACTTTCAAGAAACTCTTCACTTATTTTGATCTCATTGCTTTTCTTTAGGATTGAATCTGCAAGCTCTAAATAAGCATTTTGACGATCTTGGAAAGACGTTTCACTTATTTGGTCAGCTACATTAATATTCAGCAACAAAATGTAATGCAAAAGCACATAGCACGCAATCTCTTTTTTTGTAAGTTCTTTTATTTCAATTTCATATTTATTTCCCAAAATCTTTTCATAGTTTTTATTTTCTATCTCAGCTAGCCAAATAATGTCTTCTGTCATAGAAATATATAGATTGAACTGCAAAACTTCTTCTACATCTTCAAAATTTACATCAGACTCATTAGGCAACCCTTTCTTCGATTCTTCCAGCAACTGTTGGATTTCGTTGTGAATTTGCTTGCTTATATTTTTGTAGTAACCAACATCGTCTGAGTTACCAGTCTTGAAAGGCCCATGTACTAAAAAAAGCATTGCAAAAAAAAGAAGAAACAAAAAAGCAATAATAGAAAATAAAAATATAAAAAAAAGTTTTTTTTCACAGGGGCTTTTTTTCAATCTTTTGGCCATATAGTCCACGTTTTTTCTTATCACTAAAGGATTAAATTATAAACCAACAACATATACAAAAAACAAAAATAAATAAAAAAATAAATAAAAAACAAAAAATAGGAATGGAAATCATTTGCCTTTTGTGGTTTTTAACCCTTCTGAAGTACTTGCAATCTTGTAAACTTCAGTCAAGGCCACTATTAGTGCCGCTGGAGCTACAAACACTGCTATGTGACTAGTTATGCTTGCAATTATACTTCCTAAATTCGGAAGTAGTTTGTTAAGACTTTCCTTTATAACTTCTGAGGATACGCTGTTTATTGATAGTAGCGCAATGGCTGCAATCAAGAAAGCGGTTATCTCTTTATCACTGACATTCAAAATACCAACAACAAAGCCAATTAACACTAGCAATACAAGGATTAGTCCAGGCTCAGAGTAGCCAAAACCACTTATGAGACCTCCAAGAAGTGCTATAAGCACACCTGCTATAAAAGCAAAGCCGCCAATTCTCTGGTCCAAAATTTCACCCCCTTAAAATTACAGATACATGATGTTAATTGTATCCAATCTACTTTATAAATATTGTGTTTTTTTCATTTTTAATGAAAATTCCAATTTCAAAGCTTTACAAGGTTGGAAAAGCATTTGTTCATCCACTTGCTTTCATAGAAGGCGAAATTTCTCTTGGGGTCAACTCTAGTGTATGGCCATTTGCTGTGCTTAGGGCAGATGAAGGAAAAATAACGATAGGCAAAAACACAAGCATACAAGACAACTGTGTTTTGCATGGAACAGTAAAAATAGGCTCAAACGTGACAGTCGGCCATGCTGCTGTAATCCACAATGCAAAAATCGGCTCTAATGTGCTTATAGGTATGAACAGCACAATACTTGATAACGCAAAGATTGGTTCTTGGGTCATAGTTGCTGCTGGGTCTTTAGTTAAGCCTAATTCAGTGCTAAAAAGTGGCTTTCTTTATGCGGGAGTTCCAGCTGAGAAAAAAAGGTCACTTACGCTACAAGATAAAAAATTGATTGTAGATTCATACAAAGAATACCTTAAAAAAATAAAGGAAAGAACAAAGAAGTAGCTTTAGAGGCTTTTTGCTTTTTTAGTACTCTGAGCTTTAAAGATTTCTTTTTAAACGCTAAGAATATGCTTATCAATATTTACACCTGCATTTTTATCCCTTTTTAAAGAGGCTCCTAAATTAGTTCTACAAAAAGATACAAAACCTCAATTTAGTCAAAATCTTTTAGTCAAAACACTTCTTTTAGTTTCAGCTTTGCGTCATTGGCTTGCATCAGTCTAAGACTTATCCAAAAATGCCCCGGCCGGGATTTGAACCCGGGTTGCCAGCTTGAGAGGCTGGAGTGCTTAACCCCTACACCACCGGGGCTTACAGCTTACTACTTATTTTGCGCATTATACTTTTAAAAATGCTTTTGAGCAATCCTATATTGAAAACCGATGAAGAGACCGCTGAGCACTGACTTTGTTGAATGATGTCAAAATTGAGTGCTGAGGTTTTCAACAGCTAAGATTTGCCTTTGTCTTTTATTTTTGGTTTTTTCGTTTCTTCGTTTGGTGCTATTTCCTTGAACGCCTCTGATGCACCTGTTGCAATGCAAAAAACGCCTATTATTGTCTTTGCAATGCCATAAAATACAGCAAGCATAAATAGCATGCTAAGCATCCTTACAAATTCTGGATCTGCATCTTCGTCAAAAAATTCTTTTTCTTTTTCTATAAGAGCCGCAATATTGCTAAATTCCGAGGAGAGAGAATAGCCAAAATAGCTTACTAAAACACCTTCAATACCAAAAACAATACCAATTAGAATCAAAGCAATGTTTTTTTTATCCACACAAACACCTTCCTACGCAATTTTTGCATTGCCAGAGGCGGGGATCGAACCCGCGACCTTTCGATTATGAGTCGAACGCTCTAACCGCTGAGCTACTCTGGCTTTTTTATTTAAATAAGCCAAGAAAAAGGTTTAATATCTATACTTCTTTTGGCTTTATCTAGCGAAATCTTTTCGCAAAAAAAGTAAAAGATCTCTCATTCCCCCTTGCTTGAGCATAATCCCTTAACCAAATTCCATGTTCTTTAGTAAGGCCTTTTTCAAAGAAAGTTTAGTTAGCTTTATAAAGGTGTGTCCTATCTCTTTACCCCTTTTGTCTATGCGACCAATTACAAGTGTAGTTACATCATGAGGCTCAGAGTTTCTCAAAAAAGAGTCCATGTCCACAGAGCTAAGCAATGCCCCATGCGTGCTGTGCGAGGCTCTTAAACCTTTTTCTGCATGTGTTTACTTCCGTTCTTTCGTATTTAAATGGTTTTCTATAAGTACCAAATTCTGTGTCTCTCACAAGAGCAGATTCTTGCAGTGGTCCTCTGGGCCTTTTATACCAGCAAATTTCCAATCTTGCAACATGAGGCGTGCTTTATACTTGTACATGGGTTGTTTTTCAAAGATTTTTTGGTTTTTTAGTAACAAATTCACACCAAAATTTTTCTACTCTATCTGCTCCTCGAGCTTTATTATTCTGCTCAGCATCTTTATCTTGTCGTTATGTAGTAGCACTCTATCCGCATATCCTAAAAATAGGCCGGTCTCTATAACTCCCGGAATATTTTTAGTACTATATTCAAGATCCTCCAAAGAGTATATCTGGTCGAAGTGAACATCTATTATGTTATTGCCGCTTTCAGTAAAGAGACGTTCCCCTTTTGGGCCCAGCCTAAAGCTTGCTTTACCATACTCGTCTAACTGTAGCAGACTTCTTTCAGCACCAAATGCATCAACCTCAAATGGTATAATTCCATGCAAGCGTTTAACGTATTTTGATTCTTCGCAAACTATAACTAGTTCAGCAGCGCTTTGTGCAATCATCTTGTCTCTTATAAGTGAAGTTGTTTCACGTTTTATATAGTTGAACTGAGTGTCAACCATTGAAGCAAACTCTATTGCGAGGTCGATCTCATCCCTGTTTATAGAAGCAATTGGAAGCTTGAACGCAGTACAAGTAGTAGCAAGCTTTATAGAAGTGGGCACCACTCTAATCTTATAGTCGTTTTCTAATGCCTTTATGGCGATCTGTTTAAGAAACTTTTCCCCATGCTCACCAGTACCAACCGCAATTGTCATGTTATCTTTTAAAACCTTTGATACTAGGGCCTCTATTACCTCATCTTCAAGCATGCTCTCTGCATAGATATTCTTTAATCTGTTTTTAATTCTTTACCTTTAGTTTTGTAAGTTAAAAATAAAAAGACGAACAAAAAACAAACCAATTTAAACAATTTTTCCCATGATTTTCCTTATGGAAGAACAGGAATTGATTCTGAAAAGCAATCAGCTTAAAGCGCTTTCATCTGATACTCGCCAAGAAATACTTAAGCTGCTGCTTTCAAGGAATCATACTGTTTCTGAACTTGCAAGAAAACTTAACTGTTCAAAGTCAACAATTTATGAACATATAAAAAAGCTAGAAGAAGCTGGGCTAGTTGAGCGCATAGATAACGGTTTTGCGCATAAATGGGTTTATTATCGCGTTACTAGAAAAGGCACAATGTTTTTCGACAAAAGCAGGCGCATTTTGCTGGTTTTGGCAGGCATATTTTTAATTTTAGCCTTAGTTCAGTTTGGAATTCTATTTTTCGGTGTTTCAGCACAACAAATGTCAAAATTAGAAAGTACCGTTGCCATAAGAAAGAGTGAAGAAACTATTGTAACTGACTACGAAAAAGGTTTAGAAATCAAAAATGTGTACACACCAGATAGAACACAAATTACACAACAAAATTTACTTATATACTGTGCTTTATTTTGCTTTTTGCTAGGCTTGGGTCTCTTGTTTTATTCTTTGGCAAAAAAACCAAAATTAGCAATAAAACTTTCAAAAAATACTGAATCAGATGAAAGAAATTAAGAAATCTTAAAGCTTTGGTATCTTTTTTGTGGTGCTTAAAAATCTCTTGTTGCAGCGTTCCATGCCACATTTAGCCACAAAATAACTGCAATAAAGCTCATTGTCCTTGACTTTAAGGTACTCACAACTTTTCCAAGCTTCTGATCCGTCCTTAGCCATTATATTGACTGGATTTGTCTGTTCTGGAGACAAAATCTTTGGTTCTACCTTTGGGGTATAAACTTCAGACGAGGCTCCACCATAGGTGGGCTTTTGAGCACTTTTTTGAGCCTTGACTACCTTAACGTAACTGTCAAGAGCCATAAAGATAAATTTACACAATATATTTTTAAATCTGATTCAATCATTTTTAGGAGCTAAAAAAAAAAAACAAAAAAAAACGAAGCCCCGGGCGGGATTTGCACCCGCGACCTCCACATTACCAGTGTGGCGCTCTTGCTGACTAAAGCTACCGGGGCATTTCAACATTAACTTTTTTGATGGAATTTATTTTTATAATATTTCTTTCTTGATGGCATCAATTGAGCTGATATCTATAAGCTTCTCTTGACCTGTGACCATATTGCGTAGTTTAAGCTTGCCTTGGCTAAGTTCTTTGGGGCCTAATATTATGAAAAAAGGTATTCCTTTCTTTGATGCATATTCCAAATTTTTTGAAATTCCTCTTTGCATTAGATCAAGCTCAGTGCTTATGCCAGCCTTTCTAAGTTTTGAAACAATATCAAGTGCAACTTTTATATACTCATCTCCGAGAGTTGAAACAAAAATCTTTGTTTTAACTTTTTCAGCAATTATTTTTTTCTCAATGGTGTCTAATATTCTGTCAACTCCGAAAGAGATTCCTGTTGCACAAAGCTTGCGGCCACCATATCTTTCTATAAGGTTGTCATATCTGCCGCCACCACCTATGCTTGGACCTTCAGAAGTCTTTAACTCCATTACAGTGTCTGTATAGTAGTCAAGACCCCTTGCGAGTGAAAGCTCCACATTGACAAAATCAGACAATCCTAAAATGTTGACATAATCTAAAAGCTCTTCTAATCTTTTTATCCCATCAATGCTTTGTTTTTTTTCAATTATAACTTCCTTGGCAGAGGCCAAATCGTTTTTCTGGATAACATCTAAGATTTCAGTATTTATTTCCTTTGATTCCAAGTCGCGCTCAACCTCGCTCCAACCAATCTTTTCCACTTTGTCTATTATTCTAAAACAATCACTAAGCTTTTCCTGCTTAATACCAAAGGCAATTGCTAAACTTTCTAGAATTTTCCTAGAGTTTAAAAAAAGCTTTGCATCTGTGCCTAGTGCTTTCATTAGGTCATAACTCAGTGCTATGAGTTCAACTTCAGCCAATACGGAGCTTACACCAATTATGTCAGCATCCGCTTGTGTAAACTCTCGATAACGCTTTGCCTGTGGCCTATCATAACGATAGACTCTGCCTATTTGATAACGCTTAAAAGGAATTGGGAGGTCTTTCGATGAAGCCACAAATCTTGCTAAAGGCACAGTAAGATCAAATCTAAGGCCTAGTTTTCTACCACCTTTATCTTCAAAAGCATAAATCTCATCTTCTATTGAACTTCCGGCCCCGCCTTTTTTTGTAAGCAATTCAAGGGTCTCAACCACCGGTGTTTCAAGAGGTTCAAAACCATAAAGCTCAAATATCTCTCTGCATCTGTCTTCAATCCATTGCTTTTTCCTTGCAAGTTCAGGAGGAAAATCTCGCATGCCTCTAACTACATCAAAAGCCATTGAATCACCAAAAGGCCGCGGCTGGGATTCGAACCCAGGCCAAGGGCTCCACAGGCCCGTATGCTACCGTTACACCACCGCAGCCATACAACAAAAATAAATAGATTTTGATGATTTCATTAAAAAAAACATGCTCAGTACTAAATTTCCTTAAGCACATTTCCAAAAAGATTCGAGCAATGAAGTAAATCCCCTTTCTTTGCCATACAATAAAACTTCTGCCAAAGTTATTAAAAATTGTTTACATCTAAAGATAAGCAAGAAAGGCAAATTTTTAATATGTTTCTGACAAAAACCTTCTAATGAACGAGCGTCTATTTCTCGAAACAAAGTCCGATGAAAGGATCGTAAAACAAGTTCTACAAATTTTGCTAAGGAAGAGCCAAACTTTTTATGATATAGTTCATAAGCAGGATGCGAGCATTCCCGAGCTATACTCCATTCTAGAAAAACTAGAAAAAAGTTCAATCATCTCTAAGACTGGCGGAAAGATAAAATTAACAAAAGAAGGCAAAATGCTCTGCAAAGAGATGGGAATTATTGCTGCATTGGATACCAAGTGCAAATTTTGTGACGGCACAGGTATAATGCTTGATAAGTACTTTAAAAAGCTTTTAATGGGCTATGAAAAATTGACAAAAGATAGACCAAAAGCATTGGCAAAGTATGATCAAGGCTATATAAGTGTGCAAGGCATAGTTACAAGGATTGCGTTCATGCATGAGCGTGGTGAGCTCTCTAACTCAAAGATTTTTGTTTGTGGTGATGACGACCTGATGAGCATAGCGCTAGGCCTTACCCAACTACCTAAAAAAATCGTAGCAATTGATATAGACAAACGCTTAATAAATTTCATAAACAAAACCTCAGAAAAACTTGGTCTTAATGTAGAAGCCTTTGAGTATGATCTTAGAGAAAAGCCAGACAATAGGATAAGAAAAAGCTTCGATGTTTTTGTCACAGATCCTGTAGAAACAATACCTGGGATAAAAATCTTTTTGTCCAGATGCGCAGAGTCTCTTCAAGGAAAAGGTTGTTCTGGCTATTTTGGCCTCACTGCATTGGAAGCTTCCAGGAAAAAATGGTTTCACATAGAAGAGATGCTTCTAAAGATGGGCTTTGTAATAACTGATATAAAAAGAAAATTTAATGTTTATCCGTTTGAGGAAAGGAATCACAAAAGCTTTGAATCTAGCTTTAGAATCTCAAAAAAGTTGTCACAAAAGGGTAATTGTGACTGGTATCATTCTTCCTTTTTTAGGGTGGAAGCAATCTCTGAACCAAAACCTCTGATTAAAGGAAAAGTAAACCTCACTAAGGACTTTTACTTTGATGACGAAGCATGGGCAACCTCTGAAGAGCTTGGTAAATAATCCTGATTAATGCTCCTTTTGATTATGGCATACATCCAAACTGCAATTGCAGGAGGGCGGATTCGAACCGCCGAAGGCACTAAGCCACAGCGCCCTGAACGCTGCCCCTTTGACCGCTCGGGCACTCCTGCATAAAACGCCACGTTCTTACTAAATTTATGCATGACCCTGCCGGGACTTGAACCCGGGTCAGCAGCTCCGCAGGCTGCTATGCTGTCCACTACACCACAGGGTCCTAAAGTATTATTTCAGTAGAAAGCAATTTAATAGTGTCAATAGCAATTTCTACTCCCAGCGCATTTTTATAAAAATTGTAGAAAGCAAAGCACAAGGTATGTTGATAAATATTTGACCGAAGACATAAAACAAAAAAGCGGTGTTAAAAGGTAAAATGAAATGGGTAAAACCTCTTGTTATAGCTTTAAGTGGCACATGTTCAGAAGCTTTCTCTAGGAACTTTTCGTCTTCAATGGTTTCAGCAACATCTTTTAACGCATCTTTACGGTATTTTTCCGAATGAATCTCCTGTGCCAAGTTTCTAAAATAAAGTGAGAACTTTCGGCTTTCTTCACAATCAGCGCTTTCCAATGCTTTGAATTCCTTGCTATCAAGTATTTCCCTCATAAGCTCTCTTTTTTCTTCAACAACCGCGTCACTCACGCTGTTCAGTGCAACCTTAATAAATGACTTTACAAAAGTCTTTTCAAACATTTCAGCATATAGCTCTTTTTCAGGCATTACTACTAGAAAACCTGAAACAAACAACCCCAAAGAAATTAACAAAATTAGTTTGCTAACTGCGGCACTTGTTGATCTTATTGTTTTAAACCTTTTAAGCTCACTTAGTTTTGTCTTTAAAATTTCTCCACTGACTGCAAGGCCAATTATATAAAAAGGTATCAAAAAAACTAATTTTCTGAGCGGAGCAAAGAGAAAAAAGCTAAGTAAGAGTGAAAAAGAAACTGAAAAGATGCACAGTGCCAAAGAAATGACAGAATTTTTTGATTGCAAAAGGTAAATAAGAAGACTATTGGCTAATACGAAAAAAACAATAAAAAGCCAAAACAAAGGTGATAGCAAAACAGCAGTGATTGCATAAAGATCTGCTAAAAGAAACGATTCAAAATTGAATCCACTTAAGTTTAAAAAAAACATCGAGATAATAAGACAAGCTGAAGATAAGCTAACTACGATAATTTCACCTTTATAGGCTTTCACCTTTTCCTTCATCTTCCATCACCAATGGAACTATTTGTTTTTCCGTCTTTATAAAACTATTTTCAGCTTGAGCAACATATGAACCTGGAACATCATGTAGCACTGGGTATGGCACCAACACCTTCTCACGCAGAAGCTGTCTAAGTCCAAGCTTCGTTTCAAACTCACTCATCTTAAGTTCTCTTATAACCCACCTTTCTGCAAATGGCAATGTTTTGTAGTTTTCAACTACAAAGCTTAGTATCCTCCTAGCGTATGAATTTCTAACAGGCTTTGGCTCATCAAGTCGGTATATATTTGCCTTTCCACTCTCTTTGACATATCCTTCGCCTGTACTAGCAAATGGTTCAATTGCGTAAGCTTTTCCATCCTTCAGTTTTATATTTGCTTTACTTTCTGTGTTAGGTATTACTGGTTGAGCATGTTGAACATATTGTTCAAGCCCGTGTCCTGTTAAGTTGCTGATTGGCCTAAAACCTTTTTCTCTTATTGTTTTTTCTATGCAAGAGCCAATTTCCCCAATTGTTGGATCTTCAGGTAAAAGTTCAAAGGCTTTTTGAAGTGCAGATTCTACAGCTTTTATTAAATCTGCGTGCTTTCCAGAGTGATTTATTGTAAAGGCACAATCAGCAATGTAGCCATCAATATGCACGCCAATATCCACTTTAAGCACATCTTCTTTGCGTAGCGTAATTTTTTCGTTCCAATCAGGCGTTTGATGTGCAGCATTTTCGTTAAAACTCAAATTTACTGGAAAGGCTGGTTTACCCCCTTTTTTTATAATAAATTCTTCTATTTTTTCTGCACATTCAAACAGGTCTGCTCCAGGTACTAATAATTTTTTAGCAAAGCTCTTTGTTTTGGATAATATAAGGCCAGCAGTTACGTACTTCGCATGAATACTTTTGTCCAATCACATCACCAGCTTATAGCCTTGATTTTTTCATGAGAATAACCCTAAATTTGACTGTTTACCTCCGGCTATTAAGTCTTCTTCACTATACCCAAACTCGCTAATTATTTTTATAACCGACGGTATGACCTGATTTTTTATATAGTACTCCGCATCATAGTTTCCTTCGTTTACGTATTCTGCAAGCTGAGCTTTATCACTTATGCTTTTTCCACATTTTGTGATTATATAACCAATAACTGAGCTTTCACCAATATCACGACCCTTTGCTATTGCTTTTTTTGCTGCGGCTACATGAGGTCCAACACTTTCATAAGCATTTACGTCCTTCTTTATTTGGGAATATATTATAAGATCATTTTTCTTTATCAAACCGTCACGTAGTTCTTTAATTTTTTGTTTCACGATTGCAACAGCCTTTTCAGGTGAGCCATCTTTTAGTATTGCTTCAATCACCATGCGCTGAGTTTCCTTTGCAATGTTTGCCCAATCTCTGCGTACATATTCAAAACCAACAATTTTTAGATTATTGTTTTCATCTATCAGCGCATACTTTTTCTTTGCAGCTTGTGTTATTTCAGCCTTTTTCGTGACAAATATGCCTCTTTTGTAAAACCCCTCAAGCTCTAAATTCATAACACCTGGCAATTTTGAGTTTATATATTCTACAAAGGCCATTACGTCTTCTTTGCTTTTTTCTTTAGGAATCTTTATGAATGTGCTATCTGTGTCGCCGTATATTATCTGAAAACCTGCTTTTTTTGCTTCTTCGGCAACCATCCTGACATATTCCCGGCTCCATGCAGTGATTGCAGACGCACATTCTTTGCTGTACCATCTGAATCTTGCATAGCCAAGTGATCCGTAAAATGAATTTAATATTATTTTTAGTGAGTGCTGTCTAGCATCCGCAAGCAAATACTCCTTGCTATCTTTTTTAAGGAGCTTTAAAGATTTTTTTATTGCAACGCGTTCTTCAAATAATCTGCGTATTACTTTTGGCACAAACCCAACCTTTTTAGTACAAAACCAATATTTGATTGGGCTAGAATTTTTTTCAGAGCATTCTTTGTGGTTGCAGTTCAGTGAATCAGGGCTTACATTGTGGGATATTATAATTGTTGGATGCAAGCTTGTGAAGTCTAAAACAGCTATGTTTTCGTGAAGGCCTGGTAATGGCTCATATACAAACCCCCCTTGATAAGTTTGCATTGTTCTTTCTTTTACTTCTTGATCGCTTGGTTTATTTGGCACAAGAATATCGCTATTAGATGCTTCGCCTATAAGAAGGGCCTCAACAAGCTGGGAGCTTGAACTTCTACTAACATCAAAAAGAGTGTAGTGCACAAGTTTTCCAAGTTCTATAAAAAGAGGAAGATAGTTGCTAGCAATTCTATATGCAACGTCAGAGTCTAGAAGATTATAGTCTGCTAGCCTTTCTAATCCAACCTTGCTTTTCCATATGGCATTTATCTCATTGGCGGGTATTTTTTCTTTAGGTTCATTAAACAATGTTTTACTTACGCTTTCCAAATCCAACTTAATTAGATTTACCACACCAAATCGCATCAACATGCGCAAAATTTGGTAAGCATCAATATGTGGTCTACCACGAACTTTTACAGCAGATTCTCTTGTCTTTTTCACGCCTATGGGTTCTGAGTTATCTACGCCAATGTCAAATTTTGTTTTTAGCTTTGCAGCTCGTACTTTCAGATATGGCAAGTCAAAATTATCACCGTTGTAAGTCACAAGAATATCCAAATCTTTATTTTTTATCTTTTCAACCAACTTTTCTATAAGTTCCTTTTCACTGTCCACTTTGATTGCATAACTGATATTTATTTTTTCTGTACAAAAAACCAGTTTTTCTTCATTGTCAACATATGAAGCCATTATTATTGGATCTTTCTCAGGATTGGAGAATCTTTCTGGGGAATATGTTTCAATGTCAATGGCCCCAATTCTCAAATCGAGAACAGGGTCAACGCTTTTTTCTATTTTTTTATAATTTTTAAGTTCTTTTGTTATTTCATCATATTCTATCTCGTAGAAAGAAAAAGACTCTAAGCCTGTATCAAAAAGAAATCTCTTTACAAAAGGAATATCATATTCGCGCTTATGGGTCACAAATTCTTGTTCTCTTATCGCTTCGCGAGCATCTTTCAGGTCTTTGGTTGACTTGAAAAAAACTTTTATCACAGTTGTTTTTTCATCTGATCCAAACAAGTATTTCTCAACTGGTACTGCCTCGACAATCTTTACTCCATTAAATTCTCTTTCAAGCAGTTTCTTTATTGCTTCTTGAGCTGAAATGTTAACTGTTATGTATAAATAAGGCCTGTAATTTGGCATATATAGCATTATTTTCCCATTCTTTGTCTTGAAGAATAAAACTATCTTTGACTCTTCACCTTTAAGGTGGTCTACATCCAGCAAAAGAGCTTCTTCTTTCTTCATATGCCTTATTAAAAAAATTAGAAGGTATTATTATATTACTTTGTGATTTTGCTTATCCGTTTTCTTCTCCTTGTGTGGCTGAAAAGCCATTATGGTTCAAAGAAAGGCTTTTATTGGTGAAGTGTCATCTATATTTTCATGGATATGCTAGAAATACTTTTCGGCCGAAGCGATTTTGCCACAAATCTTTGGTTCGTGCTCTGCATAGTTTATTCGATATGGATCTTTGGCTGGCTTAAAAAGCAGCTTGGCTCTGCTAAAATATCCTTAGTACTCACAGCCTTGATAGTGTACATCATATTTGTGCAATATCCTGAGCTTGTGCTTATTCCCGTAATCCTTTTTTTGATTCAGACATTCTTTAGTGGCATGTTTGAAAAGATACCTGCTGGTAGCAAGAAACCAGAATATCTAAAAGATTAGGTGATTAAATGGACATCCTGATGCTAGCGGTTACAGTAGTACTGATGATGTTGTTCATGCAGTATAATCAGTTTTGGCTTGTTCTTGGAATTCTTTTAGTAATGGTTCTCACATCTAGATCTTTCTCAACAACTTTTGTTCTTTTGCTAGCTTTCTTTCTTATCTATCTAACAAAAGACTTTCTTAAAGAACTTTGGCTTGCCATAACAATTTTTGTCATAGTGTTGGCATTGTCCCTAAGCTTTAGGAAAGAAGAAAGACAAGAATATCCACCTGATATGGCTGGATTTGGAGGTCCCCTTGATCAAGGTGGCTTTGGCATGTGATAAAAATGCTCGAAATTTTTTTCTTATTGTTTTTTATAGCACTTTTCCTTTTTTTGATACGAGTAACCTTTTTTGCAATATTTTTCCTTATGGCTGCATTTCTTTATGTGCTTTTTTTCTTTTTTGGTAGGCTTTTAGCTAATATGCGCAAAGGAGTTGCAAAGTTGGAAAGCTCAACAAAGAAGGAGATCAACGCAATTGAAAAAGCAGGTACATCATATCCAGAAGGTGCCCTTTCTGAAATGCTAAAAGAAGCGGGGCGAAAGACTGGAGAACATATTTTTTATGAAGATGCACGTTGGTCAGCAGGTGAATCTTCAAAGGAGTTAAGAGCAAGGTTAGGGAAAACAGCTAAAAATATTTCGTCAAGGTTTCTTGGGCTTTTTAAGTAAACTTTATTTTTTTAGTTCTTAAGAAATTCTCAAAATAAGCTTTTTCGTTGATTCTAGGACTTTTTCCAAAAGTTCCTTTGTGGCCGCAATGTCGCCTTTCATACTATCTATGTCTTCCTTTATCTTTTCTATATCTGTTTGTATTTTTGCTACCTGTTCACTCATTGTTAATGGGCACTCTGGTTTTTGAGTAGCTGCTTTTTGAATGGTCTTATGCAAATCTTCCAAAACATTTGCCTGCTGTACTACTGCAGCTTGTAATGTTGTATGGTGCAAATCATGTTCAAGCTTTGTTTCATCTATGCGGTTTATAATCTTGTCTACAGGTCCAATCTTTTTTTCTTCAATTTCTATATACTCAGGTTCAGCAGACTCCAGGAAAGAACCAATCTCACCACCCAAATCGATGCTTTCTTCATCCTCTTTTAAATTTTCTTTTTTAGCTATTGTTGGTTCCGGTCTCAGCTCGGCCTTTTTTATTGTCATTTCGTTATCAACAGCTGCTTGCTTAACCTCTTGCTTCAGTGGCTCATTTTTAGAAGCTTTCTCAAGGAGGGTCTTGCCACGCTCTCTACTAATGCCTACATCTTCAAGTGTGTCTAAAATTATATCATCTTCTAGTCCAGAATCTTTCATACGCTTTATAGTTTCAACTAGCACTGTCTCGTCCACCAAAAACACCGCCATTATTTGCTAAAATATTAAGCATCCATTATTTAAAAAGCTAACTTTCTTTGTTAAATAAAAAATAACTCAACCAAGCGGCAAAAGATAGGTTTAAATGTTATAAATTTTTTATTTATAATGGTGAACCGATGGAATTAAATGTCACTGGTGGTCCTTGGCACGACCTACTAATAGGGAGCATAGAAGGCTTCGATTACGAAGTAAAAATAAGCAAAGACAATACAATTATTTCAATGATTTATGAAAAATCTGGAAAGACGATAAAAGCCGTTCTTTTAGAGGTTTTTCGTGTTCTTCATGCAAAAGGTGATGCAACGTCTTTTTTAAGGCACATCCCAAAACGAACCATAGCACTAAACATACATTCTCAAGATGGTTCAAGCCAATTTATACTTATAGACTCTGGCATAGAATATATACCATATGATAAAAACAACATAATACAAAAAGTTGAAGAGATGATAAAAAGAATAGAATCACTTACAAACATTTTATTAAAGGTTAGTTTGGCCTATGATATAAAACTAACTGAGCTTAAGGACTGCGATGAAGAAATAAAATCAACCTTTTTTTCAATGCCATTAGTAAATTTGCTTGTTGCACCATTGACAAAAAAATGTCACAGTCCAGATATTTTGGAAGTATCGCATGGTGAAATTCATCTAGGTATAACTAAAACTGGTGCCATGGTAAAGGAACCGTTTGACTTTTTCGAAAGGACTGTAGTTTTTGGTGGTCAGGAAAAGGATCGTATTCATGTTTTGCACATACTTGCAGAAAGCGCGATCATATCTGGATTCCCGTTGATAATAATTGATTGGACTGATTCTTTCAGAGGTCTAAATGTAGCAAACCAAAATATTGCTGAACTAACAAAATATAAGGTTGAGCTTGATCCAGTTGGTTTTCCAACAAAGGTTTTTACTGCTGGGGTTGATATTAAAGTCCAAGTGGAATATATTGATCCAGAGGTTTTAATAGAACTATTTGGGATTGGAAAAAACATTGCGGGACAAGTAATAATTGAAGCTTTTAAAAAAGGCAACTTCAAGACGATAGAAGAATTAAAAAAGAAAATTTCTGAGATTGAAGAAACACCAAAGATAACCCCTTTTGTAAAAAGAGAGGCACAGAGAATAATAGAGGTTATAGAATGTATTTATCCAGACATATTCTCAAACACAACACCGGTTGAAGAGATTACAAAAAAGTGGGCGAGGGGGCTAAGCAGAGCAAACATCCTGTTGTTCAAAGGCGATGATTTTAGAAAAAGCATTTTAATTCTTCAAACTACGCTTGTTGCACTCAAAAATCACTTAAAAAGTCAAGGCGCTAGCAATAAAATGAGAGCCATCTTGTTTTTCACAGCAGGCAATATGACAATACCAAGATTTTCTGCAACGTATACAAACAAAAGGCTTGCATCTGATGTTTCAGAGATGACAAAATATGGTTGTGGTCTTATCTTGGAAGCTAATGACAAGATTGACATAAACCCAGATGTTTCCAAACTTTTCTTTACTTCAATAGGGATAATTGCTGGCAATGATGCTGCTGTAGTTATAGAAAACAGAAAAAACTACCGTGTTTTTATAAGGCCAGGCCTTAGCGACTGTTGTAGCAAAATTAGCTCAAAAATCTTTTGAAGTAATGTCTCTTCTCTGTGATTGACCAAGTATTTCCTTTAGCTGATCTATAGTAACAAGTTCCAACGGATTTATAGCTGAAACTATCTGCTTAAGTTCGTTAAACTCACCATGGCTAACGAATTCTTTTCTAAGGTGTGTTACAATTTCACTTAATTCTTCAATTTTTTTGTTTGTGTCTTCAATACTTCTTTCAATTTCGATGAGCCGCCTGCTAAAATCTTCAGATAATTTTTCATTAGGCCCGCTCTCGGCTAATTCACGAACCTTTTTGTTTAATACAATAATATTTCTGCCCAAAATCTTTTCGTTTCTTGCTATGTGCCGCATCTTTTGAGAAATAAGTGAAACCGCACTGTTCAAAGCTTTCACATCTTCCATTAGTTGCATAAGTATAGTTGATGTTTTTATAGGTCTTGTTTCGGCTCTTTCTTCTACCATCTTATTATAAGAAGACTCTTTAATATTTAAATGTTTTCTATGGTTTATCTTCTAATTTGTGCAAGTCCCCACATGACAGCCGCAATGAAGTTATATGCTAGAAGAACAAATAAAAATATGTAGAGGCTAGCGGTTATGTATGCATGTTTTATCACAAGTATGTAAACTAGCACACCGCTTATAATTAGCGTAAGTGCGTTTGATCCAAGTATGCTTCTAACTGTTGCAAATATAAGTATTGTAAGTATAAGCCTTATCAAAAGGTCCGCTGGCTTAAAGAGGCTCATCACTATAGGTGGTAACAATAGAAGCACAATTAGAGCTATAAATATTAAAACCATTAAATGAATGCCTTTTTGCTTCATCTTGGCAAGCCTCCGCGTCTTTTTGCCATAGCATGTAAATTTCTAGCTGCTTGAAGCTTAGCTGTTCTTTGAGCTAGGTCCAAAGATGAGCTTACGGGGGAATTTTCATTTTCAGCCATGGCTGCGCGTCTGTCGCTGGTCATACCACCGATAAAGAAAAAGTCAACAAGCATGCCACTAATACCTAGGGTCAGAAGCACATAAAATAAATATATTCCACCAAAAAAAACCCAATACTCAAATATTATAAACCAAGATATGCCTAATATGAGCAAAACAGCAAGTTGCCTGTTTTCAACGTGATTTAAAACAAAAGAAATTATAGAGATAAGTGCAAATATCTTGAGCACAAGCATAAAGTCTTGTATAATCTCAGTAAAAAGCATTAGTTGTGATAGGAGCAAAATTTGTATAATTTCCATAAAATAAATATATTTTTCGAGTTTAAATTAATTTCCATGTGGTTTTACTGTTCAATTACAACTCCTTCTAGTAAGGACATTGATCACTGAATTTTCTTTAAGAGCTTTTGGATTCCACCACAGTGACATGCTATTGTCATTAGCATCTACACACAATAGCCCTTCTTTCGCCTTTTCAATGAGCTCTTTTATAGATCCAACTTCTGGGTTTTCTGCACCTTTTAAGTTATGTGCGATATGCTCACTGAGCTGTTGATCTAAAAACTTAACATTTGGCGAAGCGGAAGTCAAAACATAGTTCTTACCTTGTGGAGAGAAAAACACTGAACTGAAAAAGTCGTTCCTTATTTCCATGCCTCTGTCAAATTCCAGGCCATAAGTTTCGGGTTCAAGCTTTTTATCTGGGTAATTCAAAATTTCACTTAAACTCTCGTTTTCTGATGACTTACAGCTTTCAATCCAATTCCAATAAGCTAAATTGTCTCCAACATCTGTTGTTTTTCCGTTTTCTAAAAGTTTGTAACTTGCTGTTAATTTTTCGTCTAATTTTTTTGAGGTTTGATCTGAGACCTTCATAATTGCTATTGAAGCAGTGTTTGGTGAAAACCTCAATAGTAATTCGTTTTCCTTAATTGTGCCACTCAAGATGTTTCCACGCGTTTTTGGATCAACGTTTGTATATTTTATATCATCTATTATTTCTGTCCTAACCTTTACCAGTGGGGCGCCTTTGCTACCTTCAGTTCTAAGCTCTATTCCACCATAATTGCTAATAGTAATTGGTTTGCTAGTATTCTCATAACCACTGCCATATCCAATTCTACCATTAGAGCTCTTTAGGCCCACTTCACCATCTATCGGCCAATAGTAGAACAAAGATTCTGGCTCTGGTGGGGAGATTTTACTGTACTTGACCTTAACCAAAGCGTTTGGTTTGTTGTTTCTAAAGAAAGAAAAACTATTGTTAAAGTCAATCTCAAGAAATACGTGATAGCGCCCAGGCCCAAGCAGCTTTCTTTCAGGGTTTCCAGTTTCAAATGCTAGGGCATTTTGACTGATAAAGTACTCCTTAAAGCCCCCGCTGTTTTTGAACCAAAATGGAACTTCAAAGAATGTTTGTGTTGTGTAGTACTCCGCAAAGTCACTCTTAAAATCTTCAGTGTAGCCGTCCATTATCAATAACGCGTCAAACTCCAACAATTTTTTCAAAAATTGAATCTTTTCCTGCACAGTTGAACCAGGCCAACCACTGGGCCACTTAATTTCTTTTACATTAACATATTCATTCCAATTACTTAAATTTCTGTCAATAAAGTAAAATAAAGCGGGAACACCCTCAATTTTCTTTGTGCTATAAGGTATCCAGCACTCGCCGTTATCTGCTGATATGGTGAACGCTACAGTAACTTCTTTGCTTGTGTTGCAGCCCCTACTACATTGAGTAATATATGCTAAACCAAAGTAAACATCATTTTTGCCTTTATCGAGATTGTCAAACAGGCACTCAACAGTGGTAACAGTATTCTTAACAACATTAATCTCTTTTTCACATTCTTTAGCATAGTCGCTACTCTTAAGTAAGAATTTAACTCTTAGCTTTTGATCTTCACTTGTTTTGTTTTCTATCGTGGCGCTCAGCGTAACTGCTGTTCTTGAAGCATTTAGTTTGTAATCTAAATTACTTATACCTACTTCATTGCTCCTAATGATGGCAGTTGATTTGCCATCCGTTGTGCTTTTAGAAATACCTTCACTCAAAACTGAACGTGGGTGTTTTGGACAGGCAAAGTAGTAATCATTCGCTTTGAAAAACTCTTCCAGCATGTAAAGCCTTTTTGTTAGAGCTATGCTATTTTGTACTGCATCGCAGTATATGGCGCTTTCATTTTCAGCATCGCAAGAGTTCCAATCAATAGAATCCCATCTCCAATCAAGCTTTACTTTTGGGCTAACATCTTCTGCTAAATAACCTGTTTTTGTTCCCAAACTGCAACCTTTTAAACCACTGATGCTTTTTAGTTTGTCCCCAATATTTGAATTTGTTACAAATCTCAAATGGACTTTCTGTGAGTATTCCCTTGTTTCAGTGTCTGGAACATTAAAAACACCAAAGTCAGCTTTGTCCCTTTCCATTTTGGGGTTTAAGTGTGTCGGGTCACCGTGTATGTGTTCATTAACGACTATTTCTAATATTCCATACTCGCCCTTTTCTGCCGCGCGGTTTGTGTTGTTTTCAAAGTTTATTGTAACTATTTGTTCCTTCTTGCTATAATTGCTTTCTCCCTCTTCTTTGCTTAGTGCCACATCATAGGGTAGCTCTAAAACCTCAAGCCTTTTTATGTCGGAAGGTAGGTTTATTACGTAATCCATAAAAGCGTAAGTCGCCATTTGAACATCGCATTGTGCTCCAGAAATTGTAAAAAATGTAGTTATGGCAGCGCCTACAAAGCATAAAACACCCGCCCAAAAGCCACCTTGTGTAGCGCAAGTAACGCCTGCGAGCAGTCCAGCACCCGCAGCTACTGCAACATTCACCCAAAACCCCGGTTTATCCAATGTTGCTCTCTGAAGGGCCTTATTCATCACACAATATTCAGGCAATTCTTCGCCTTCTCTGCATGCTGTGCATAGCTTTGCAGTTATGTTTACATCTTCAACCCACATCTTGTTGATCAAGTTTGCAGAATCCTTCCAATTGGTTTGTGCAGTTAGTATAAACTCATACCTATTCATGCTGAAATATTGTCCTTTTCCAGGTTCTATTATTGTGTCAATAGTATCTATATACTGATATTCTGTTTCAGGTGCTTTCGCATACAATGTTATCCCATAAATTCCAGGTATTTGCTCTCTGTGTATTGTTATTGTTTTGGAGGTCTCATTCTTTGTAAATTTAAGTTCTTCGTATGGGACCAGAGTGATGCCACCTTCTTTTGTACCACCACGACATCTTGGGTCGTCCTTGCATAGCCAAACCGAGATATTTATGTTGCATGAATTTGCATCTATAGTCATTGTGGTTTCATTTTGTTCTGGTTTTAAAACAATCTTTTTTGGATAGCGTATGCAATCCTTTAAATTCACAATCAGGATATTGGCATTTATTTTTGAATCAGCTCCAACAAAGACAAGCCCTTTGTCTGTTTTTATCTGACCATCGAACTCAATTGTAAAAATTGCGGTTTCGCCTTTGTATTCTTCTCCGGGTTTGAAAGTGATTATTGTAGAGTAAGTGCCAGAACGTAACTCGTTTTCAAATTTATCAAACAATTTTGTCCAAACACCACTTCTTAAAATCTTTGTAACTGTTGCTCCACCGGGGGAATTTATTGTGATTTCCACAGCCCCAGCTTTTTTTGAGTTTGATGCCCAAGTAAGCTTTGCTTGGAGATTTTCAAGATCTACGGGTTTGCCGTTGCTTACACACAAGTTAGATAACTTAACTTCTGTCTTTGCTAGGTTGTCTACAGTTGCTATGTTCCATTCTGGTACATTTGGGCCTGATAAAGATATACATGGGGCGTTTTCTGGCAAACCGCCTAAAGAGACATTTGCAGTAAAAGGAACAACAAAAGTATATGTCAAAGAGTGCTTTTGTACCAACACAATAATTTCTATGCTTCCAGATATTTGAGTGTTGCTCTGTAATAGTGACTCTGCATTTGGCGAAAGTAGCACTTTAAGTGCAAAGTCCAGCTGGTCTTTTGGTTTTACTTTTTGTCCAACAACCGTTGTTGCGTTTGCATTCATTGTTTTTTCATCCAATATATCATAAAAGTTTCCAACAAATCTTACACTCTTTAACAAAAGTTCTGAGCCGCTTTTATTCTCCAGACTCAAGACTATCTTTTCTTCTGTCTTTGAGGATGTGTTTAAGCTAACAGAAACACTTTCTGGTACAACGCGTGCAACATTAGAGTCGATAGTAATGACTTTTTTGAAAGGAGAATAACCCATTTTTTCAGCAGTTATTTCTACTCTGGTGTTTGGTAGTGATTCTACTAACTTAAAAACTGCAAGCCCATTGGCATCAGTAAGTTGCTGAACCACTTCATTAGTGCCATCATCATGTGTTCTGTGCATTGTTACGAGAACATCCTTAACCTTTTTCTTTTCCCCATCTCTTATATTAACCTTAAGCTCATATTCTGTGAATGGTGCCAATTTCTCTGGTTCAATGTTTACGTCGAGCTTTCCGACAGAGTAAACCTTTATTGGAACTACTTTGGAAAAAACTACAAATTTGTCAGCAATTATGTCTATTGCTATATTAGTTGTTGTTTCATCGTTTGTTTTGAACCTTATGTTTGTATTTAATGTCTTTCCATAATCAAATCCAACTAAGTTTTCTTTAAACTCATTGTCTTGTGGCATATACTCTTTTTGCTCGATATCAGCTGTTATCAACATCTTTTCAAAGACCAACGCTGAATCTGACTTTCCTTGTGTTTTGTTTTTTATTCTAATCTCTAACGAACCATATTCTTTTTGTGAGTTGTTGAGCAAGTCTAAAATAAGATTGTAGTCTCCAAACAGCACTGTTGAGTAGGGTTCCTTTAAGAAGATATCCTCTTGTGCATCGTACATCCAAACGCCTGTAACACAAAAAAGCTCTTTGCAAACCCCTTCAGAGCCTTCATAAAATCTAATTTCATGCGTTTTAGCATATAGAGCATCCTTTGTGGATGTTCTCTCTAGATCGCCAAGCTCTTCATCATAAGGTTCTCTTACATATGCAGTGTTGATAACCGCATAGCTTCTATAATGGAAAGTTATGGGTGTTTTTGGTCTTGTAGAATCCTTGATTTTAATTTTTATTGGTACTGTGTATACAGAGGCTTTGGGGCTCAACCACTCTATGGATACCCATTTTCCGTCTGATCCAACAATTTCCTCTAGCGCTTCGGACTTTGGCGGATTATATGTTTTACCTATTCTAACCATGGTTCCTTTGATGTCAACGCCCTTTATAAATGCTGGCTCCAAATTAACATCACTTTTTTCACCTATTCTAAAGTGGAATCCAACTTTTGAAGCACCCGGTGGGTAAAAAAGCATAAATTTGGCAACATACTCTTTGCCTGCCTTGATGCTAGCAGAAGCTCCGCCATTTTGATCAAAGATACCTAAAAATTCAATCTTTGGTTTTGGAAGCTCACCTTCTTTGAGCAACACTGCTTTTATTTCATATGTTTCGTTTGGCCATAATTGTATGGTTTCACTTTCATAGTTAAGAAAGCCATCTTTGCTTACCACAACATATATGCTTTGGGCTGCTTTAACCTCATATTCCTTTTCACCATCAACCATAACAATTTTGCCCTTTGTAAGAGAATTTCTATCTATGGAGGAAAAAACTTCAAAATAAGACTCCGGAATCTTAATACCGCGAGAATCAAATGCACTTACCTTAAGAATGCTCTTGCCAATCGTTATGGTAACCTCGAAATAATTGTTTTCGTCTGGTATTATTTTCTTAGCCTGCGCTGCAGAACCTCCAGATGCTGGATATTTTATAACAAAAGGATATACCTCTTCACTTAACCAGCCCAAAACAAATTCAGCTATGCCATTAGAGTCTGTAAGCTTATAGTTTTGACTCGAAGGAAGTTCAACAATAGAGTCAGTAGCTTTGTACTTAAACATTACCTTAGCATCTTTTACAGGTGCTCCGTCTTCATCAAGAACTTTTACAATAGTTCGCCCACTGTTAGCCTCAGTTATTCTTTCGAGCTCAACAGTTAAAGATTCCATTGAAGAGCTGATGTTTATGTCTAAAGTTTTTGGGAAATATCCTTCTTTTTTTGCAACAACAGTATATTTGCCAAAATCAAAAAAAGAAAATCTAACAACACCGCCTTCTTTTGTAATATCGCTTGCAATTGCTTTTTTATCAAATAGGACTTTGACTTCTACGTTCTCTACAGCACTTTGAGTTTCCATTTCAATTGTTCTAACTAATAAAACCGCACTTATTTTTTTGCTAAGTTCCACATAAACCTCTGTTGTTTCTTTTGCTCTGACAACTGCAGTTATACAATTTCCTGAATAAGTTTGTTCCGGGTCTGTAGCGAAAACATTGTACAACCCAGGAAGCAGACCATCAAAATCAACTAACCCATAGCCTTGTGTATGAGCAACCTGTTTTGTGCCATCTTTTTCTATGTTTACGACTATATTTTTTTTAAGTATCAACTCTTTTTTTTCATCAACAATTTTTACCCTTAGAGCGCCTTTAGGTATTTCAATCTCTTTGAAAATAACTAGAATTTCAGTCCCTTTCTGGATTGCTCTCTCAAATTCATGGTTTTCCAACTCCGCATTTTCAACCTTTAACTCTTTACAATCCAAAGGCAATGTAACTTCTATGTAACCATCTTTGTCAATGTCAACTTCCTTCCAAGGGTTGATTGACTTATTCGAACAACTCAGCCAAACAGTTACAAATTTCCCTCTTGTTGAACCTTTGCTTGTTTCAAATCGTAATATTCTTTTTTCCAATGGTTTTTCTCTAAGTTTAAGAGTTAGTGTTTTATCTGTATCCTCTTTAATGGTAAAGTTCCATTCCTCATCTAAATATAAAGGATGCTTAACTACAATCCGTACCACTGCATTTTCGTCAACACTAAATGAAATTTTTCCTTTATCATCAGTCCTTCTAATTTTTGGTTCGTTTCCAATAACAAAATTTACATCAATTCCAGATATGGGCGCCCCTTTTTCATCTTTGAAATAAACTGTGAAAGTATAACGCTTTGGTGGTTTTGTTGGTTCTTGACTGAAAAAGAGCCAATATGCAAAAAAAGCTAAAATTATTAGTAGTATAAGCACAATTGGCAGGGCTTTTGGAATTCCTCGTCTTTCACAAAATGCAATGTACCTTTCTTTTAGAGTTGGTGATGAATCTTCTTCTATAAAATCCATTATCCACACCAACATTTACCTATTTTGCTTTAGTCTTTTATACACTGTGAAGGTATGCTTTCTATAGTGTTCTTTAATGACGAATTGATGATCTCTTGCTGATTCCAGAAAAATATCGCTCTTGAGTCACTTCCAGCACCGGCGATGCAAATTTTCTTTTCTTCCACTAACCTAAGTATCTTTTCTATTGAGGTTATTATTGTCTCTTCTAAGCCACCAGCCTCTACACGATTTCCAGTACCTTTTGGAGTTATAAAGCTTGCACTGTCCATAGCACTCACAATCTCGAGTAAAGCTGTACTTTCCTGTGGAGTATACAAGACAGTCTTAAGGAATGTATCCCCTTTTCTTATCACGTTGCACCATTCAATACCATATTGGTGTGTATCAAAACTTCCAGCACATTGGGTTCTACCAACACCTCCACGAATGTCTCTTTTGTAGTTAAAAGCTTCTGTCACATCAACATCACTGAAGTCTTTACAGCCTTTTGTAACACCAGCCCATGTGAAAAGATTACTAGACGCTTCCTGAGGTTTACCATTTATCGTAAGCTGGTAGAACACATACGCTTTTGTTCTTTCACCTCCGCTTACCTTGAGTATTATTGGTGTGACAACGCTTGGGCTATAAATCATACTTATACCACTGGCCGCTTTTTCAAGTTCTAAAACAACCCCTGGAGCATCATTGTGCAAAGTTTTAAAGTCTTTTACAACGCGGGCCTCTATCCACCCGCCAGGTATTGGCACCGAGTTTGCAATTGTGGTTGTTCTTACTGGTTGTCTTATGTCCTCATTTATTTTTACAGTTTCTTCTGATTTTTGCCTGTAGTTTACTCCATACCCTTGTCGGCCGTTTTGGCTGTCGACACCTATAAGTCCGTCAAAGGGCATGTAATAGAACACAGAGTCTGGCTTTGGTGTGTCAAGGCGCTCAAATATCACTTCTATTTTCGCATCAGGCGTGGTGTTTTCAAACAAACACCAACAATTGTTGTTATAATCAATATTTATTTTGATATTATATTTTCCTGCTGGCAGATAGCCAGCTTCAGGCCTTAAGAATGATGACTTAAACTCAAACAGTTCTGGGTTTGAAAAGAATTTTCCAAGCCCAGTTTCTCCCTTATACCAAGATGGAGTGCTAAAGAAGTCTTTTGTTTCAGAGAACTCATGGAAGTCTCTTCTAAAGTCTAGCGTATAGCCATCTTGGATAAGATATGCATTAAAATTCACCAGTGATAATGCTTCTTTTAGGTTTGCGTTTGTTGGGTTGGCAGCAGCAAACTCTGCTAAGCGTTCAGTGGTATAAGGCTCACATTTTTCAAAGATTCCGGTTGGAGCACCAACTGAGAATCTTGTGCTCAAAATATCATTGCCAAGGTTTTCATTTTTACAAGTTCCCGGACATGTGCTAAGCTGTGGACTAACTCTAATTGTGGCTTCATACAAACCTTCTGCAAGCTCATTAAATGTGCAACTAACCTCGCTATCGTCAATCACTTTTATTGCTTTTTCACCTTCTGGACAGCTCAAAGTTGATCCATCTTTTACAACATTTATAGATACGTTAACAGTTAGCTCTTTTTTGTTGTTGCTTGAGATTATGCCAATTACTTTGGCATTAGCTCCACTTTTTTCAATCTTTATTTTTGTTACAGCAACGTCAAGCTTTAATGAGTCTAATTCCTGACTTCTTTCGTTCAGAATCCCTTCAGCTGAAGGACATTTCAGTTTTTGGCCTCTTAGCAATTCATCAATCCTTCTTATTTTTTTAAGCAACTCAATACTTAACTGAGTTGCATCGCAATAGTATCCTAAACCACCTTCATCACATTCATTTATAGCAATATCTTTCCAATTCCAAGCAAGCTTTATCTTAGGTAGAGCTTCCTTGCCAGTTGAGCCCACAAGAGCACCAACCTTACAACTAACCTCGGGCTTAATTGTAATCTCGGTGGGTTTTGACCTATGGGAGTTGAACTGTAGATGGAACTTTTGCAAATATCTTTCACCACCAATTACTGTTGGCTCCATCTTTTTCATAGCTTCAGCATCTTTCTTCATTCTAGTGTCATAGTTGGTGTCATACTCTAAACGATTTCCATCAACCCTAAGTACGCGATATATTGGTTTGTATATGTCTTCTTGTTGTATGCCATTGTTTTTGAATATAATTTCAATCTTCTCGAAACCTAGTGGTTTATCGGGTGTGGTTTCGACTTTACTATCGCCTTTTTGAACACTAATCAGAGTTTCAATTTCCTCTTCTAAACCTTTTTGTATTACAAGTTGTAAGTCTGTTATGTTCAAATCCCTTACTGCAGCAACCACCTCAAGTACGCCAACGTTTTGGCTTTGCTGCCAGTAGGTATATAAAGTGCCGGCTATGAAACCTATCAATGCCCCAGTCCAGGGGTCGTCTATGTTTATTATATTGCTAAAGACATTAAGACCGCCTTGTAAAAGACTTCCTATACTTTCTAATGAAAAGAACCCGACAGGTGCTGAGGTTACCATAACAGTTTGGTTGGGTTTCAATTTTGTGCTTACAACCGTGCTTGTTTTTCCAGCACTACTTAGATTGCAAAAGCTATTGTTGCAACTCTTAAACTTGTAGCAAGGCCCACTTTTTGAACACTCTACATCATATTCACATGTAACCGCAAGTTCGCAATCACAAACCTTGCTCAAACCTGAGCCATAAGCTTTTTGACATTTGGCTAGTGTATCATAGCATCCGAAGCACAAATTGCTGCTAGGTGCTATATCAGCACTAACACACTGGCCATTGTAGCACTTTGCACCAGTTGCGCCACAATCCATAAAAATGCCTCTTTTACCACAACTGTCTTTCCAATAAAGCTTGTCATCCTCGCAATAGTATCCTTCAACAATACATTCTTCTCCAGACATAGCGCCAGAAGATCCACATCTGCTATTATTACAATATCCAAATCTGTAGCATTTACCAAACTCATCATATATGCAGGTTATTGCAGCATAGCAATCGCATCCGCCTGTTGAAATCGTGGGGTTATTCCAAGCTTTCGCAGCGCATTCAATCTCAGTACTGTAACAACCTGGGATTTTTGGTCCAACAGCTGAAATAAGGCCACTTCCAGTTGTCGGCTGTTCTGGTCCAGCACAATCGTTTTTGCAGCATAGCACAAACCTTTCGGCTGTTTGCATCGAAAATGTGCAATCTGGATAGCACTCCTCATAAGACTGTATCCTTCTTGAATTCAAGTAGTATGTTTTGCACATTTCTTCATCTGTTGCAGGCGATGTTACAATTGGAGATGTTGTAACAGTGGGCCTTGTGGTGCCAGTGGGTGGTTTTGTGCTCTCTTTTACACACTGTTTGCTACAACAAGTAACATTACCAACTACTGCATAGGCAGCATCAGGGCATAACTCATCTTCTTTACAAAAATATTTTCCAGCAGATGTGCAGACCTTTTCAGGGGTTTCAATTTTCGTGTCTTTGCACTTACCAGTGCAGCATACAACCCCTTCAACTACAACCTCTTTGCCTTGACTTAAATCACAGTTTCCAGGCCCGCAGTAAGTGTAACCCTTCTTTTTACACCATTCTTTATCCAAACGAGCTTCTTCTGTTATGCACTCTGAAGCACAGCAAGTTATATTGTCAACTACTACTATCTTCTCATCTTTACAAAGATTTTTGGTACCACAATATTTGTATCCAGCCTTGTTGCAAACATTTGAAGGGATGGGTGTGCCAAAGAATGTTTTGCCAGCAGCAAGTGATCTTACGCCCCCATAAACAAAACCAACAAGCCCCCAGATAGCGCCTGTTTTTATCGCTTCCCACCAATCACGTTCATCATAGCTTATCGTAATTGTTTCTGTCCTTTTATAGCAGTCATTTATGAGCAATGCTGTATCAAATCCATCATATGGATTATTTTCGTCGTCATATATATCAAACTCATATCGATTCAGTCTTAAGCAACCATCCGGCTCTATGATAACCCTTATTAGCTTCTTAAAAGAGTATTGACTTTCACCCATACTTTTGACCATAACATAAATAGGATATTGTCCCGGTATGTCTTGTTGAGACGGCATTACAATTATTTCTTTTGAGTCATCTGGTTTCATGGTAAATTCTTTTTCTGATACTGCAATCTTTGTATCAAGCATGAAATCAATGGGTACTTTACATTCTTTAGTTTCGATTTTTATTGTTGCTTCGTTGTAATCAACAATTCTAACTAATGTTTTGTCAAATCTTATGCAGTCTTCCAAGCTTATTATTTCTATTTCAGTATCTATGCTCGCGCTTAGGACTTGCTTGCCTGCATTTGTATAATGTTCTCCAGTGATGATCACCTTTGCTTTTGCTGTTCCTGTAATGCCAGCATCTGGTAAGAATTTCAAAAGTGCTGAAATTTCTTCCTCTGCGCCAAATGTGCCTTTAATAATTTTTGGATAAGAACCGCTAAGCTCTAATGCGACATCGCCAATGCTTACATAGTAATCTCCAACACGATTGCTCTGCCACTCTATCCTTGCGCTTAGGTTTTTAAGATCTATTGGCTTGCCGTCAACTGTACAATTGTTCTTAACTGAAAAGTCAGTGCTCACTTCATTGCTTTTTGTCTTTGTTTTCCACTCCTTTATGCTAACCACTAAACATGACGGATCTTCAACTTCACCACCAAGACCTATTGAAATTTTGACCTTTGTTTCAGAGTTCCAAACATGTCCAAAGGCCTTTACCGAAGAAACGCTTGCTGTCAAGATACCTTCTAAGGTTTTGGCCTGTGTCAAAGTTTTTCCAAAATCGCTCAAGGATACCTTAAGAGCAATGTCAAGTTTGTCATGTGGCTTTATTTCTTTACCAACATATTCGCCTACAAGCCAGTCCCTTACTTTTCTTTCATCAATTGCTCCATAAAAGTCTCCAGAAAGCTTAATTCCATAAACCTTCAGTGGCATTGCAGTCTTATTTACTAATCTTACTACGGCACTATCTTCAGTCTTAGAAACAACATTTAATTGCAGGCCTATTTCAGATGGCTCTATGCCAAGCACATTACCATCAGCAAATATTTCCTTCTTAGCTTCCTCGTAATCTGGCTTCTCTGCAGTTAGTACTAATTTTTCTCCAGGCATCAATGCTGGTAGCTTGACTTCAGCCAAGCCCAAAGAGGTTGTAGTTGTTTGAAGCATTGTGTTGCCATTTGGATCCTTTATTTTAACCAAAACATCTGAAACTTCCAAGTTTGTTTGCTTGTCTCTTATCCTTGCTATTATTTTATTTTCTACACCACTGGTTAGTATTGGCGCTTCAGATTGGAAAGTATCTCCAACTTTAAAGTCTATAATGAAGCTCTTGGCTGCAATTATATCAACAAAGATTGTTTCTTCAAATACGTGTGCAAACCTTGTTGGATCATGTAACCTAATGGTTATACCTCCAAACTTTCCAGTGGTTGGTGAAAAGTTTATATAGCCGTGAATCTCAGTGTTTGGTTTAACGTCACCAATCTCTATATAAGATGTCTCACTTGCATTTGCAGTTCCTTTCACAACTGTTTCGCCATAGATTTCATAATTGCTAAAAACAATGTTCTTTTCACTGTTGAATATCTTAAGCTTTACCTTGCTGTAGCTGTCAGTCTCAAATTTGCTATTGTTTGTAATACTGAATATTAACCTATATTGTTTTCCAACTTTGGCACTATAGCTTCTATCTATATAAACAGCAACATTTTCTTCAATGTCTAAAGCTTTAAAGACAGTACACCACTTTTCTGTGCATAACCTCTCTTCACCTACGCTATAGACACGCTCATAGGTTTTTGCATACAGCTCCCTATCACTTAAAGCATTTCCAAGAGTTATGTCTTCTGGATCCCTAACCAAAATACCTTTTCTTAAACCCCACGCACGCCACATAATGCTAAGCTCTTCAGCAGCTGCCGACTCTTTGACCTTTACTTTAACATATACATATATTATTCCATCGCTTTGCTTGCTCCACTCAAGGTTTATCCACTTAGAGCTTTCTGCACTTAAAGAGGCAAGGTCATATGTCGTGCCTTCTTCTGGATTATAAGAAGTTCCTCTTATCATTTTTGGGTTTCCACCTGCATAGACCTCCTTTATGAAAATAAAGTCTTTTTCCATAATGTTATATTTACCTACCCTTACGTGAGCACCAAAGCGGTCATATTGAGCAGACCTGGGTACAGAAATTTTAAACTTTGCAATATATTCTTTGCCTGCAGCCAAAACCATTACATTCTTTTCGTCCTTGAAAAGACCTAAAAACTCGATCTTTATTTCACCACTAATCCTTTCAGCTTCAAGCCTTATGTTCATGCTCCTTTGTTCATTTGGCGCAAGCACAATCCTCTGGCTTATGTAAGTAGCATACTCTGGGTGACTAACAAAAAGATAAAATGAAAGGCCCGCATCTATGTTTATATCAAGTTCACCACTTATTTTTTCTACCTTTAATGGACCTTTTATAACCTTATCCGTGTAAGCGTCTTTTACTATAACATCACTAAAAGGTAGAGCTTCGTCATCAGTGTTTGTTACCTTTAGCTTTAAAGTTGCTTTTGGTATATCAAGCACAATAATTGCTTCTTGTTCAATGCCAAGCCTAGGTATAAACTCAATTACATCGCTCCAGTTGCTACCAAATCCTTTATAAGCAAAGAATTTGTATTTTCCAGCGTACAAACCTTTAAATTCTGCTCTTCCATTCATATCAGTAATCATTTCCTTTAACCCAAGAGCATTTCCATTACTGTCATAGGCAGCTACCTTTGCGTTTGGTATTGATATGCCCTGAGAATCAACTACTTTCACAATAACTAAGCCCCCACAGTCATTCGCATAAGGCTGTAGTTCTAATTTTATGATGCCCTCTGATTTTCTCACATCAGTAAGCCTATGCACGCAATAGTCTGGGTGATTTATCACTAATAAGAAGTTTATATCTTCACAAAGGTGAAAATCAACCCTGCCTTCTGAATTAGTGTCAGCAGAAGCATATTGTTTGTTACCTACAAAAAGCGTTGCCTTTGCTCCTTCGAGTGGTTTTGAGGTTGTTTTATCAACTACTTGGATTTTTATACTTCCAATATACCTTGGTGTAAGCTCTAGGCTAACAGTTCTATATTCGTTAGCTCCAATAGTTATAAACTGAGATTCAGCAGATGTATACGTAGTAGTGGCTTTTGTTTTAACCCTATAACTTCCGGGCAAAACCTCAAATAATACTTGACCACCACTCGTAACTCCAGATTCAACGAAAACAGGTGTTGCACCAGTGTCTTTTTCAAGGTCAACTATGATGTTTTCAGATGGTGCCTGACCTTTGAATGTTACATTTACTATTATTTTTCCTTTTTGTTCTGGGGGTTTCATCTCAACAATCTTTTTTAGTAAAATAGTCGACCCATCTGTAACGCGAACACCTTCTTTAGCTTCATAGCCTCTGGTGCTTAAAGTTACAATCAGTGGAAGGCAGTCAATTTCAACATCATCTATTTGTACTTCCCCACCGTGTGTTGTATATTTCTCAGCATCTGCGGGCGGATTTGCTTTTTTGTTAGAGCACTCAAAAGAAAGCGAAATCCTTTGGACGATGGGCTCTTTATTGTTTTCGTCTAAAATCCTAAAGCTTACTGTTTGCGTACGGATAATTTCGGTAAGTAAAAAGTTAATAACTACATTTTCATCTTCTTCAATTAAAACACTTTTTTCAATGGGATTCGGCTTGAATCCTTCTTTAGAAACACGCAAAGTTATTGAGTCACCCTTTTTAACAGCAATCGCTTCTGATAGAGTCCCAGCAGTATTAGTGGCACTCCTATAAACCTTTTCACCCAAGAGCATTTCAACATTTGCCCCTTCTAAAGGCCTTTTTGCACCAAACCTGTCTTGATACTGAACAAACACGTTAACGTAAACATCTTTTTTGAATACACTTATTGGCAGAAAGAAAATTACTAACGCTGCTATTAATACTAGTGCCAATATTATTAGCAAAAGGAATGAGGGAAATACCTTATCAATAGCGTCAGTTATCTTATTTATAGGTATCTTTGTGCTAATCCTGTCTATAATTTCGTAGTATCTGTCCTCAAGATGCAAATAAAGTTCACGCAATGCACTTATTACGCCCATATTATCATCAAATTTAATGTTTTTAACTTTAATATATTTTTTGTTTATTATATTATTTTGCTTTTTATTTATCTAATATCCATTTGCTGCCCAGATTTGTTGTCCAGTTTACTGCCCAAACAAAGTTGGATTCCATCTTAACCTAAGTTGAGCTCTATTTATGTTATCTATACATATCTCCCCTGAAGCTATTCTTTCAATGTACTCCTTAAGTGATGGTTGTCTTATTGCTTCTATGATCCTCACAGCGCCGCCTTCAATTCCACGCGTTTCCGGTGTGCTATACTCTTGACCTTCATATGTTAAAGTGCTCAAAACTATTGGGTTTTTGGCACAAAGAACCTCAAGTTTTAAGTATTCATCAGCTGCTTTTGCAGGTACATAGCTTACAGAAACCCATAAACCTTGTCCTAATATTAGCTTTGATGCTTCAATGCTTTGTGACCAGCCACTGCAAAAGCTATCTGGTTTTTGTAAGCCAAATCTGTCAACACTAAACTGAACTTTTTCTTCGCCTTCAGAGCCCGCTCCTTGCTCATTGGGCACTAAAGAACCAACTTTGTGCCATACAAATAACTCTTTTATATCTCCATAATATTTGTCATCACTTAGTTTGTAGTAAATCACATTTTGGCCCTCAGTTGGTGAAATTATCCTTAAAAGCACCGGGTAGCTTGGCACATATTCAATTTTTCTAGACTTAAGATCTATATTCAAAACAGTGCCGGTGCGACTTTTCTCAAATCTGCTATTATAATTGAGTGTAATTGTACCAATGCCCGGCTTTCTTGGATAGATGCGCTCACCATGTTCATTGTATAAAAGCTCTGAAGGTACGGCACCAGCAAGTGTTAACCCCAAGCCATAATTTGCACCAGTACTTTCTTTGCCTATCTCGCCATCGAATGACATATACATTAATGGATTTTCAGAAAACTTTGTTTTTAAGCGCTTGTCTATAGCTTCTAGAGATTCTACTAGGGCCAGCTTTACAATATACTTTGATACAATAATTTTAGGAGGTCTGCCTGCAAAGTCTATTGCTATTTTAGGTTCAATTCTGTAAGCATATCTGCCGGAAGCAATACTACATTCCGTGCTTTTTTGTACCATTTCTTCTGAAAAGTTAGCATCTTCATAGCGCTTGAACTCAAGCTGATCTACATTAAGGCCTATTTGCTTAAGTGTTTCATTTCCTTTATCTAGATCTTCTATTAAAGCTCTACTCAGATTATCAGCCTTAAGATAGCTCTCTGCCTTAGCTATGAGTGATTCTTCACTAGGTGTGCTTAACACATCAAGTGCTCTAACCCTTATGTATTCTTCCATCGCCCCAGAAAGACCTGGTTTGTTAATTACTGCAAGCATAAATACAGTCCTATTTGCAAATTCAGATAAAAATAGGGTCCATTCCTGTTCTTTTGCTGTAATGGTTACTTGACCTATGGTTGCTGTTATTGGTAAATTCCTGTCACCAAACATGATGTTGTTTCTTACTCCAATTGAAAGCTGTTCATACAGGCTAATATACTCAGCAAAGGTTATAACATAAACACTTTGTCTTGGTAGTTTAACCTCGTCCGCTACCTGTTTAAGTTTACTCCAAATTAATTGAGCATTGGCGCTATAGTCAATATCTTTAGAAACAATAGCCAGTGCATTTTCTATCTTTATATCGTTTGCATAGCATTGCGCTAGTATGCTATCAAACTGGGCATGAGACATTTTCATGGAGTCTAATGCAGCCAACTCATTTTGTGGAGCTTTTATAATACTGTTCAAAGTAGCTTCAATTTGTGCTACATTACACTTTTCCAGTGGTACAGGTGGCTGCCCAAGAATAGTACCTTCTTTTGTAACAAACAAAAGAATCGGCTTATTTGAAAAATCATCTCTCACAACAATCTGTGCCTTTGAGAGTTTGTAAAGTTTTCCTTCCTGGGAGTTTATCTCACGCATTAATTCTTGGTCTTGGCCTATGATTGAAATTACACTTAAATACTCTGCCGGAGCACTCTTGTTTATCTCTTCAATCTTTTGATTTATTTTTCTTATTTTTGATGCAATTTGCATTATAAATTGCGCTCCATCACAGAAGTACCCCTCTCCCGATGGTTCAGGTTCACACTTTCTACTTGTTATCTCATCAGGTCGCCATGTAAACAGCAATCTGTCAAATCCATATACAGAGTAACTTTCCTGACTGTTGCATGGCTTAAGCATACCCCAACTTGGCATAACATCTATTTTTGCAGCTCTATTTTCACAACCTTCAGATAACTGTGAAACACCCCTGTTCAAAGCATTTACCACTACTTTTAGCTTTGCATCTTGAGTACCTTTCTTGTAATAAACCCTGGTTACTTTTATTGGTAGGTCTATGTTTATCTTTGCACACTCAGTTATCATTTTACTTCTGTCAACTTTCATTACAATATGATGCCTGTTATGCGTAAGTTCGAAATAAAGCTTTACACCCGACTTTGGATCTTCCCATGAAGATAAACCAATACTAGCTATATAGTCGTCTTTACCACAAAAAGCTCTAGCATTTGAATCACTTGAAGGATCAACCTCTTCGTTGGATCTTGCGTAAGGCAGCACAAGCTCAGTCACAGGTGGGTTTTCATTCCAAACAAACATGTCATCTATGAAGTGACTATCAGTTAGCACATCTGGTACAATGAGAGCGTTGGGGTTTATACACTGTGCTGGTTCAAGATTCTTGGAGCCTTTGTTTAATAAGCTGCCAATAAGACCAAGCCATGCCAATGGATTTTCAAATGTCACACCAACAGGGAAGTATTTATCTCCGAGGTATGGTACATACATTGGCACAGCTATGATGCCTGGAGAAACAGCAGCAAGATACTGTTCAGTTGCTATAAACCTTATGTTTCCAACAATTTCTTCTACCGAACCTTCAAAGCTGATTGGTGCTGTTTTTTTGATCTCTGGATCAAACCACAGATATATTTCCATTATTTGCCACTCTTCTTTATCCGAAACTTTTTGCACCTCATTTTTTCCCATTACAATGTTTTTTATCATAGGGCATGGCCCTTCAAGCGATGTGCCTCCTGTTGCTGGTGAATAGCAATGAATATTATTTAATGTTAAATGTTTTAGTACATAGCCAAGATGGTAACATTTATTGTAGATCCTTGCTACTGTTTTCTGCCACCCCAAAAAGTTTGCTTTTAGCACAGTTGGTTCTATCGTAGGTAAACATTCCTCTTGGATTTCGTCTCTTCTTACAACTTTGACAGAAAAGCTATCTATTTCTTCAGCCCTCTTGCTTGATGATGAAAACTTTGCAAGCATCTTTACGTTAAACTTTCCTTTGCTTGTTGATGGCTCAATTATGAAACTAGCTGATGAGCCAGACCCAACTTTTTTGCTCGATGGTTTGACCAATAAACCGGAATCAAACTGTATAGTTATATCTATGTCTTGGAGACATGTGTTGTCAACAATTATTTCTGCAGTTTCCGATTGGCATTTCCATTGTGTGCTTTGCCCTGGTTGTGAAGTTTGCCATGGGGGAACATACTGCGCTGTTGGCCAAATAAGGTTTTGCTGTGTTTGTTGCTGTTGTGTAACATCATAAGGATCTCTATCAAAGTATTTGCTGTTTAGACCCCACCCAGTGTCAAAGCCACAACTTTTTAGTTCTATATCAGTTGCTCTCACAACGTGCACACACTTCAAAAGATTGTTTATTGTTATGCTCGTGCTTAAAGTTGCTTTTGGAATCTCAACGCCCTTTTCTGAGTAATGAGTTGCAGAAAATTCAATTCTTGGTTGTACACTTGCACTAGTAATTTGATCATTAGGCCTAAAAAACAAGATGAGTTCCTGCTCCGCGTTCTTTGAAAATGATTCGCTAAGCAATGTCCATTGAGGCAAAATTTCAGTTAGTTCGAGTTCTTCACTGCTTACCTCAAAAGTTCCGACTGGACTTTCGCCAAGCCATCTTATCCTCACACTAAAATCTTTGAGTTCTACTGGCATTCCTTGAACAGTACAGTTATTTTTTACTGTTAGCACAAGCTTCTTTTGTTCCCCATAACTTTTTATTTCCCAAGATTTTGGTTCAATCAAAATACATGCGGTGGTATCAAGTGCACCTTCAAGAGTTATTCTTATTTTTAGTTCTACTGAAACAGCCCAATCCTTTGCAAGCTGGTTGTTATCCACACTTATTGTTATTGAACCCGCTAGTTCTTGTATATTTTCTATTTCTCTACCTTTCTCAGTGAGTTTTGCCTTTAGTTTTATAGAGGTATTTGATGTTGGTTTAATCTCCTTTCCAACAGCCAAAGTGCTACCACTTATTGATACAAGATCTTCAAGACCTGAAAAGCTGATATCTTTTATATAAAGAGAAAAAGGTGCTACATTTTCCAAGTTAAGGGTTATATCTGCTTCTTCTCTTGCGTTGGGTTGAAGCTCAATGTCTATGCTGGGTGGCGTAACCTTAAGTACACCAGACTCAACTTTAATCTCTTGTATCAAAGTTCTAAATCCCTCCCGCGAAAGCTTTCGATTTTCTGCAGTTGGGAAGGTACGGTTTGAGAGAAAAACATACACCAAATTGTTATCAGGGTCAGCCCACGCACAGGTGCCTGTGAATCCTGTATGTCCAAACACACTTTGAGGGCAATAATCTGAGGTTGGGCCATCGCCTGATTGAGGTTTCATGAGCGGCTTATCCCAACCTATACCCCTTCGGTTGTCGTACTTGGCGTTTGGGCGCGAGTTAAACTTTTGCATAGTGGCTTGTGAAAAAAAATCTTCTCCTCCGTATTTTCCGCCTTGTAGGTTCATTTGCAGAATGGTAGCTATATCGAGCGCATTTGAAAAAAGCCCTGCATGCCCTCCAACACCTCCTTGAAGCGAAGCCATGGGGTCATGAACATATCCCCTGACAATCTGTTTTCGGTACTGCAAATCGTATTCACTGGGAGCAATCAGATTACAGTCTGCTTTGCGCAGTGGGTTGTATCCAATGTTTTGCAAACCAAGCCTATCAAAAAGATTGTTTTGCAGATACACATCAAGCGTATAGCCCGTAATGGTTTCTATGATTTTTTGCAGAAAAAAAAAACCTAAATCACTGTATAAATACCCGAAGCCGCCGTATTTGTTGCGAAGTTTGGTCAGGCGGCTGTTGAGTGCCATTTCAAAAATCAAGTCGGGCAAATCTGTTCGTGCGTGGATGTTTTCACAAACTTCAATATTGAAAGAGTCGCTTTTTTAAGTTGTGAG
>JAWANJ010000003.1:0-43999 GCA_038895395.1 Candidatus Iainarchaeum sp.
TCATTATAACTGTTTGTTGCGCAGTTGCCATTGTTGTTGCTGTAACGCTTTCTTGTTCTCCAGGCTGCTGTATTTCTTCCATCTTATTATCTTCGCTTGTTGCTTGGCCCACAATTTTTGGAATACCAACCGTAACCTCGATTTTCTTATAGACCCTTTCATTGCCAAGTGATCCAACCAAAGTTGCTACATATGTGTTTCTTATTGCAGCGTCAGATGGCATAAAAGAAATGGTAAAAGATGCCTTCTGCGAAGGTTGAACAGATTTTGGCACTTCTACAACTTCGCACTTAATCTCTGCTGGGCAATAAACACTCAATTGGATATCTTTAACCTCAGAAGAAGCATTGTAAATTTCATACATTTGTGTCTTTATTGGCACATTTATAAAAATATTTTCAGGCCCTGATATTTGTGAAAATGTTGCATTAGCTAGACAAAACAAAAACAATATGAATATTGCTTTTACCCCCTTCATAACGCCCCCTCTAAAATTAACTAGTTCACATTAATATATGTGTGGTTTTAATATATAAACCTTTCGCTTTAGGATAAAGAATCTGTTTTTTTGGTTATGGCCTTCTTTCTATTGCAAAAACCGAAAAAAGCAAAATAAAAGCCTGTTAAAAATCGATTTTACAAATTTACAAATATTATTAAAAAGATATATAAGAAAGAGAATAATAATAACAAAAATAATAACAAAATTAGTTATGTGGTAATGTTTTGAGAAAAATACTGCTAAACTAGGCTTTATTTGTGAGGTGATTTCTGTGCCAACTGGCCATTATCTGTTTACTTCCGAGTCTATGACTGAAGGGCATCCTGACAAGATATGTGACCAAATATCAGATGCTGTGCTAGATGAGATTATAAGCCAGGATAAATATTCTAGAGTAGCCTGTGAAACAATGGCGGGAATGGGCTTCATAATTGTAAGCGGTGAAATTACAACAAAGGCTCGCTATGATGTTGGTAAAATTGTAAGATCTGTGCTAGAAAGAATTGGTTACACTAAAGTCGAATATGGGTTTGAGTATAAGACAGTTGGAGTTCTTTCTAGCATTCATGAACAAAGTCCAGATATTGCAATAGGTGTAAACGCAAAGAAAGGCAAAGGCTTCGGTGCCGGCGACCAAGGTATGATGTGTGGTTATGCCACAAACGAAACAACAGAACTAATGCCCTCAGCAATTATGTTTGCACATAAACTTGCAATGAGGTTAGCGGAGGTTCGCAAGAAGAAAATACTGACTTATCTGAGACCTGATGGAAAGACACAAGTCACAGTAGAATATGATGGGCCAAAAGTAAAACGCATAGATTCTGTAGTGGTTGCAGCACAGCACGATCCAGACGTTAGTCTCGCAAAACTACGTGAGGATATTAAAAAAGAGGTAATAGAACCTGTTTGTGGTGATTACATTGATAAAAAAACAGCCTACTATATCAATAACACAGGCAGATTTGTTATAGGTGGACCTGTAGCAGATGTTGGGTGCACAGGCAGAAAGATTATAGCTGACAGTTACGGTGGAATGAGCAAACATGGCGGTGGCGCTTTTTCTGGAAAAGACCCCACAAAGGTTGACAGAAGTGCAGCTTACATGGCAAGATATATTGCAAAGAATGTAGTTGCAGCAGGTATTGCTGACAAATGTGAATTGCAGATAGCATATGCAATAGGCTCCCACAAACCAACAGCTCTCTTTATAGATACGTTTGGCACTTCCAAGATTCCACAAAGCAAATTGCAAAAAATAATAACTAAAAATTTCGACTTAAGCCCAAGCGGTATCATAGAATCTCTAAAACTTTTACGACCTATATATTCAAAAACTGCATGTTATGGGCACTTTGGTAGGACTGAACCAGAGTTCACATGGGAACGCTTAGATCTTGCAGATGACTTAAGAAAACAAGCAGGACTTTAACAATTTATAGCATACTAAGACAATATGTTTTATAAGTTTAAACATTAACTTTTTTAATTAGGGTTAACATGTTAGAAGATTTTATAGAAGTCAACAAATTAAAGGCCACAATAATAGAAAAGGCCATATTCAACAGCAGCTCAGCAAAATGCGTTTTGCTTTTGCGTGAGCCAACTGCTCTAAAACCTTTTCTAGTGGTTCACTTAAAAAACACAGAAATTTCTATGGAAAAGGTAAAGAATATTCTGCCAATTGCAGAAACTAAAGAAGCTAATGCTAAAGAAACTTATTATATTACGGGTTACCAAAAGGGTTATTTACCAGCTATATCAATTTATGGTGTTATTGTTCTGTTAGACATACGTGCTGCAAAAAAGAAGAAGCTTTACATACTTGTGGGTGAGAATCGAACTCTTGAAATCTCACCGGCAGAGATAAAAAAAGCTAACGAAGAATGCATAGTGTGTGATATCGCTAGGTGAGTTTTTGCTTATTGATGCTCACGTACATACACATTATTGTAACCACGCCAACCTTAAACTAAAAACAATATTCAACTTCTACAGCAAGAAAAACATAGTACCAGCAATCACCGAACATAACTCTACAGCGCCTTGGAAGGAAGCAAATAAACTTTCAAAAAAATATAACCTGCCTTATATAAAAGGTGAGGAAATAAAAGTTTACCAAAACAACAGGCTTGTTGGTGAGTTGTTAGCTTTGTTTATGAATGAAGAAGTTAAAGCTGGCAATATCTTTGAAGTAATCGATCGCCTAAAGTCCCAAGATGCGTTGATTTCTATATCGCATCCTTTTGATATCACAAGAAAACCACTTTTTAAAGGCTTTTGGATGCTCAATGAAATAAAAAAAAGCGTTCACGCCATAGAAATCTTCAACAGTAGGTGCATTTTCAACTTTTTTAATGAAAAAGCAAAAAGTTTTGCGAATGAAAACAAACTGGCATTCACTGTAGGTACGGATGCCCATTTTCTTTGCGAGCTTGGAAATGCATACCTTATCTTAGACGCAAATTCTATTGAGGAAGCTAGAAAAAAGATATTGAAAGCAGATTGTAAATACTTTGGGAGGTTAAGCCCAATAAGGGTGCATATATATACCCAACTTGCGAAGCTTGGTTTTTTTTAAAACGTGAGTAGAATGGTTGTGACCAGAGTTAGATTAAAAGACAAAGAAATAATCCTTGTTGGTACAGCCCATGTAAGCAGGCAGAGCATAGATGAGGTAAGAAAGATCATTACTGAAGAAAAACCAGCCTGTGTTGCCATTGAGTTAGATCGCTCTAGGTTCTTACAGCTTTCCGAGGAACAAAAATGGAAAAAGACTGATGTATTTTCAGTTATAAGGAAAGGAAAGACCCACCTGCTTCTCTTCAATATACTATTGTCAAGCATGCAGAGAAGAATTGGCCAAGAACTAGGAATAAAGCCAGGTAGTGAAATGCTAGAGGCTGCAAAATTGGCTAAAGAAAAAAACATTCCGGTAGTTTTTGTAGACCGTGATATAGAAATAACAATGAAAAGAACCTTCGCTGCCATGGGTTTTATCGAAAAAATAAAGCTTTTTTCCGAATTGGTGATGTACTTTTTCGGTTTTGGTGAGACACTAACTCCAGAACAAATTGAAGAGCTCAAAAGGGAAGATATTATAACTGCCTTAGTAAGGGAGCTTTCTGCTAAGTTTCCCTCTATAAAGAAAGTAATCATAGATGAAAGAGACCAGTATATAGCAGCTTCTATTTCACAAATAAAAGCAAAAAAGATAGTGGCTGTAGTTGGTGCTGGACACTTAAAGGGAATAACTGACAATTTGAACAAAAAAATTGACCTAAATAAGCTCAAGCAGGTACCAAGAAAAAGAGATTACAGCTTAGTTTTAGGCTCTATGATTTTAGTTATTTTTGTTCTTTTGTTACTTTTTGGTTTCTATTTAAAAGGCCCGCAGTTTTTGATAAGCGCTTTTCTTATTTGGTTTCTTGTCAACGGCTCTTTTTCGGCGCTTGGAGCTTTGCTTGTTAGAGCACATTGGCAAAGTGTGGTAACAGCATTCCTTGTTGCGCCTATAACAACTCTTCACCCCGCTTTAGCCTCGGGATGGTTTGCAGGTTTTGTTGAAGCAAAGGCAAGACCACCACTTGTGGAAGATATGGAAAATATTCCAAAAATAGAATCCATAAGGGATATAAACAGAAACAGATTTACCCACATACTTGTTGTTGTGTCTGCAGTAAACATAGCTTCGAGCATTGGAACCTTTGTTTCATTGGCACTCATAGCTCATATGCTTTAAATGTTAAAATTTGTGTTGCTTACTGCAATATTTACTCCAGTCTAGTGCCGGGTGCAACTTTTTTGTCTATCTCCACTAAAGAGTAACCGCCTTCTTTGTTTTTCGCAGCTAAAAGCATTCCTTCACTTTTTATTCCAGCAATTGTTCTGGGTTCTAAATTTGCAACAATTACTATGTTTTTGCCTTTAAGATCCTCTTTTTTATAGAACTCCTTAACTCCTGCCACTATGGTCTTTTTTTCTGTTCCAAGATCAATTGTTAGCTTATATAGCTTGTCTTTGCCAGGAATATCTTCCACATTTAAGATATTTGCAACTTTGAGCTCGACTTTTTGGAATTCAGAGTAACTTATCATAGAGCAATATAATACAATAAAAAGAATAAAAACCTATTCTCTAAGCTTTTATCTAAACTCGCTTATCTCCAAAACCGCTAAGCTGGAGCATCTTACAGTCATCAATGGCAAACCAATTTTTGCAGGATAAAATGAAACAACAAGCGAGGGCCTTTCTAAGTTTTCTGTATTCAGTATTTCATATCCTTTGCCAAGTTCTCTATCATAATGAAACTTTTCAGAGTCTAGCTTGAGGAAAAAAAGAGCTAGTATGTGAGCATCATAGCTAAGGACTTCGGGTTCTATGTAAACCTTCTTATACGCTTGCTTTTCTTGTTCAGTGAACTTAAAAGCTTCTTCATAACCGCAGTTGAAATAAAAACCGGCCTTATCTGGATATTCATAAAAGTATGAATAAATGAAAGAAACAATTTCCCAACATGCAAATATGCAAAATGCTAAAAAAAGCAAAGAAGTCCTGATTTTTTTGTCATCACTCGGGTGATGCTTCCAAAAAATTTTAACAAACGCTAAAGCGCAAATAATCTCAAATATGGATATAGCTGTTATTGAGCGAAGCGCATGTGGCGAGTAATCTGCACCAAAGGCTGCTACAACAGGCCAAGAAATTAGCCAAAAGAGAGTAAGTTTGTCTGCTTCATTTTTTCTAAAAAAGCAAATAGTCGCTCCGACAACAAGTAATGGAATATAGAAAAAGTATAACTGTCCTTTTTCAGGCACGCTATGCCTTGGCAGGCGATCGCCTTTTATGAACAGGAAATCAAATGAAAAGTAGCTCGTATAGTTTTCAAGATAAAGCCAAATGATTGCTTGCTCTCTCGAAACGCCTTTCGATTCCTTCTCTTTTGTAAACTTTTGGTTGAATATCGATAACTGCGTGTTCTTTTGGTTTATGGCATTGCGATGCTCTTCATTTAATGCAAATTCAAAGAAAAGCGGTAAAAGGAAAAGCGACAGAAATAAAACAAACATAACGACTTTTTCCAAAGAAAATTTTTTCCTGTAAATTGTAAAAAAGCCAAGAAGGAAAAAAGGCACAAAAGCATAAGCAATCTTGTAAGAATATATAGCAAGAGCAAAACATACTGCAGAAAGCAAAACAAATAACTTTTTTTCATTTGCTTTTAGTAGGAAAAAAAGGCCAAACAAAAATAAAGTTGGCATTGTTATTGCCTCAAATGCAACTCTACTAAAAAGAAGATGCCATGGTGAAAAAGCAAGAAGCAAAGAAGCAATAAGCCCTTCTTTTTCTCCAAACATCTTTCTTACAAGTAGAAATGTTGCTATCACCGCAAGAGTGCCATATATTGCAGATACAAGCCGAACTGAAAAAACACTAAGGCCAAAAATTGCTATAGATGGTACTGTGCTATATATAAAAACAGGGTTTTTGTACTCACCAAATGCTTTAAAGTATAATGGCGTAGGGATTCCCCACTCGTCTTTGCCTGTTGTTAGAATCTTGTATGCATTGTAGCCATTGCTTGCTTCATCTAGGTAGAAACCTTTCGGCACATTTTCAAGGTTATACAAACGTACAAAAAAAGCGCTTATCACTATTATGGCAAGAAGTGCTTTTCTATTTGAAAAACTATTCCACAGCGTCATGGCCTGCGTCTTTTTTGAGATACGGTAAAATTTTTCCTTTTCTTTGTGCTTCTTCAATAAGCTTTTTTGCATAAATTATCCTCTGTACGCCACCAATGAATGTGACTATAATTAACACCCAAAGCATCATCTCAATCGCGTCAAATCCAAATATGTGAGGTACAAAAGAGGCCAGGAGCATAAATAATAGGATGATCACAAATTTGTCAGCATGTTCTCCAATGCCGGGCCAATCCCTATTGTCAGTTATTATCACAAGAGCAACACGGGGCTTAGCATAACTTAAAATAAGAGAAAAGCCAAGAGCTAAAGAGCTTAACACTGGGTAATGAAATGAGAATGATGCTATTAAAATCATTTCAACATATTTGTCAATCATTGTTTCAAAGTAATTTCCAAAGTAGCTCTTCTTTTTTGTAAGCTCTGCTACAGCGCCGTCAATGAAGTCCATCATCACGGCTAACAAAACAAAAAAAGTAGCAATCAAATAACTTTTCATATATATAAAATATGCTGCAATCAGAATCAAAGGTATTGCCAAAAACGAGACTATGTTTGGATGTATCCCCAGCATGACAAAAGGCCTTGCAAGAAAATATGTCAAGGGTTTTGTTTTTTTTCTAAGCGCGGCTAGCATTTTCTCACCATTGCGGCTTTAACAAAGTTTAGGAACAACGGATCTGGCTTGAGTGGCCTTGAGGTAAATTCTGGATGATATTGCGAGGCCATGAAAAATGGATGTGACGGAAGTTCTAATATTTGCATTATGGGTTTTTTTGGGTCTTTGCCTGAAAATACAAGCCCTTGCTTTGTTAATGTTTCTATGTACTCTGGGTTAAGTTCATATCTATGTCTAAACCTTCTTCTTATGAACTGCTGCCTACCGTGCATTTCGTATGCTAATGTATCCTTAATTAATTCAACGTCTTGGCCACCTAGTCGCATCGAGGCTCCAAGGCCTGTTATATTTGTCTGTTCTGGCAAAAGGGATATTATAGGTTCACGACATTTAGGTTCAAACTCAGTACTGTTTGCTTTCTTTAGGCCGCAAAAACTTCTTGCAAAAGCTATTACAGCCACTTGAAAGCCAAGACACAAGCCAAGATAGGGTATTTTATTTTTTAGACAGTATTCAGCAACCATTATTTTACCTTCAACCCCTCTTTTTCCAAAGCCACCAGGAACAACAACACCTGAAAAGTTTTTGAGTATTTCCGGCTTTATATCGCCATTTTCCAACGCAACCACATCCAACCAATTGATCCCTACTTTTGTTTTTAGTGGTCCTTCACAATGTTCTAAGGCTTTAACTACACTAATATACGCATCTTTTACGTTTATGTATTTGCCAGCAATGACTATTTTTGTTGTTGGTGCATCTTTTGGAGGTGTGTTCTTTTTGGTCCATTTGATAAGCTCTGCGTCTCTTGCCTTAAACTTTTTATCTACTCCTAAAGATTCCAAAATCTTTTGGTCGGCTCCTCTCCTCCTAAGAATTAATGGAAGTTCATAAATTTTTTGAACATCCTCTATACCAAGTACTTTGTCTATTGGCACGTTGCTGTTTACACTTATTTTTTCAGCTATTCTCGGAGAAAGTTTGCTGTGGGATCTGCATATGATTAAATCAGGTTGTATGCCCAAAGAGAGTAAACCCCTTATGCCAAGTTGTGCAGCTTTGCTCTTTTGTTCTCCAAGGGTTGGCGGTTCAATTATATAAGTTACGTTAAGAAAGCACACATTCTGTTTTCCTTCTTCATACATCAGCTCGCGCATAGCTTCAATAGCAAACATATTTTCAAAGTCGCCTACCGTACCACCAATTTCAATTACTATTATGTCAGGCTTCTTTTTGACTGCAAGTTTTCTAACAAAATTTTTTATCTCTCCAGTGACATGAGGAATAAACTGTACATCTCTTCCAAGATATTCGCCACGTCTTTCCTTTTCAATTACTGTCTTGTAAATAAGTCCGCTTGTAATAAAATTGTCCTTTGATAAGTCCTTGTCAAGAAATCTTTCATAGGAGCCAAGGTCCATGTCTGTCTCTGTGCCATCATCTAAAACAAAAACTTCTCCATGTCTGTAGGGATTAAGCGTGCCAGCATCAACATTAAAATAAGCCTCGAGCTTTAGTGGTTCTACATTCATACCTCGATTTTTAAAAAGTTTGCAAAGAGAACTTGTTATCATCCCTTTACCAACGCCGCTCATCACCGAACCTGTTATGACTAAGTACTTTGTCATCCCTTTTTTGTATCCTTTAGGCATCGGTGTGCAGAATTCATCCGCAGTTTTTGATGATGTCATTTCTAGAAGTCTTTTACCGTGCACCCAACCACTTATGCTTAATAAATTGCAAGTATTTTTAAAACCATTTCTATTGTTTTACATCTTTCCAAAAATTAATAAAATCGAGAATATGCAATAGATATAAAAATAAAATATTAAAATATAAAAAAATAAAAATAGAATCAAATAAATCCTTTTGTTTTTACTAAGGTGCTGGTGGTATTGGCAATTCTGTTTCAGTGGTACCCTCGGCTTTTTCCATTTCCTCAAGTAAATCTTCTAGCTCTTTCCCCATTTCCTCTTCTGCCGAAGTAGTTTTACCTCCACACTCACCTTTATAAGCAACCTTTACACCAGCGCATTTTGCAAAGCATTCATTGCTATATGTTTTCCCATCTTCACCGCAAACTGGATCGTAAAGTGTTATACAGTAGCAGCCTACACCCGATGGTGTTCTTGTTGGTGTAGTACCTACGCTATCTGTGCTGGTGCCATTTGTTGGTATTGGTTGTTTGTTGTTTCCCTGGCTTGTGATCAAAATTACTGCCAATAAAGCCAAAACAATGACAGCAGCAGCAATTACCAAAAGCACATTCCTTTTATTTTCTATTTTAGCCAACTTAATCACCTTGAATTATGTAACCACAGCTATAGCAGTATTTTGGTTCATTAGTACTTGTGTAACTGCAAGGAACTTCTCCCTTTAGTACACAATTATTTTTTTCAGCAGTACTTTTCGAAACACACTGGTATGGTGAGCAAAGTGCTTTTTCGCATTCTTTGAGTGTTGCAAAGGTTTTAAGTCCTTCATACATATAGAGTCCACAGAACTGCTTGTATCCGCATGTGCGAGTTTGATTGTCAAACCAATAGAGATACTTACACTCCGGAGCTGCAGTTGCAGTTACTGTTGGAATGGGGTATCCTGGCGATGTTGGCTTTGGGGTTATGATTTGTGTAGGGCTAGGCAAAGGGGTTTGTACTGGTGTTTCAGGGCATTTCGCACAGTAGTAGTATATATCATAACATCTGCCGCCATATGGCGAATCTTCGCATATGCTTTTTGCTATCGGGCAGTCATAACCTTCAACTATCGTGCAACCATTTTTGTAAATCTCCTCTTTTGTCATACACTTGTATGGATAAGAACACTTCGTGCTTGGTTCTCCACACTTTCCTTTGTAATCAACTTCCACGCCAGCGCATTTCGCTTCACACGAGTTACCATAAGTTTTGCCATCTTTTCCGCACACTGGGTCATACAATGCTGGGCAAGTGCATTGCTGAGATGGTGTCGTTAAGCACTCATAACCTATCACACAGCCTTTTTCATCATATTTTGGAACTATCTTACCATTTGGACAAAAGTTTGGATCTAACGGTGGCTGTTGGTTCTGACATACTTGAATTATGGTTCCAGGACATTTTGCACACACAAAGCCAGCAGAACAATTATAGGTATCTGAAGAACCAATTATAGCGCAATTGTTTTTCTTTGCATCCTCTACAGGCATGCAACCATATGGCTCGTAGCAAATTTTTTTGTTATTGGTGCAAATAGCATGACATTTTCCACAAAAGTCTTCAGTTATAATTCTTCCTGCTGTTTCTTCACTACCACCACTTACAGTGTAACAAGGTACGCAAGTTTTTATGCATTCTTCCATGCATAGACCAGTTTCACCTGATGGTGCTGTTGTTTTTGTAGCTCCTACTGACAAGTTTGTCTGTGGTGCACACTTCTGTACACATTGGTCTTTACACTTAAGGCATTCTTGAACACGTTCTGGCATGCCTTCTCTTTCATGGATTCTTGTAGTAACATAAGGACCAACGTTTGTACTAACCTGCACTACACAGAAATCAAGAGCTGGGTTCTCTTCGCAAAGTTTCTTCAAATATTGTTTACATCTTACGTCACTTACATTGTTCAAACAGTAACCCTTCCAAAGCTCATTGCAATCCTCACTGTTTGGATTTTGCTCGCAATAGTTGACCTTTTTGCATTCTTCTGCATTTGTTTTATTGCTACAATATTCTTTAACATTCTTTACCTGTTCAACAGGCCTGAATACAGTGCTGTACTGAAGATAATAAGCGTAGTAGGTTTTGTCTTTAATGGAAGCTTTTCCAGCCCACACAATGGCTTCCGGTGTATCAACGTAAATCAAAGAGATGCTGCCTACAAGTAAGTTTTTATCATATATATTTGCTGAAAAAGCACTATTTGTTGCTTCAATGTCTTTTAAAATATACTTTAACTTATCAAAGACAAGTATTCCTGTCTTAAGCTTTTCTTGTGATTCGTTGTAAGGAATTACTGCCCTAAATGATGCAGATATTATTCTGCTTGAGTGTATGTCTAAAGTATCATCTGCATTAACTAATATTCCTTTAGCGCTTATGTGGATATTTTTTATTTCAAAAGATCCACCGCCCTGGGCAACAGAAAATGGAATTAAAATACCAAGCAAAATAAAAACAAAAACCAAATTATATGAAATTCTTTTAAGTTTTGACATCCTTTGTCACCGCCTTATGGTTTGAAACAAATACAAATAAATACTAAGTACTTATATTTAAACCTTTTGTAATGGGGGGAATAGGGTGTAATGGGGCTGCTGGGATTTGAACCCAGGTCGCCAGCTAATTCGAGAAGAAACCACCTTTTAACTATACACAGACTTTCCTTTTAAAGTTCTGTAGATCATAAGAACCTTTGCTAGGTTCTCACGGATGCTGGACTTCATAAGAACCCGCAGGAGGTTCTTATTCCCGAAGCTGGTATGCTGAGCCAAACTACACCACAGCCCCAACAATTTTTAATGCTTATTAAAAAAATACTCTCGAGAAACTATAAAAAAGCAATATGGGGCAAATTATTTCTTGTTTAACATTTCATATTTACTGTATCATCAAATTTTTCAAATTTCCAAAGTAGTATGGTTTGTCCTCAACAGCCCAACATTCAAAGCTGCTTAAATCTTGCTGTAAAAAAGGGCTCAATATTTTTTCTCTTAATATGTTGCTTCCTATAGCCACAGAGTTCATACTTGGCATCACAATGAGTGTTTTGTCATATAACTTTCCTTTTAGAAAACATTTGTAAAGCTCACTACGTCCAGCCTCTCTTATTGAAACTGCTGGATGTTCGTGTGCAATTATCATAGAAGAGGCCTCTTTAAATTTTTCACTTTCGCTTGGCTTATGGCCATGTAAAATAAGCAAGTTATGTCTTTTTATGTAAAATTCTTCCAATATATCCAAACCTTTTCTATTGGCCAAAGGCCCAAGTATTGTGTCATGATTTCCTTTTACAAGAATCACATCTTTTGTTTGTTCCGAAATGAAGTCAAGCATTGTGAGAACCTCTCGCCACTCTTGTTTACTTATCTCACCAAATTCATGCTTAAGATCGCCATTAATTACCACCTGTTTTGGCTTAAGAATCTCAAAAATATGCTTCAAACGATGCTTTATATCTTCAAAGTTTGTTCTTGGTATCATAATGCCTTGTTTGTTGTACATCTCCTCAATTCCAAGGTGTAAGTCGGCAATTACCAATGTTTTTTCAGGTTTTATAAAGAGGCCCAAATCCGCAATCTGAATGTTTACATCGATGGGTAAAAATTGTTCCGTTTTTATGTCCATAAAATTCAGCCAAGTTTTTCAATTTTTTTACTAATTTTAAATTCAAAAAAATTATGTGTTTATGGTTGTCTCGTGCTCGAGACCTCTAGAGAAGGTTTTCTCTAAAACCTTTTTTGGTCTAAAAAGCTTTTTTGCAATAACTGCTGCCGCTTCTGCTTTCGTGGTATTTCCACAAGTATAGATATCCATTGCAACATAGCCAAACTCAGGCCAAGTATGCACTGAAATATGTGACTCTTCAAGCAACACTATTGCAGTAACACCTTCTGGTTTAAACTGATGATAAGCTTCGCTTATCCTGTTGAGCTGTCCTGCTCTTATGATTTCATCAAAAATTCTTTTTATTGTGGAAGTATGAGCAATGAGCTCTGAAGGGCAGCCATACATTTCCATTATGATGTGCATACCCATCGTCATTTTCATCACCCATACCGACCACCTTAAAAATAAGAAAAAAACAATATATAAAAAAATAAACATAACTATTTTAAATGCTATCTAAAAAAATCTAAGACTAATACATCAAAATTTGTATATGTCAATAACACAAAATACAATTTAACCTTTAACCAAAAACGAAAATTTTATATATATGCTATCATGTAGTGTATGTGGTACTTATATTATGTTTACGAGCAAAAATTTTGATTTCAAGAAGGCAATTTTTATTTTTGGACTTGTTTTGCTAATTTTGACAAGCGGGTGTGTCACCATAACAATAGATCACAAAATAATGAGTGATGGAAACTCGAAGATAACACTAACCTATGACTACTCCCAATTTGCTCAAATTGCTGCTTCATATGGTCAAAGCACTGCAGACCTTGACACTAACATTAGAACACAGTGCAACGAGTTTAATAAAAAGGTTTCTGAAGCTGGCTGGAAAAATGCAAAATGTGAAGTAAAAGATAAAAAGATGATCATAAGTGGGGAGTTCAACATTGAAGATAATCCAACTTTCGCTCCTCACTTTGAAATAATCCAAGGAATTCCCTACACAACTTACAAATATAATGCAAAAGCGATCTTGGTATCTTTGAAGTCAACAGACTCAAACTTTTCAGCTTCAAACTTAAAAATGATGAAAACACTCTATTCTTCAGCAGGCGTAAACCTAACATACAATGTTGAGATGCCAGGAAAAGTAACCAAAGCTGAGGTTGGCAAGATCGAAGGAGAAAACAAAGTTATCATAGACCTCTTTGATCTAGCTGAAAAGCAAAGCGCATATATAGAGTCACAAGAATTGAATATGTTTGCAGTTGGAGTTATTATAATAGTCATAGCACTTTTGCTTCTTGTGTTGTTTTTAGTTCTGAAGAAAAGCACAAAATCTGCAACCACAACCCAACAACAAACTACGCAACAATATTCACAGCAATCTTACCAATATCCATACCAAAATAAGCCTTGACATATCTGAAATTTAAATAAAAAACTAGCTAGAGATCTTTTGCATTACCTTTTCATGCATACGCCTTATAAAGTCGAGTCTGCTATCAATTTTTACAAGATCTGAACGACCCATGGCAAATATATTAAATGCAAATGGACTTGGATATGGCAAGTCAATCTTTTCAACCTTAATCGTGCCAGTTCTTATCCACTCAAGTACTTTTTTTGCACCTTCTATGTCCATGGCGTCTTGCATAACCTCACGTCTTGCTTCGCGCAATATGCAAAAATCAGGGTCAATCCTTTTTACAGCATTTAAAAGCATACTTGAACTTGACTGCTGTTTTGCAACACTTTTTTCATAGCCTTTATACTGCCTAAGTATCATGAGTGCTCTTGTAGCACAATGTCTAAATCTTCGCTTTAGAAGCTCCGAATCTTCAATTGCTTGTTTAAGTGTTATTTCAAGATCGCTTTTTACAAATACATTCCAACTATTTTCCAGAGGTAACTTTCCCTTTGAGCTAATTACAAAACCATTGTCATTTATGCTTAGCGTTATATCTGCGCTTGTTAGCTTGGACATGACCCAAGCCAGTGCCCTGCTGAGTGCATCGTTTACTCTTCTGCCAAAAAGCGTATGAAATACAAGATGATTGCCCTCATCATCTTTTACCTGCTCTATGAGCAAAAGGTTTGTGTGAGGTATTTTTGCATATTTGTACTGTTGATAAAAATAGTTGTATATGGTCTCTGCAAGAAAGTTATCACATTTTACATAGTCTTTTATAAAATCTATTATTTCATCTTTATTTCTTTTAAAATCAAACTTCTCAGCTATCAATTTGCGAAACCTTTGTATCTCAAGTGCAGAGTCAAAGCTCAATGGTAACATCTCTGAAATCCAACTTGGTATAGTTGGTGGTATCTTTTCAGCACTTTTGACTTGAATTGTCATGCCCCTAGAATAAAGGAACATATATTTTTCCCCACCAAGTGTAAAAACATCGCCTTTATGCATCCTTTCTAGAAATGCTTCGTCTAGGTAACCAATTGTTACATCACCAAGCTTTACCTTTACTTTAGCCTCATCAGGAATCGTACCTATGTTTGTCATGTAGATAACTCTTGCTGTTTTTCCCTTTCGTCCAATGTAACCCGTTTCTTTATCATACCATATTTTGCCATACACATGTCTTGTTTCCAAGCTGCTGTACTCACCAGCTAGATAACTTATAACATCGTTAAAGTCCTTTCTATCCAAGTCCTTGTAGCAGTAACTGTTTCTAACAAGTTCAAAGAGTTCATTCACATGTATTCGGTCTTCAATGGCAATTCCAAAGATGTGCTGTGCGAGTACATCAAGACAGTTTTTTGGAATGCTTATTTTGTCAAGTTTTCTTTCCTTCGCACACTTTGCAAGAATGGTGCATTCTACTAAATCATCTCTATCTAGTACAAGAATACGCCCTTTTATAACATCGTGCAATCTGTGGCCACTTCTGCCGATTCTTTGCAAAGTTCGAGATATGCTCTTAGGTGAACCAAGAAGAACAACAAGATCTATGTATCCAATGTCGATACCAAGCTCCAAAGAAGTACTACAAACAACAGCTTTTAATTTGCCTTGCTTAAGGCGTTCTTCTATTGAAAGTCGTTTTTCTTTGCTTACTGATGAGTGATGGGCTCCAATTAGACCCTCATATCTTCCAGGAAATTTTTCCTTGAGATGATTCACAACGCGCTCAGTTGCTGATCTCGTATTTGTAAAAACAAGGGTTGTTTTGTGCTGCTGTATTAACTCATCTAGTTTAGAATACAACTTTTCACTTATCTCTTCTTGGGTTACGTTGACAAGATCCTTAAGAGGGCTTATCACAGCAATGTCAAGCCCTTTGGGAAAGCTCACGTCCACTATTTTACAGCTTCTTAGTTCCTTGCCTTCATAGCCAACTAGAAATTTTGCGATCTCTTCAATTGGTGCGATTGTTGCGCTTAGGCCTATTCTGCAAATCTTTGGATTCAGTCTTTGAATACGCTCCATCGTAAGTGAAAGATGAACACCACGCTTGTTTTCTGCAAGTGCGTGAATTTCGTCAACAATAAGCCACTTCGCTTCTCTTATGTATTCTCTGAATTTTGGTGCATTTAGTACTATTGCCAAACTTTCTGGTGTTGTTATAAGTATATGTGGTGGTTTTTTTAGCATTGAACTTCTTTCGCTTGCACTTGTATCACCAGTTCTGACAGCAACCCTGATGTTTATGTTTTTTCCAAACTTTTTTGCGGCTTCTTTTATATCATGTAGTGGGCTATTTAAGTTTCTTTCTATGTCCCTGGAAAGTGCCTTTAGCGGAGAGCAATATATACAATAAACTTTATCTTCAAGCTCTTTTCTCTCGGATAAAGTTATAAGTTCGCTTAGCACTGCTGCAAAGGCAGAAAGAGTTTTTCCTGTGCCCGTTGGGGCGCTTATGAGGGTGTTTTGAAGATAACAAATGTTTTTTATTGCGTAGCGTTGTGGCTCAGTAAAAGACCCAAAGGTATTTTTAAACCAGTCCGCTAAAAGAGGATGAAGCATCTGTAAAAGCTGTTCATCAGTAAGTTTTTCATTCTCAAATTCAATTGCCATATTATCCTCTCTTGCTTTTTAAGAAAAAGCCATGTGCTCTGATATTTGGGATCTCTGGTTCAATAAAAATAAAAAATATTATAAATAAAAATGGTGTTCTTTCACTTCGTTAATGTCGTTAATGTGTTTCTTCTATAAGTTATAGTAAATAGTGGGTTTTGTCATAAGACCGATTATAAAAACTATGATAAAAAGCAATACCAAAGAAAGCAAAAATGTTGCAATGCCTGCAATCAATGAGTACCTTTTGTAAACAAAGTAGGCTGGCAAAATAAACTCGGATATTACAGTCAACACAAGAAGCAGACAATATATTACTGCAAGCCACATGCTGTAATGATAATCTGCAGGTTCTATTCTTCTCAAAAAGTCTCCAAAAGCAATAAAAGCGTAAACTGTTATTATAACAAGCACGGCAACAGCTAAGCTTGTTAAGACAATTGCAATAAAAGTGCTTTTATACGCTTCACCTATAACCTCTTTTATCGACTGTTGCTGCTCTTCCCCTTTGCTCCTTGCTTTTGACTGCAATGATCTTTTTGAAAATCTTTTTATAGCAAAGAAAGCCAAACCTAAAATAATGGCAAGAACCAAAATGCCAATCAATATTTCAGGGAGATAAAGCACAATACCATTTTCTGAGTAAGAACCCCTTACACTGAATGATTCATATTGATCTAGTGAGTAAGCTTCTTTCACTAAGCCTTGAGTGTACTCAATGTTGTAATAAGTGTCATAAGTGTCATAATAGCTTAAAGGTAATTCTTTAACCATCTGCAGCGCAATAGATTCTGAAAAAAAGTCTTGCTTGTAGTTAACCCCGCTTTTCACTCCCTTAAGCATAAAGCCGGGCTGTGTGTTAACTGCCACCCTAACCCTGTTTGTCAGTACAGCGTCAATGTCTATTGCAGTCTTAAATTCAAAATTAAAGTTTCCTAAAAGGTCCTTTTTTGCAAGCTCTGGGATCTTGTAGAGCACGAAGATGCTAATCGAAGATTGTGGCTTAAGTTCTTCAGGAAAGAAAATTCTAACATTAAGATAGTCAGCATAGCGCTCCATGTTAAAGTCAAGACGCTTGTAGGTTCTACTGTGATAATCACCGCTTTCATAGTAGTAATTTGCATAAGGTACCTGTGCAACGTAATATATAATGGCATTTTGTGGGAACTGGAATCGAAGCTCTTTTATTGGCTTCTTGCTGTAATTTTCTATTATAAACTTAGATCTTACAATTGCGTCTCCTTCACCATCAAATGAGACAGCATAAAAATCATTTTTGTGCATTGTACCTTCTAAACTATAGGAAAAAAGATTGGTACTCAAAAAAATGATGCTAATCATGATTAAAAAGAGCAAAAAATACTTTTTCATAAAAAACACCACGGGTTGTTAATTTTAATAAAATATGACTACTAATTTTTAAAATTACTTGTCAAACCGTAAGGAACAAACCGAACCTTCAAAAATTGGTAGAAGTGCTTTTGTATTTTTCACCCCCCTTTTTTGCGGTAATACCAAAATAATAAAAAAATAGTTAAACAAACCACAACAATAGCCGCCAGAATATACACAAAATTGTCTTGGTCAGTAGTTTTAGGAGTTATTGTCAAAACGGGTGTTGCTTTTGTTAAGGCTATTGAAAGCATTAATATGTCTTTTGGGTTATATATGTCGATTCTGCTTGCATTTTCAAATCTGGGAAGCACTAATGAAAAATCAAATTCCTCGAGTTTTACGTATCCAGGTGCAAAGTCTTCGGTGTCTCCAGGTGCTACGGGAGGTACCATAACTGAAGTGTGAATATAAAAATAGTGCGTATACAATTGCTTACCTTGATTGTCCACAATAACTGCCTTATAAGATATATCACTTTTTTCTTCACTTTTTTGTGCGTATCCAAGATCTTCTGTTATGTTTTTTAGATATAAGCTCCCTTTTTTATAGTGTATCGTAATCAAGTACACCTTTTGTATTGCGAAAGCACTGACAAAAAGTGAAATCAAAAAAATTAAAACAATTTTATTTTTCACATCAACCACCAGCAAAATATTCCAACGCCTTTTTTATCATTCTTGCTGAAGGCTCAGAGAAGCCACCGCGCAGATCATACATCATAGTACCACTTGGGTTTGGTCTATACCATTCTGATAAGCTGCAGCCCTTGGTGCATTGAATATTAGTCAACCCAGACCATTCGCTACAATTACCAACACTGCAGTTCCATGCTGTTGTACCTGTTTGCATATATGGCGGAATAGGCCAGGATTTACTTTGCAGCCAACTAACTACTGAGGATGCTGAATCATTAGGATTCGAAATATATTCATCTAATAGACCAAGTGTATGGCCTAATTCATGTACTGCGACATCCTTCCAAATTTCAGTGTATCTAGTACCGGAACTGCCAACATGAATACCACAAAATGATACGCTTAATTTGCCCCAAAACTGAGCTGATCCACCATATTTATCTTCTCTGTGAAGGACTATTGCACGATCAAATGATGCACACCGACTGGCTTCATTTTGGCTTAAAGCCCAATTACAAACTAGTAAGCGATTGATTGTTGGATGATACGAACAACCTAAATTGCTTGTTACAAACACAGCAAAAAAATTAATCTTGTTTTTGTTAGAGGCAAAGGGTTCAATCCCGAGGATGTGCTGTGATAATTCATTTGCCTTAGCCAAAAATTCTGTTTTGTTATTGAAATTAGAACTAATTATGACAATATCCAAGGCTTCGTCTGATTTGGCATTTGAAACCAATTTTATACAGTCAGTTTCATAAGGCGTTAGAGTTGCAACTGGCGAATTGGCTGTTGTAGCAGTGGGTACTTGTGGTGGCGTCTCTTCAGGAGAAAAGCCCGGCGAAGGACTTAACGTTGTAGTTGGTCCAGTTGGCCAAGTAGGTGGTATTGTTGGAGTTATTGTAGTGGTTTCGCCTGGTGTTGCTAATACAACTGTTTCTTTTGGTGTTTTAATCGCAATTGGTTTTTGGTATGTGCCAATGCATACCCTCAACTTTGCAAGGCAACTTTTGCCTGATTCTTGTGGCATGTTTGTGTAAAATATTAAATGAGTTTCGCAATTGTCGTTATCACCCGTTTCAAAATAACCATAATTACAATCATAATTTGCAATTCTTTCAATCGAGTAACCCTTAGCCTCCTTTGGAATACATTTGTTCAGATCCGATATAATTATTTCAGTAATGCCTTTTTCATATGCTTTCAGACAGTTTTCAATCTGGTTTTTTAGAGTAGTGTAATAACGCATCTTGTATATTTGATCAGTCATCCCACTTTGTATTATTGCACCCTGATAATTAAAGTAAATAAGCATCAATACAACTGAAACCACGAGCACAACCAAGAAAAAAGCAGTCATTAACTCATGCATACCTCTTTTACCATGTGTCACAGAATTTCCAATGATTTTTTTTACCATTTGCACCAAAAATAAAAAGTCAATTGTATTTAAATTATTTTTTGTTTGTTGTGCAATAATTTATGCTTTTCCTTCAACCTCTTTTTTCATCTGTCTAAAAAATTCTCTCATTATCTTCATGCGGCCTTTTGCGATCTTCTTTGCTTTCTCTGTGTAAAGAACTTTAGGTATGTGCTTCAATTTTAGTTCATACTCGATGTTTGGTGCATGCTTGCTTATGTCCTTTATGCGACCAGTTTCTGGAACTACATTTTCTTTAATATACTCTTTCAAATCTCTTTCAACATAAAGCTTCTGACCATACCTGCCACCGAGAGCAAAACATCTTGCAATCCCCACTGCGCCAAGGACATCTATTTTGTCAGCATCATAGAGAATTTTCGCCTCTTTTGTTTTCGGTTTGATAGTGCCTCTTAGCCTGTGAGATTCAATGCAGTGCGCTATTTTTTCTATTTTATCTTTGTCATAACCGCTTTTAGCAAGTATTTGCCTTGCCATTTTTGCACCCAATATGGCGTGATCCACTTTGCCTGTTTTGTCACTATCTTCTTTTACCCTTGCAACATCGTGCAAGATTGCTGCACTTTTCAATACATCTAGATCAACGTCTTCGTCTCCATTTGCAATTAACATGCAGAGTTTGTAAACCCGCTTTACATGTTCTATATTATGGGCCGAACATGCAAGCTCTTTTTCAACTCTTTTTAGAAGTCTAGCGTACTTAGGTTCCATTAAAAAATCTTTGCTCATTGAAAGCCCCCTATAATAAATTAAATATGATTATTTAAGAAAATTTTAAGACAGGTTTTTAAGACAAGTTTTATATGTATTTTTGCAGTGTATCGATTGTTTGTTCAATCTCTTTTATGGCATAGCTTACAGCCTTGTGTTTTACTTGGAGCTTTGAAAGTTCATTTCTCTGTTTTGTAAGGCTGCTCAAAATATCAACTAGTATATCCCTGCTTGGAAGCTGTTTTCCATGTTTTGTGAGCCAAACCCTGATACCTTTTGATGCAAAACCAATGATGAAGGTTCCAACATAAAAGGATACCTCCATTTGTTCTGCTTTCGTAAGTCTGTCACTCATCTGTTTCAAAATTTTTTGTGCATCTTCAACTGCATGTTCAAGTAAACTTTTATCTTGCAATATTCTCTGAATTTCTTTGCGTCCCTTCAAAGTAAGGCCTTCTTTGACCGTAGATGTTTCAAGGGTTTTTGGTTTTACTATACCAGCAAGCGTAGTTAATGCAAATATGCTTGGACAGTGAGAAAGAACCTCAATACCAAATATCTTTGCATCAAGGTCTTTACTCTCAATAAATCTATTTCTAATAAACTCGGGAAAAGTGGCAGACATTGTTTGTGACAGCCACCTTATCATTTCGTTTCTCACTGGCCTTTCAGGTGGATGCCTTTCGAACAACTCAATTATAATTCGCCTGTATTCTAAGGGATAAATATGAACTAGTGTTCTTATTATTTCGATTTTCTCAGCAGCTGGTGTTGTTTTGTTAGTATACCTATTTATGAGAGAGTCGCCTACGTAACCTCTAACCGCATCTATATTTAGCCTTTCTTTTATTGAAAATTTTGCCATTACTTCTGGTTTTGGAAGTAAGATTGTCCTCATGTTAGCAAGTATGTTTCTCCTCTTTATACTAGTTGCAGCTTTTTCAAAACGTTCTGTCAACACTAGCATCTTGTTTAAGGCCCTATACATCTCCCTTCTAAAAGAAGCAGAGCCACCACGACTAAAAACTTTTTTGCTCCAAGATTTTTGTTTTTCAATCCAGCGCTGTCTTTCAAGATCTGAGATAATCTCCCGCCTTTCCTTTTTGTCTACTATGCCATACCTGCTTTCAAGGGTCTTGGCCATCCATCTTAAATGTGCTATTGTTGCTTTGTCAACTCTTAACCTTTGGCTTGGTTTTCTTGGATTGGGCATATCAGAATTACCAATTAGTTATTTATATTTCTATTTTTCAATTTTTGAAATCTTTTTGATAGCAAAACTTAAAGGTTGTGCTATGCTAACTACTTTTAGCTTTTTTAGACGCTTTTTGTTCAAATCTTGGGAAATGGTGTTTGTAACAACTACCTCTTTTATTGGAGCAGCATTTAACCTTTTGATTGCTTCTCCAGCAAATATGCCATGTGTGGCTGCCACATAAACATTTCTCGCACCATTTCTTTTTAGCAGCTTTGCACCTTCACATATTGTTCCTGCAGTACTAATTATATCATCTAATATGATACAATCAAAATCTTTTACTTTGCCATGAATCTGCGCTGTTTTTACTTCAGTTGCGCTTATTCTAGTTTTTTCTATCCACGCCGTTTTTGCCCCGAGTAGTTTTGCAAATCTCCTTGCATTTTTTAATGCGCCTTTGTCTGGTGCCACTACACAAAGGTTCTTTATTTTTTTTCTCCTGAAAAAATCCACCAAAACTGTATAAGCATGTAGGTGAATTTTTTGCATCTTCAAAGCCTTTTCCACAGCTTTTGAATGCAAGTCAACTGTTATTATTGAATTTGCGCCAGCTGCTTTGAGCATTTTGGCCACAAGGGCAGCAGTTACTGGCTCTCCAGGTTTTGATTGTCTGTCTTGTCGTGCATAACCATAATAAGGAACTACAACTGTTATTTTGGATGCACCAGAATGCTTTGCTGCATCAACTACAACAAGAAGTTCCATAAGATTTTCATTTCCAGGCTTGCAGGTAGACTGCAATATGCAAACATGCTTGCCTTCAACGCACTCTTCAAATCTACAGTAAGTTTCATCATCTGGGAATCTTGATATTTGTAATTTCCCAAGCTTCAATCCAAGCAATCTTGCCACTTCTTTTGCAAGTGCTAGGTTGCTAGTTCCAGAAAAAAGAGCAACACAATTCATAAAATTTCACCTTTAGTAATTAGTAACATTGAGCCTTTAAGTTAATTTAATATTTTCGCTATATTTTTAATCTTAAGACTATAACATTATCTTTTAATAACTTTTCATAAATGTGTGTTTAGGGGGGCAATAGATATGATTGAAAGTGTTAGAGCTATCCAAATCTTAGATAGTAGGGGCAATCCTACAATTGAATGTGAAATAAAATGTAGTAAGGGCGTTGAAAGGGCCTCAGTTCCAAGTGGTGCATCCACTGGTAGTTTTGAGGCCATTGAGCTTAGAGACAATGAAAAGGCTTATCGCGGCAAGGGTGTATTAAAGGCTGTAGATAACATAAACAAGATAATTGCCCCAAAACTTGTAAAGAAGGATCCCACAAAGCAACGCGAGCTTGATGAACTGCTGATAAAGCTAGATGGTACTCCAAACAAATCAAAGCTTGGTGCAAATGCAATTACTGCAGTTTCACTTGCAATTGCAAGAGCCGGCTCACTGGAAAAAGGTCTGCAACTTTTTGATTACATTGCTGAGCTTAGTGGTGCCAAGAGCATGTATTTGCCAGTGCCACAATTTAACATAATAAATGGTGGAAAGCACGCAGGAATGAAAAATGATCCACAAGAGCACATGATAATGCCAATAAAATTTAACAAATATTCCGAAGCTCTTCAAGCCGGTTGTGAAATATACTACATTCTGAGGGATATGCTCAAGCAAAAGTTTGGCCCCAGAGCAACACTTTTAGCTGATGAAGGTGGTTTTGCTCCACCCATTGAGACAGTATATGAGAGACTTGAACTTATTGACAAAGCAATTAATGAAGCAGGTTATAATGACAAGGTTTACATGGCGTTAGATCCAGCAGCTTCAGAGTTTTTCTACAAAGGCACTTACGTTATTGGTGACTCAGAAAAGAATTCAGGTGAAATGATTGATTTCTATTCTGAACTAACGCAGAGTTTTAAAATATTTTCAATTGAAGATGGGCTTGCCGAGGAAGATTGGGATGGCTGGGTAGAATTTACCAAAAAACTTGGAAATAAAATTCAAATAGTTGGCGACGATTTGCTTGTTACAAATGTTGAGCGTATAAAGAAAGCACTTGAGCTAAAAGCATGTAATGCTTTGCTTCTTAAGGTAAACCAAATAGGGACGCTTTCAGAGGCCATAGACGCAGCTAAGCTTGCAATGGAAAATAGTTGGGAAGTTGTAGTTTCGCATAGAAGCGGTGAAACCTGTGATCCATTTATTGCAAGTTTAGTGGTTGGCCTTGGTGCAAAGCAATGCAAATTTGGAGCACCAGCCAGAGCAGAACGCACCGCAAAATACAACAACCTTTTGCGCATTGAAGAGATCATGGAAGAGCGAGGAATTGCAAGATACGCTGGAAAGTATCTTAAGGTATGATTTTTGGTGCCGGTGCAGCAACTAAACGAGGACTTTAATGGCATCTATGTTTTGCTTTTTTCAGTAAATAAAAACATCAGTATAAAAATTGGTTCACTGGGAAAAATCTTTTTTTTAAAAGGCATTTATGCATACATTGGTTCTGCTCAATCAGGTGTTAAAAAACGTGTTGCTAGGCATCTATCAAAAAAGAAAAAAAAGTTTTGGCACATAGACTACCTACTTGATTCAAAATTTGTAAAAATAATTGAAGTATTCTATCTAAATGCACCAAAACCAAAAGAGTGTAAGGTTGCATCATTGCTTTGCAGAAAATACTCGTTTATAGGGTATTTTGGTTGTTCGGATTGTTCATGCAAATCGCACCTTATCTTTTTAAGAGATGCAAAAACTTACAGTCTAAGGGATAGTTTAAACAAACTCGGCTTTTTGAGGTTGAATTTAAAAAAGACCAAAAAACGTTAGTTAAATAAATATTTCGCATATTTTTGTATTCGATAATTATGGATGAAACCTCCTCCTGGTATGAAAAAAGAAAGGGCAAGATAAGGGCTGACCTTAGGTTTGAAGAATGGATCAAAGATGACTTTGAGGAAGAGCTACAGGAATTGCCAGAATGTAGCATTGGGGAAGCAGCATAATTTAAAAAATCGAAAAAATAAAAATTCACGCTTCTTTATGTATTCTATGTTTTGAATCTTATTATTCCACCTGTTTTACTTTTTACCATAAAGTTTGCTTATTATATACTCTGCAACATGGGGTTTGTAACCCATTTCAAGCATTACCTTTCTTAGCTGTTCTGGGGTGTATTTTGACTTTGTTGGTTCAAGAGCGGAAAGTGCTCTTTCAATTGTCTTAAGATCTGATTCAGTTAGTTCCTCCCCGCCAGCTTCAGTTGGTTTTAAAGTTTGGGTTTGTTGTGCTGTGCCCACTTCTTTTACATCTGATGCTTGCTTTTCAGGAACAGGCACATAAGGTTTGGTTTCAATATGAACTTCTTCTTCCTTTGGTAATGGTTTGAGAGCAGGACTTACCGGCTCAACATCTGCAAATAATTCTTTTTTGTACTCATCCGTCTTTCTAATCCATGTTACTGGTTCAGGCTTTGATCTTTTTAATGTGCTTTCACCTTCCTTTGAAGCTCTTATCTTTGCCCTAACAGCTAAAAAAACTACTAAAATAAATATGAGTGATAAAATAACCAATAATATCCAAAAGAGATTCATTGGACTAATAGGGATCTCACCACCCAAAATTGTAACAGAATTTTTGTCAAAAGCACTGGGGCCTGTTGGCGATGGAGAAACTCTGGCTACAGCAGTTTTTGTAGGTGTAGTCGCTGTAGTATCAAGCACATATGTTATGGTAATCTCAGGATAGCTGATTTTGTTTGGGTTTTCTATTACATAATAGTTTCCATCTTTGCTGCTAGCAAGTGGCGATATTGATATTATTTTGCCCTCAACTAATATCTTCATGGCTTTTACTGGCTCTTTTGGTCTCATTATTCTGGAAACAATCTTATTGTCTTTTTTTTCAGTTTTAACAAAAAATTCTTTGGTACCCATTGAGCTGAGCGCATCATTTATTATTTTTAAGTCATTTTCAGTCCATTTGGCAAAATAATTGATATCAAAGTTGTTATTGTCCTTGCAAACAAATTTACATTCGATTTTAGACATCATTACTTTGTAGGATTCGATTAGCTTTCTTACAGCTTCTTTACTGTCTTCATTAACATCCGGTAGCTGAACTAGTGTTTCCATAACACCAATATAGCCATTTAAGATCTTCCTATACTCTGTGGTACAGTCTCTGTTCCAAGCTTCAATTAAATTTGTAATATCCTGGTCATTTGTATCAAAGGTGATTTTTCCATACTGTGCTGTTTTTGTTATTAAACTACCATCTGCCATAAATTCGTATACTTGTTCATATGAACCACTTGCGGTAAATGGTGTTTGAGAAAAAGTGAATTGTAACAAAAACATTAACAACAATAAGTAGCAAGTAACAACGCAAAAAACTCGTGACTTTCGTGACTTAATACCAAGCATCATCCAAATACCTTATTCTAATTTTTTGTTGTTATAACCAATTTTATTAGTTCTTATGAGCTTCATATAAAACAATCTTTACCTATATAAAAATTTATCTTTTTTAACAAAATTTTTGTCTTTTGGTGGCAAAGGTTCATCTTTATTTTTCATTTTTCTTTATAATAAATTTTAACTATAAGCAATACTATCCTCGAAAAAATTATCCCTAAAAATAAAACAATAGATTTAAAAAAACATAAACGTTATTATAATCAATGTCTTTATCTCAAAAAGTGATAGCACAGCTAGTATGTTATATTAACTTTTTAACTTAGCTTTTGCTCAGCTTCCAGAGCCAACTTTTCCAACACCCAACTTTCCCGTAGGAAGCTTTCCAACACCTGATTTTAATCTCCCCGGGGGAATGCCAGGTTTCCCCGGAGGAAGTATGCCAAGCTTCCCTGGTAGTGACTTTAATTTCCCAGCACCAGGCACAATGCCTGACTTAAATCTTCCAACCGGAATCGGCGGGTTACCAGGGGCTTCAGGCGAAATTTCTTTACCAGCTATGAAAATTGATTTTGCTCTGCAAATTTTGTTGTCAGAATATAAAGCAGGAAAATCGTTAGAAGTTACTGCTAAAAACTTAAATATAAAAATAAGAAAGAATTCTGTTTTGGTTTCAGTAATTGCTGACAAAAATTTCAGTCCTCAAAAATGGGGTATGGCCGATACTAACGAAGAAAAATCTGGACAAATGTCTTTGTATACCGGCTATGTTGCAGTTGATAAACTAGAAAAAATGAGCGAAGACAGAAGCGTAAATTACATAATGGCTGCAAGATTGCCAAGTGAAATAGTTCATGAGGTAGTCTCAATTAAATTATCTCCAGAGCTTCTTGCAATAGTGAAATGCATAAAGCAGTTCAAAGAAAATTGCGATGTTGAACGTATCGCACGTGATAACTCTCTTGAATATAAAAATGGCTCTTTGCTTGTTTATATTACAACAAATAATAACGCTAGACCATGTGTTGAAGCAAATATAGTTGAAGAAATCCCTGATAAGGCTGATCCAAGTATAAAAACTTTTAAGGCATATGTTCCAGCTACAAAACTTGAAGAGCTCTCAAACTGCCCGGATGTTGAATTTGTCAGTGGCATTACTGTTACAGGCATAGAGTTAGGCATATGTTGCATTTTGCTTCTCATAGTGTCAGTTGCAATTCTTTTGTATTTGGTGAGCTTTGTATACCTTAAAAAAAGGGAAAAAGATAAAATTGAAAAGATGTTGGTGATAAAACGTCAGAAACAAAATTAATTAAAAACATAAATAAAAGTTCAGTACTATTGGGACTGCTTTTAATAGTCTTCTTTACCTCTGCACATGCGCAAGCAACAAACGTAAGCGCGACAGATTGTAAGGCCAACCACATCACTTTTAAAGATGGCAATTACGAGTTTCAGGGCGATATATCGTGCGCTTATGTTTATATTTATGCCAAAAACCAAGATACCACCATCGATTGCCAGGGCGCCAAATTTGCAGCATACTATTTCTATTACTACCCGGGTGATGGAAGCACCATTACCATAAGAAACTGCAAATTCGAGCCTTATAGAAATTATTCGACCTATAGCTACCATTATTTTTCAGAAACAAAGAGCGCCGGTTTTGAGTATATAAATAACACATTTGAGAATGTGTACTACCAGGTGCAGCGTACATATGCAAAAAGAACAAAAGTTGATTTTAATTTTGTTGACAACAACATTCTAAACTCCCGGTTCAATTTGTATTTCTATGATTATTACACGCAACAACCCGACCTTACGCTTAACTTGGCCGGCAACAATATGACCAACTCACAATTCTACGTTTATTTCTATGACTACTACAACCAAAGCACAGGCCCTAATATTTACGCTAACATTTACAAGAACAATTTCAAGAATTCTTACCTAGCATTGGTTTGCTACAACTACTACTCGAACCTTCAAAGCGGCATTAATCGGCAAATTTCTATTGTTGACAACAACTTTGAACTTTCACAAGTATATCTGCAAAATTATTACTATAACTACAGTTCTTCTCTCCGAGACGTTAATCTTTATTTGGAAGTAAAAAGAAATCTTTTCAACAATACATCATTTTATCTTTATGACTATGGCTATAGGTATCCCAAATTTAAAAAGACTTTACCATCTAAAGATACACACATCGAGCTTACAGAAAATGATTTTAACTTAGCTCTCGTTGTTCTGTATTTGTATCCATATTATTGGTTGACCGACACTAATATGGAGTTAATTTTTTCAAGAAATAAACTTCATGCTACAAGCTTAAATATTCACGATTACAGATATGCACAAAGTGGCAAAATAGAACTTTCCTACAATGACATAAATAGATCACAGATAAGCTTTGGCTATTGGAACTATTGGTATTGGCACTACTGGAACTGGTGGTACTACCATTGGTACTATGCTTGGTATTACTGGTATTATTATGGCATAGTAATTGATCCAAAAATTGGTGAAATTAATGTTTTGGGCAACAAACTTGAGAAAAGCAGACTTGATTTTTTAGGCTATTGGCCTTCAGCCTATTCAAGCCTTACAGTAATTGATAATATCTTCAACGGTTTCTACTGTCCGCCTAACCTAAAAGACAACGAATGTAAAAATTACTACAAAGATATGAGCAAAATTTATTGGGTTGGCTTGAATCAGCTCACTGTGCCCACCAAAAATAATACTGTTATTTCTAACAATGAGTTTTATGGTGATACTAATTACATTGGCTCTGCGATAACCCATCTATCAGACCCTTATAACGGGCCATACTATGGCGGTCCTTACGACTACTGGTGGATGTGTTATTATTGGGGCTACTGTGGGTGGTACTACTATTACTACTGGTACTACTACTACTATTACTATTACTACTGGTACTACTATTACTACTGGTACTACTACTACTATTACTACTGGTACTACTACGCTAAATACTATCCGTACACTTATTGGTACTACTACTACTATTACTACACTTATTGGTACTACTACTATTACTATTACTACTGGTACTACTATTACTACTGGTACTACTACGGCTACTACTACAGATGGTACTACTGGTACTACTACAGATACTATTACTATTACTACTGGTACTACTACAGATACTACTATGGATATTATCCTTTCTTCGACATATGGGAAAAAGGCGTTTTCGAGCTATCAAACAACACCTTTAGAGGTTTCTATAGTGGAATTGAGACATTATCCTCTTCAGATGGGCAGATTGCAGTTATAAAGAACAATATCTTTGAAGACAACAAGTATGGAATTAAATACGTAAGTAGCAATGGTACAATGCTGATTTACAACAACATTTTTAGTAACAATGAAATTGGTATTGGTGGCATAAGTGGTACAGTTGGCGCTTCGCCATATTTCCCATACGCTTATATCGGTGGTCCTATATCCGTATATGATAACCGCTTCGAGAATAACAGCAAGTGGGCCATAAAGTATGTTGGTGCTGATATCTGGTATGCACCTTACTATGGCAAGTCAGAGGACGGCATATACAACTATGACCCAGCAAATAGGCGCTCTGGACCAATGTTCACAAGACAAGAAGTTGATGACTATCTCAAACAATCAAAGACAATGCTTATATGCATGGCCAACAACGACTTCACTGCGATGCCCAATACAGGGGCCAATGCAACAGAGGGCGTAATAAAGAAAATCTCTGATGCAGCCAACTATAATGGCCAGTGCTTGGGCTTTTGCAGTGGTGGCATAAACAGTCCGCCTATAGCTGACTTTGAGGTAACACCAAACACAGGGGTTTCCAACCTAACAGTTGATTTCTATGATCGTTCATATGACAAAGACGGTAGTATTGTTTCGTGGTTATGGGACTTTGGCGATGGTACATACAGTACAGACCAAAATCCAACACATACTTACACAAGCAATGGGCCCTTCACTGTAACCTTGACTGTTAAAGACGATGGTGGTGCCAAGAACAGCAAACAGAAGAAAATTACCCCTTATGACACAGCTTCAATAACTGAAATATCAGTGGAAGATATTTCAGCAGGTGAAAGCGCTAAGATAAGCGTAACATGCACAAAAGACCTGGAAGGTGTGCTAAAGGTTTACTTTGATCCTCTCGGAGCAAATACTAAGATCTATGAGTCAACCTATAAATGCAACTCTGGCGCAGTATCAGTAGGTCCACTCACGGAGATAGGCGTATACCTTGCAAGGTATGACCTTAGTGTGCCTTCTGGCTCATGCACAAAATGCAGCGCAGAGAAGGAATTCATTGTAAAGAAAAGCGCAGTAACAACAGCACCAGAAGAGCCAGTTGTTGCGGTTGCTGCACTAATTCTAGTTTTCGCAGTTTTGTTTGCTGGGAAGGGTCTTAAGAGAAATAAGTAGAAAATTTCTCTTAGCGTTATGCACTGCTAAGAAATAAAAAAACTCTTTCAACATATAGCTATTATGCTTGTAGTTTACTCAGATGAATTTTTGAAACATTCTTTCATAAATCACCCCGAGAGCCCAGGTAGGCTTTTCTCAATAAAAAAAGTACTTGACAAAAAGAAGGGATTCCAATACATCGTACCAAATGCCGCCACCAATGATGACCTTCTTAAGGTACATACTAAGGAACTTATCGAAGACCTAAAAATTCGCTCAGAAAAGCGCCTTGGTGATGCTGATAATCCCTTTGTCTCAAATACTTTTGAAATAGCAAAGCTTAGCGCTGGCGCTGCTATAGAAGCAGCAAAGCATGCTGAAAGCAAATGCTTTTCCCTTGCAAGGCCTCCTGGGCATCATGCTGGAAGAAATTTTTTTGGAGGATTTTGTTACCTTAACAATATTGCAGTTGGTGTTGCAAGCATATCTAAAAAATATGGTCGAATATTGATTGTTGACTTCGATGTACACTTAGGCCAGGGTACACTTGACATCTTTGCTGGAAGCGATTCTGTGTTTTATCTTTCGTTTCATCAAGATGCTAACACAATTTACCCATGGTACGAGCCAACTATAAATAAAAATAATATAAAATTAGTTCCATTGCCTATAGGCATTGGTGATAAAAAATACTTAAACACATTCAAGAAAAACTTTAATGAAGTTTTTTCAAAATTTCAACCAGATCTTATAGCATGCTCAGCAGGCTTTGATTCATACTATGCAGATTATCGTTATGTTGGTAGTGCTCTGGAACTAAAAAACCCCTCAACCTTTAGGCATATTGGTGAGACCATAGCGAAAACAAAAAAACCAAGCTTCGCGGTTCTTGAAGGTGGCTATGAGCCGGAAACTTTGGGCTCTTTAGTTTATGAGTTTCTGAGAGGATGGCAAGGATGAAGGTGCTTATAGCTTATCAGGGTGACAACAAAACAAATGCTCAGGTAGCCGAAACAATGAAAAAGGTATTTGAAGAAAATGGAGCTGAAGTTAAAGTTGAGGGCATAAGACCAACGATAGAGATGCGCCTTTATGATTATATAAAAGAATTTAAAAAAAAGAAAAAAATTGAGTTCAAAAAAGCAACAACAGATGTCAAAAGTTATGACCTTGTTGTCATTGGTACGCCAGTTCTAAAATTTTCCCCAACACCTTTGATGGAAACTTATGTAAGATCTTTAAAAAATACCAAGGGCAAGAAGTTTGTGCTCTATTGTACTCCTGTTGGTTTTGCTGGGAGTACAATAAAAAGATTGGCAAACATTTTAGCAACAAAAGGTGGCCTAATTGTATCAACTTTGACAATTTCTTCAATATTTGAGCTAAACGAAGAAAAGCTTGCAAGAGTAAAGAGTTATACTCAGCAGCTGATAAATGATTTAAAACAATAGCAGCACAAATAAGCAAAAATTGTGTTAATGTGCTTATATTGCTCACGAATTTTTTTTGTCAGGCATTCTGATTATAAATCTGTAACTTTCAATCACCAAAACAGTGCCATTTGGAGCCTTTTTGCTTGCCAATTCGGTTACATTTTCTCCTTGTTTTAATCCAAAACCTCGCCATTTTGGTGAAGCCCAAAAGATAACAGGCCATTTGTATTGTTTGTTCTGCTCTGCCAAAAAGTACGTTTTTGGACTTACAAAAAACTTAACATCTGATTTTTTATCTTCATCGCTGTCAACCTCAAAGATAGCAATTGCACCACTGTTTATTTCAAAGTCTTGGACCTCTGGAACAAAGTAACTTATGTCTGGATTGCCATCTAAGCTATTGTCAATGCCCACAAAACTAAAACTTTTTTGGAATTGTATATAAAAATCCTGCGAATCTAAAAGCAGATAAAATCTTCTTCTGTCCGAAGAAACAAAGTATCGATATCTTATACCAAATGGAAACACTATCGCATTTTCGCTTACCTCACCAGCCTTGAAATGGTAGGGTCCCAGCTGACTGCCAAACGGATCATAAAGGGTCACAGTATCTGAACTCCAATCAAATTCACATAAATAAATCATCTCTCCTGCAGTAACTTCACAATATTCTGTTGGTGATTCAACAAATAAAGACACATGCATTAAGTTCAGATCTTCTAACATGAAAACAAGCTGGTTTTCGTAGAGATATATTGTTGTCATAGGTGGTTCGGGGTAATAATTTGCGTCAACATCAAATGAATGATCTGCTTCTATAACTTCTTTTTCTTGGTCAGGTTTCTTTGGAATGTTTTGCCATATTATCACTAGCAAAGAGAGGATAATAATTAGTACTATAATAATCTTTACATTGCTTTTGTTCACACTATATAGAAACATCCTTTCATTTAAATAACTTTTGCTAGCATTTTTTGAAAAAATTTAAAAAAATATACCACTTTTTCTAATATTATATATAATATAAAACTTGTTTCTTGTGCTTTCTGGGAAATTATTTAATGCTTTCACGAGTGAGTGCTATGGCCAAACGTAGCAAAAAAAGCCCAAAAGATGAGACTGCTGAAAAGATTTCCTTTTTGGAAAAAGAATTGGCTGAAAAAAGTGCTCTGGCTGAAGAACGCCTTAATCAGATAAAGTATCTCCAAGCAGACTTTGAGAATTACCGTAAAGGGCTTGAAAGGGAAAAGGATGAAGCGATCAAACGTGCTAGTGAAGTAATAATTAGAGACCTATTGCCTTTGATAGACGACCTTGAAAATGCTTTAAAAAATTCAAAAGAAGAGAACCAAGGCCTAAAATTAGTTTTTGACAAACTTATGAAAATATGTGAAAAACATGGCCTAAAGAAGATAAAAGCTCTTGGTAAAAAATTTGATCCATATCATCACGAAGTTATCCAAAAAGAAATATCTGATAAAGAAGAAGGCACCATTATTGAGGAATTTCAATCAGGATATATGCTCAACTCAAAGGTTATAAGACCTTCCAAGGTAAAAATTGCTGTAAAGAGCTAGGTGATTTCTATGGCAAAAGAAAAGATAATAGGTATAGACCTTGGTACATCAAATAGTCAAGCAGCAGTAGTGATAGGAGGAAGGCCTGTTATAATTCCTTCGGCTGAAGGTCCTACTGTGGCTGGAAAGATGTTTCCATCTTATGTTGCCTTTACTAAAGAAGGTCAACTTTTGGTTGGTGAACCTGCTAGAAGGCAAGCAGTGTCAAACCCAGAGGGCACGGTTATTGGGGTAAAAAGAAAAATGGGCACAAACCACGTATATAAAATTTATGGTAAGACATATAAACCACAGGAGATCTCGGCATTTATACTTCAAAAGATAAAAAAAGATGCTGAAGCATTTTTGGGTGAACCAGTAAGAAAAGCAGTGATCACGGTGCCGGCATATTTCAACGACAACCAGAGAACTGCAACAAAAGATGCCGGTAGGATAGCTGGCCTTGAAGTAGTTAGACTTGTTAATGAACCAACAGCAGCAGCAATGGCATATGGCCTTGACAAAGGTGGTGAACACAAAATTCTAGTTTTTGATCTGGGTGGTGGCACACTTGATGTTACAATAATGGAATTTTCAGAAGGCACATTTAATGTCATTTCCACAGCAGGTGATACTCAGCTTGGTGGCACAGACATGGACAATGCAATAATAGAGTGGGTCTTGAAAGAATTTAAGGAAAAAGAAGGCATTGATTTGAGAAACGATAAAGTGGCTATGCAGCGTATAAGAGAAGCTTCTGAAAAAGCAAAGATTGAGCTAAGCACAGTGCTTGAAACTGAAATAAATCTTCCATATATCACATCAGATGATAAGGGACCAAAGCACCTGTTGCTAAAACTCACACGAGCTAAGCTGGAAAAACTTGTAGAGCCAATTGTGCAAAGATGCCTTGGGCCAATAGAACAAGCATTGAAAGATGCAAAATTAACAAAAGATGACATTGATAAAGTTATCTTGGTTGGTGGGCCTACACGAATGCCTATCGTTCAAGAATTTCTTGAAAAGCACCTGGGTAAAAAAATCGAGCGTGGTGTAGACCCAATGGAATGTGTTGCAATAGGTGCAGCAATTCAGGGTGCAATACTTGCAGGCGAAATCAAAGATCTAGTTCTTTTAGACGTGACCCCTCTTACCTTGGGTATTGAAACATTAGGAAACATAATGACTCCGCTTATTCCAAGAAACACAACAATTCCAACAAGAAAAAGTCAAATATTTACTACAGCATCAGACTTCCAAACTGCTGTCACAATACACGTACTTCAAGGAGAAAGACCCATGGCAAGCGATAATATAAGCCTCGGAGAATTTACACTTGTTGGAATTCCACCAGCACCAAGAGGTGTTCCACAAATAGAGGTTACATTTGATATAGACGCATCTGGTATATTACATGTTTCTGCTAAAGACCTAGCCACAGGTAAAGAACAAAAAATGACAATAACTGCTCCGACAAAACTTTCAGAGAAAGAAGTCGAAGAGATGATAAAAAAGGCCAAGGAATTCGAAGAAGAAGATCGTAAGAAAAAAGAGGAAGCCGAGCTTAGAAACAATGCAGACGCACTAATTTACACCACGGAGAAAACCCTTTCAGAGCTCGGTGACAAGCTTTCAGAAAAACAAAAAGAAAAGATAGAAACTGCTTTAAAAGAGGCAAAAGAAGCACTAGAAAGGGGCACAGTTGAAATCCTTAGACAGAAAGTGGATAATTTGCAGAAGGTCTTGCAAGATGCTGGAAAAGCCATATATGAAGAAGCCGCCAGAAGATATGCTGAAGAAAAAGACAGACAAAAAAGTGAGTTTGGAGGAAAAACCGAGAGCTCAAACAAGAAAGACAACAAAGACGATACAATCGATGCAGAGTTCAAAGTGCAAGACGAAGAAAAATAGCAAAAGGTCTTAACCTAGGCTATCTTTAAGTTTTCCAAAAAAACCCTTCTTCTTTTGTCCATCTTTGTCGCTAGAACTTTCTAGCAAAGCTTCCTTTAACAATGCCTTTTGTTTTTCAGATAGCTTTGTTGGAATCTCCACGATTACGTTAACAAGTAAGTCGCCTCTCTTGTCTGAATTTAGATAAGGCATGCCCATGCCTTTTAGCCTAAGCTTAGTGTTGCTTTGGGTTCCTGGTGGGACGTTTATAGTTACTTCACCATCCAAAGCTTTGAGATTAACTTTACCCCCAAGTATTGCGGTTAGCAGATCTATTTTTTTGTCGCAGAAAAGATCAGCGCCTTTTCTTTCAAAGAAGTCATGCTTCCTAATATTTACCTTTAAGTAAAGATCCCCATTAGGTCCGCCATTTATGCCAGGCTCGCCTTCACCTGCAATTCTTAAATGTTGACCATTGTTAATACCTTTTGGTATCTTCACATCAATTTTCTTCTTCCTCTTTACAAACCCACTGCCATTGCACTTTTTGCATTTCTTTTCATAAACTTTACCACTACCACCACACTTTTTGCAGGTGGTTATGCTTGTAAACTGCACAAATCCATGTCTTCTATATTGGCGTATCTCACCTGTGCCATTACACTCTTCACACTTTTTAAGCGCTCCACCTTCAGCACCTGTGCCATGGCAATCTTCACAGTTTTGTATACTTGGAACTTCTATAATCTTTTTAGTTCCACTAAATGCTTCTTCTAAAGAGATTTCAATCTCATAAAGGATATCAGCGCCGCGCCGCGGTCTTGAGCGCCCATAGTTTTCCTTAAAATGGCCAAAATCGAAATCAGCAAAACCTGAAAAAGTGTCAAATATGTCGCCAAAACCAAAGTCCTTTAAAAGTTCTTCAAAATCAGGCCATCTATAATTTGCAAAGTCTTCTGGTCTGAAAGCGCTTTCACCGAATTGATCATATTGTGCTCTTTTTTGCGGGTCGCTTAGCACTTGGTATGCTTCGTTTATCTCTTTAAATTTTTCTTCAGCTTCTTTGTTTCCTGGGTTTACATCCGGATGGTATTTTCTGGCTAGTTGTCTGAATGCTCTTTTTATTTCTTCATCTGATGCGTCTCTGCTTACACCAAGGATTTCATAATAATCTTTTTTTGGCATAATGGTCACGTGATGCTATTGTTGTTCACTAAGAGTAAAAATAATTTATCTGATAAACTACCAAATCCTATTATCTGAGCTTTGAAATTGCATCTATACAACCATGCTCAGAGCAGTAGGCAATCTTTTCTTCTATAACTTTTCCTGTTGTTTCCTCGCTTCCAAAGCCAATAATTGGGTCAAAGTCTCCTATAAATGTAGTTGGTACACCTCTTGCATTAATACCAAAAGCCTCTGCAAATTCAGAAAAGAGTTTTCTGTTATCTTCGTTTTTCCAAACCTCATATGCCTTAACGATAAGATTGGGATACTTTTCTTTCATTTTCTCTAAAAAAATTTTTTGCTTTGTACAGTGCGGACAACCTTCACCATAAAAAAAATAAAGCACCACCGTTTTTTTGTCTGTGGTCTCAACCTCTCCACTAAAAATTGGCTTGGTCGCTTCTTTTGTTGTACTATTTGCAACTTCGCCTTTTTCTTCAATTGTGGCATAACCTGTTTGGTGCAAGCTCTCAGTTCTATTGTTGCTATTGTTGCTCATCAATAGTAAGGCAAAAACAAAAATCAAAAACAAACAAAGTGCTACACCTAAAAATAATTTTTTTCCTTCCATTTACTCACCAGAATTAAAAAATTCTACAAAAAGGCTGCTTAGTATATAAGAAAAAACCAATGCAAAAGTTTATTAAAGAGTAATGATAAAATATATAAGAAAAAATTGTGGTGGTTTTATGGAGCGTATTAAAACTGGAATAGATGGTCTTGATGAACTTATTCAGGGTGGAATCCCAGAAGGCTCTGCTGTGCTTGTTTCTGGTGGTACCGGTACAGGAAAGACAATACTCAGCATGCAGTTTATTTACAATGGTGCTGCACTTTACAACGAGCCAGGAATCTATGTAAGCCTTGAGACAAACCTCAAGAATATCATATGGAACATGGAAAGCTTTAACTGGGACATAAGGAGCTTACAGGAAAGCAATTTGATGAAGATTTACAGGCTCAATATAAGCTATGCAAAAACAAGAGATGAGGTAATACAGCGCGTTGACGAAGAGCTTAACACAATTTCTCAGCTTGTCAAGGAGATAAATGCAAAACGCTTAGTTGTTGATTCAATAGCCTCTTTTGGAGTGTGGTTTGAAAGCCCAGGGCTTATAAGAGCAATCTTGTTCGAATTTGTTGACAAACTAAAAAACATGGGCTGCACAACTATGCTAACCACAGAGACAAAAGGTGGAAGACGTGAATTTTCAGCTTACGGTGTTGAAGAATTTATAGCAGATGGTGTCATAGCATTGTATTTTACTCCACCACATAGGAGCATTTTCATAAAGAAAATGCGCGGTACAGACCATAGCAAGATTCCACATCCATTTGAGATTACAGAAAGGGGTATAGTGGTTAACCCACAGGATAGAGTGCTGTGGGAATCAATAAAGTAAAGCCTTCCCTCTTTTTTATTTTTGTATTAGCTAAAATAAGGATTTTATACGCATCGCATTGAGCAAAATCGATATTACAAAGATAATGGCTATGAGCACAATTGCCTGCATAAATGCCTCTTCCCAGGAAACATCTTTCTTGTAAGCAAACTTTGCACTTGCCTTAACAGCCCAAAGCATAAGCCCTAAGCTCAAAGCCGTTCCAAAAAACTCAGGAAAGTTCATATTTTAACTATTTAAAAGTAAAGAAAAAAAGCTTTGCTCTTTGGATAATTTTGCAATTATTCCAGCGCAGAAACCTTTTTACCTGTGCATTGTATGCTTTACATTGTGCTGGCTTTTGAAAACATGGTGTGCTTTTAGCTCTCTTATTTTCACTATTTGGTTTCTTACCTGTGCCTCAAGTGCTTTTCCACGGCTTCTTTCGTTTTTGATTGCACAATAAAATGAGAACAAGGGCGCGACTAGCAATATAGTCATAACCAATAATGTATTGAAAATCAAGTTTTGCTGATCTTTGCTATTTGATTCGAAAGACTCAATCTCATCCTCTAAGACACTTATCCTCATTGAAAGCTGAACTAATATTGTGCTTGGTGACTCCAACTCATTTTTCTGTACTTTTTCTTCAAAAGAAGATAGTTCTTGCTCAAGCTTCTTTGCCTCGTCTTCTACTTCAGAAACCTCAAAACCTTTGGCTTTTAGAGCCCTAATCTTGCTCTTGGCTTTTTGTATTCTTTGCCCTAATTCAAATAATGTAAGGGAATAATCTGCTTTTTCTCTTTTGGTTACATAAAATGCGCAGACAGCTTCTCGCTGTTGGAAATTCGAATCCGCGCTAACGACTGACAGCTTTGCCCTAAAAAAGTAAGTGCCACTTGGAAGGGACTCTGGAATTGTTTCGACAATGTGCTTGTCTGTTTTGCCGCCTGGCTTAATTGCAATTGGCGTTGATGAAGATAAGTATGCTTTTCCAGAGGAGTCCTCTATAGACCACGACAGCATGACATCAGTATAATAAGTGCCAACGTTGTATGCTGAAACATCAAAGTAAGCCACTGTGCCTGCTGTAACTACCGGCGTTGTGCACAACGCAGAGAGATCATACCTTAGTTCGCCACCAAGTTCGATAAGCTTGACTTCTGTTGCAAGCTTAGTTGATTTGTCTATCGAATAAACTGTTACTGACATTACATGCAATCCAGAAGTTTCTGGTGTCCAAGGCAAGAGCATTGAAAACTTCTGCTTGGAGAATGGGGCAATTCCTAAATAGGTTCTTTCATCTACATACTCTAGTTGGGCTTCTTGCCTTATAATAACAGAAACAATTACATCAATCTTTTTGTCAGAGTTGTTGTCTATAATACCACTTATGATTGCTGGTGAACCGATTTTTAATGGTTCAATGTTTATATCTCTAATAAATACTTCCGGCTTAACAAAAACTTCTGGGGTCTTGGTAGGCATAGGTGTAGCGCCACCACCAACTGCACCACCTCCGCCACCACCGGGGCCGCAATCGCCGCAGTCCTGAGGGCAGTTTTTGCAGTTTTCACCACTTTCACATAAACCATTTCCACATACCAAAGCAGCAGTTACCTTGAATATTCCGTTGTAATCTGCTTTATTTTGTCCTAACCGAATGTTTACACTGTATTTGTATTCCCCCAAAACACTTGGCATGGTTAAGCTATATGCATAGTATCCTGGTGTTGATAGTTCTACAAGTTTCGCCTTGTTTGAAAGAATACCCCCCGTTGGATACCAAATAGTTATTGTACCTTCAGCATGTTTTAGTGGTTTTGTTGCGCTCACGAAGAACATGAGTGTTGCATTTTCACCAGGAGAAAAAATGTTATTACCTACAGGAATAATAGATATGGTGTATGCTCCACAATAAAAGCATTCGCTTGCTATTGCGGTATTTTTGTTGGTGTCACTAGCCATAACATACAATGTATAAACGCCATTTTGTTCAAAACGAAAATTTCCAATGTAATTACCATCACCAATTTCATAGAAATCCATTACTTCAGTGTTGTCATCTGGTTTAAGCATATATCCATTTACTTGTAGGTTTTCAACACCCCTGCCGCCAGCCAATGCAATAATTTTAATACTTTTAGTTTCGCCAAGATTAGGAGTGAAATTCGCATCAATATAAATTGAGTAATAGCTAACAGCTTTAGAGTACCAAGTGGGGGTAGTGCAATGTTTACACAAACTATGACTTCTTTTCAGAAAAATATTTCCTTCAGCCGGAGTTTTATCCATCCTTTAAAAAGGAAGGTCTTCAATATTGGAAGAATCCAGATCCTTCACGTTATGTTGCAGCTGGGATTGGTTTTTATCCTGGTATACAGCAAATAAAAGTCAAAAAAGGTGGCTCAACAAAAACTAGAATTTTCATACACTCTGGTTTTGGGGTGCGAAATTACCAAGGTGTTAAAATAAGTGCTCATTTTACTGATGATTGTCAGGGTATTTCAATTGATCTATCTGAAAGCGAATTTTTGCTAGGGCCCAGTTATCCAAAATTTGACTCTAACTGGGCAAAAAGTATTTCCATAAAAATAAATGTTCTTGAAAGTACTGAAAAAAATTCATGTGAAATTAAGTTTATTGTTGAGAAACCATCTAAAGAAAATAGTGAAAAATGGCGCATTGCTCATGGCGCAAAATACTACGAAACGGCCAGTACTTGGGTGTCCATTTCACCAACCATAATTGTAAATATAGATTAATTTTCTTTTTTTTTAAATATTAAAAAAATTTTTTTACGATCTTTAACAGTTTAGCTCTTACAAAAAAAATAAATACTTATTTGTTTTTACTTTTTGTGGTGATTTAATGCCAGGAAGACCAATGGTTCCAATGAGAAGGCAAGAGCCAAACAGAAGGGCATATGATAAAAAAAATCAAAGCAAAAAACAGGTAAAACCAAGACCTATTATTTTACAAAGGATTAAAGGCTTTGAAGCAAACCTAAAGGTCATTCCAGAAGTTTTTAAAAGATCTGGCATCAATGGTTGCGTTGAAGTGGTACGTAATGCAATACCTGAGCTCCAAAAAAGGATAAATGAAGAGGTTGCTAAAGGTGCTTCTTTGGACGGATGCAACTGGAAGGCTGTTTTTATTGAAAAAGCTGCCGAAGCACTTAGAAGAGCAGGCGCAAAAGAACCGCAGATAAATGAGTTCAGGCAAAAGGCCTGGCAGTCAATATCATAATCATAAAAACCAGATTTTGAAATAAGCGAAAATAATAAAAGTTTGACACAAAAGGTATCAGGCTTTCCACTGAAACTATATTGGGGCCACAAATAGGTGGTTTTGCCAGTATAATTATAGCCTACCAGATGCTAATACTTGCCAAATTGGAAAAGATTTGCCCTGAGGCCAAGAAAGCGAAATAAAAAAGTAAAAAAAATAGAAAGCTTGATTTTACAAAAATGCCAAATTTCGACTAGCAGAAATTTGTATGAGTCAGTTACTTAGAGTAGGCCAAAACCCAACCTACGGAATACCTATTTATTGGCTCAAATGGTTATATCTTGCCACGTATTTTCCTTTTTTACGAGTATCATCATATGATTCATCATGCCCCATAACTCGCATTTTTTCAACGAAAAAGAATTTGAAATAGTCCAATCCAGGCAAATCAAAGAGATTGATTATTGATGACATATCTATTTTGCGGAATGTGAAATCCTTTCCAGAAAAAACAAAGCTAAGAATGGCTCCTTTAGGCCTTTCTTTCTCCAAAAAGTACCTTAGATTTTGCAGTTGCTTTGTAGTGAAAGACCTTTCATGCAGATCTTTTCCCGTGAGTGCAAGCAAGCCCAGATGGTAAAAACCTGAATTGTCAGCATGGACAAAGAACACCTTTTCATTCGGTTTGCAAGTGCTAAATGCTACGCTAGACAAAATATTTTTGGTTTTGGGGGTATTTCGGTAAACTTCATCATCATTTCTTTTATTTAAAACACTGGCCACATAGTTTGGCTCAAAGAGTTTGCCTTTGAAAAGATAATACCAAGGTGCAACTTTGTGTCTTGCAAAAACCATCTTTAGTGCCTTTAACTTTTCACCATCGCCAAGCGCCTTTTCAAGTGGTCCGAGGGAAATTTCTTTAACGTTGGGTTTTTTGCCAAGGTTCCTATTAAAAATAATTATTTCATTTTTAACCAGCATGATTTAGATCTAGTTACAGCTGCTCACGGGCATTTATTCCGTATAAATAATTCTAATACATATGTAATACCACTGAGTCACCCAAGTGGCCAAGCATATACAAAAACACTTCGGAACTCATACATGGGCTACTTATCTGAAGGTCTAAAAAAATGGGCCAAGCAACCTGACAAAGTTTGCTGATATCAAGACAGAAGCAATGCGGGGTAGCAGATTCGAACTGCTGAAGGCACTAAGCCACAGGGCCCTCAACCCTGCCCCTTAGACCGCTCGGGCAACCCCGCATTATGCAAAAAGCTATATTGCTCTATATAAGAATTTTTCAAAAAGAGTTATTAAATGTTGATGTTAACAATTATCAACCACAAAATTTGGTAGCTATTACAAAATTTGTGTGGACTAAACCTCTATTATTGTTTTAAGCTTTATATTCCTAAATTTTATCTCAAGGCTTTCGTCAGCAAAAGCTTTCTTTAAAATCCCGTGCGCTGTAGTAGCGCAACTTTTGTTTATTATAACAGATATATTTGTATAATAGCCTGTCTTGTCACGATGTATTTTTCCACTTATTGCAGCTACATCGTAGCCGGTGCCAGAATTGTCGCTGAAAAGAGTTGTGTTCTTCCCTAAAGTTATTAGTTCAATGTTTTTTATTTTACCATAGGCAAAAACAGGTACTGCAAGGTCTATTTGTTTTTCGTTCATAAAGTTGTGAATGCTCTTTATTACATCTTCGCCATCGTTTATTTTCAGTGTAACATATTCTTCCATTTCAAACACCTGGGTGATGGTATTTAGCACTCTTATAGGCGAAAAATTTAAATATTGGTAACTTCTTATATTTGCTAAACTTAAATAAATAAAAAATTTTTTGATTGGAGCGTAGAACTATGAAGAAATATCTTTTTTTTCCTCTGTTGTTATTTTTTTTGTTTTTACTAGTGCCAAGCGTTTTTTGTGAAAGTGACGTGTTCGCGTATTTAAACAACGGCTTCGTAGATGGAAAATACCAGATTTCAATACTTGTTTCTTCGAATGGAAAAGGAGTTCCAAATGCAAGGATAACTGTGCAAGATAGCAAGGGACTGCTTTTAGAGCAAAGAACAAACAAAAATGGTGATTTCTTCTTTAACCCAACAAAGACAGATAATTACTTTATGATAATTTGCATCGACTCAAATGGTGCTGAGTCCTGCACTGACAGGAAAGTTGTATATATGCAAGAGCCAAACATCACTATAACACGGCGAGGAAGTACTTACACAATATGTTCAAATTATGATTTTGGACAATTTGAAATAGTGGATTTAAACAGGCTAAATATTGTTCAGCAGACAGAAGGCTGTGGACGTTATTCTACTGATTCAGAGCGTTTCTTGGTAAGAACTGCAGAGCATGGGCTTCTTGAGCCAATTGAAATAGAAGCTGGGCGCTTTGTCAAGGTTCAGTATCCTGAAAAGGTTCTTGTTGATAACCCGTTCTATGTTTATGTCTATGAAAACTCTATTCCACTGCAAGATGCCAGAGTTGAAATTGGAGGCATCAGTAAGATAACCGACAGTAAAGGCGTTGTCTCTTATGTTCTTAAAACTGCAACAACTTATGATGTAAAGGCATCTAAGGAAGGTTTGCTTCCATTCAATGGAAAAATAACTGCTGTTTCAGAATGGGAACGCTTTAATGTTTCACACCCAGAGAAGGTAAAACCCTTGGAAGTTTTTGAAGTAAAAGTCAGTTACCAGGATCAACCAGTGAGCAATGCTGTGGTTTCTGTTGGAAATATTAAAAAACCAACTGATGCAGAAGGCAAAGCTGCTTTTGCAATAGCTGATAAAGGTAGCTATTTAATCACTGTAGAAAAAGAAGGGTTTGAAAAAAGAC
>JAWANJ010000004.1:0-35174 GCA_038895395.1 Candidatus Iainarchaeum sp.
AATGTTTGCAACTGTAACGAATATTGTTTAGTTGGTCCTATGCAAGAAGCCGGAGTATATACGATAACTGCAAACATACCACAATGTACAGAGATAGAATGTACTAAAAGTACTTCATTTAATGTTTTTGAGAAAACAGGTGAAGAAGCAGCAGCATCTGAAACAAGCATATTTGTTGTTATAATAGTTGCACTCACAGTGTTGTTGATTGTTAAAAAAGACCACGGAGAAAAAGTAGTATAAAGCTGCTATACTTTAATCAATAAAATTTTATCAACTGGCTTAAGAAGGCGTATGAAGGTATATTTAAATAAATAATTTCTCATTAAAAAAACATGCAAGATAGGCTTTTTTTTACTATTTTTTTTACCATTTTGCTTTTTGGCCTCTTTTTGCGCTTGTTAACAATAGATGTTAGACCTGCTCACCATGATGAAGGTGTAAATGGCTACTTTGTGGCTCAAGTGTTAACATTTAATAAGAGTGGCTATGACGAGTGTGTTGCGAAGAAAGAAAATGAGCTTGTTTGTTTTATTTTGAACAACAATAGCTGGCGTTATAATTACGAAAATTACCATGGCCCTTTTCCCTTTTATCTAATGGCTATCTCGGTAATGCTGTTTGGAGAAAATATATTTGCAATGAGAATAGTATCAGCAATACTTGGCGTACTCATAGGCTTGTTTGTGCTCCTTTTTAGAAAACAGCTTGGTAATTTTGGTTCATTGGCAGCGTGCTTCTTTCTTTTATTTTCTCCAGCATTGCTTTATTATTCCCTAGATGCAATACATGAATATTATTTTGCATTTTTTGCGTTTGCAAGTCTTTGCTTTTTTTTGAAATTTGCAGAAAAATTTGAAGGCAAGTATTTGTACGCTGGCACTTTAATGCTTGCGTTTCTGTTTACTACAAAAGAGGCTTCTTTCCTTGTTGGGATCGCAATAGTTGTTATTTCACTGTTTTTATTTTTATTTAATGCTTGTAACAAAAGGGTATGTCTGAATTTTAATATTTACAAAAGGCTTGTCATATCAGCCCTTTTATGTTTTATTATTTTTTCTTTTGTGTTTGTTACACTTTTTTCCTCTTTGTTTACAAATATGAAGGGGGCTTTTGATGCTTTTAAGTCACCACTTGTATGGAGCGAAAGAATGTCTGAAGGCGCTGGTCATGAAAAACCTCAGTCATATTACTTTGAACTAATGCTTTTCTCCGAGTCTATTATGCTCTTTATTGCAGTTTTAGGAATCTTAATAGCTTTTTACCGAGGTAACCTAACTTTGCTTTCTTTCAGTGCTTTTTTCTTGCTTTTTATTGTAGGCGCTTCAATTCCGAAGTATAAGGTGCCTTGGGGTTTAATTACAGCACTTCCCCCATTAGCATTATTAGCAGGTTATGCTATAGAGGAAACTTACATGCTGCTGCTTAAAAAGTTTGACAAAGCAAACAAAAGACTATTTTCTATTGTGTTTATTTTGGCCATATCAATTATTCTTTTGTTTGTGTTTTTGCAGAGCTTTTATTTAAACACAGAAAAGTGTGAGAGTGAAGAAAACAAGTTGGTATATGTGCAAACAAAGTTCAGCACCAAAAACTTATTGAAGAGAATTGAATCTCTTGGAAAAGCTGACCTGAAAATTGCAGTAATAAACACTGAAAGCGTTTGGCCTTTGCCATGGTTAATAAAACGTTACAACACAACATACTACGATGGCAACACTTTGGCGTACATAGGCATTGATCCCTATGATGTTGCTTTGGTTGAAATTGCTTATGATTATAAAATACTAGGCAAAGATGGGTTTTACAAAGAAACAATTTCTTTAAGACCTGGCATGGAAATGTTTGCTTATCTCAAAAAAGGTGTTTTTGAATGAAGGGAAAGATAATTTTGGCTTCTGATCATGCTGGTTTTGCTCTTAAAAAATACATAAAAAGTTGGCTTGAGAAAGAAGGCTATGAAATAAAAGATGTTGGTTGTTTTTCTGAGGAAAGCTGTGATTATCCGGATTTTGCAGAAAAAGGAGCAAAAGAGGTTTTAACCAACGAAAACAGCATTGGTTTATTTTTTTGTGGAACTGGGATTGGTATGTGCATAGCAGCAAATAAGATAAAAGGAATCTATGCTGCAGTTATACATAACGAGTTCACTGGAAAAGCGGCCAAAGAGCATAATAATGCAAATGTTATTTGTATTGGTGCGAGAGTGACAAGCCAAAAAAATGCCAAGAGCGCAATAAGTGCTTTTTTAGAAGCAAATTTTTTAGGCGAAAGGCACAAAAGAAGAACTGACAAGATTAAGGCTTTGGAAGAAAAAACTATGCGATAAGCGTCATTTAACAAAATCAAGCCATTTATAGTATCTTCTCTTTCGCCCATGTACAATGTCAAAATAATTTTTTTGAAGTGTTTTTGTTATTTTGCCGGGTTCTCCTAATTGAATTCCGTCAACTTCTCTTATTGGTGTTACTTCTGCTGCTGTGCCAGTAACAAAAGCTTCATCAGCAGCATATAGCATGCCTCTGGTTATATCCTCCTCAACAACTTCATACGCCAAGTCTTTTGCAAACTTAATTATGGTGTCCCTTGTGATGCCTGGCAATATACTTGCATGTATCGGCGGCGTATAAATAACGCTATCTTTTACTATGAAGATGTTTTCTCCTGTGCCCTCGGAAATGAAACCTCTAGAGTCTAGCATTATTGCTTCTTCACATCCACAACGTATTGCTTCTATTTTAGCCAGTATTGAATTAAGATATTGACCAGTTGTTTTTGCATTTGGTGGAAATGCATTGCAAGCAATTCGCTGAAAAGAGGATATCTTTGCCTTTATACCGTTTTTTAGTGCGTCTTTACCAAGGTATGTACCCCATGGCCAACAACAGATTGCTGTTTCCACAGGGCAATTGAGCGGATTTAGACCCATTTCTCCATAGCCTCTGTAAACTATAGGCCTTATATAGCACTCTTTGAATTCATTAGCAACTACTGTTTCTTTTATTGCTTTTATTATTTGCTCTTGCGTAAAATTTATTTTCATTGAATATATTTTTGCTGAGCAAAAAAGCCGCTTTACATGGTCTTTTAGCCTAAAAATGGCCGGGCCTTTATGTGTGTTGTAGCATCTTATACCTTCAAAAACTCCTGAACCATAGTGCAAAGCATGTGTCAGAACATGCACTTTTGCATCGTGCCAGTTAACTAACTTGCCATTAAACCAAATCTTTTTTGCTTCAACAATTGGCATATTGCAAAATTTTTTGTAGTTGACAAGTATTAAAAGCTTTTCTAAATGATACGGCAAATTTAAATACGCTTTTAGCTTTTCATATTTTCAAAGGTTATTGGAGTATGATATAATGTTTGAGGTATTTCCACACAAGGCAGACATTGGTATAAGAGGCATAGGTAAAACACTTGAGGAAGCATTTTGTGAAGCGGCCAAGGCCTTGTTCAGTGTTATGGTTGAGCTTGAAGATGTCAAAGCTGTTGGAGAAATTAAGATTAGATTGGAGGCCGAAAGTTTAGAAGAACTTTTTGTCTGTTGGCTTAATGAGCTTTTAAGCGAGGCCTTGTTGACAAAAGTGTTGTTCAAAGATTTCAAAGTTAGTATAAAAAAATCTAATGGAAAATTCAAACTAGAAGGTTCAGCTTTTGGAGAATCGATTAACAAAAAGAAACACAGATTAAAAACCGAGGTAAAGGGAGCAACTTATTCTGGCCTCAAAGTTGAAAAGAGAGGCACTAAATTTGTTGCTCAGTGCATTGTAGATATTTAAAATTTAACAAGGTTGAGATTGTTCAAACACTAAAAAAGAAATGAGTTTCTTTTATTTTGCACTAACAAGCCTAACATTTGAATTTTGTGTACAGGTAAGGCAAGATATTAAAAACTCGTTCAAAGGTTTTATTTTAGATGACAACTCTTGGTTATTTGTAATTTGATGGTTTATAAGCGCAAAAGTTTGTGAGCCTTCTGGCCTTACTGACAAACGCTCAACTAGAGAATAGGATCCATCGGAATATGGAAGAAGTAATATTATTTGATGAGTAATGTTTGTGTCTTTATTGAAAACTGTAATCTTCGTTATGGAATTTTTTTGAAGCTCAACAAGGTTTTTTGAAAAGCTACTTTTTTCTATGATTATAGCAGTTTCGAATAAATCGATCTTATCGCTCGATGCAAGTTGCTGTGGCTCTGCAACTTGGGCAAATGAAAACAACAGATGATTGACCACTATGAATGTAATTAAAAAAGCGCCTAGGCCAACCAAAAGAAGTTTAATTATTTTTTTGCTTGCAATTTCCATAGCGAAATCAAAAGATTTAACCAACATAATTATTAAAATAATTATACCTATTGTTTTTATTAAAAAATGAAAACATGAAGTGGCTTAGATGAAAAAGGCTCTAATACTTTTGCTATTTTTTTTATTTTCGATGAGCACTTTTTCAATACAATTGTGTTTTGATGACTTAACAACAGCCAAAGCAAAAGCCAAAGCAGCATGCGATGCTGTATGCAAAGAAAGTTGTGAATGTGAAGCCATGAAATATTGTGTAAGCCTTCAAAAAGGCTCGTGTGATAGTTTGTGCACACCCAACAGCAATTGTATTGTATGTCATAGACCAACTTATTGTAAGTGTGGCTCTGATATCTTAAACGCATCTCCATTTATCTTCAGCGTTTGTAAGCAAGAATCTAAGTGCTACAACAGAGTTGTGTGTCTGCAATCACAATGCATGGAAGAGTCAGATTTGTGGCTTTACGATAGTTGCAATGGTTGGCTTTACGAAATTGAGGATTGTGACACAATGAATAAACAGCCTGATTGCGGAGAATGGAAATGCACGATGCAGGGTAAAACAAAAACCAGCAAAGTAAGGCATGGGACAAAATTAGAGGGTTATTGTGAAAATGCTAGCTGCAAACCAAAGACTGTAAACGTTAAATGTGAGGAGTTTGAATGTCCTTACGGATGTGTTGAATTACAAGGCGTTGGTAACTGCTACCCAAAAGCAATTATAAAATCATTACCTGCTGCTGTTGGAAAAAATATCGAAATTTCTGTCGGACAAAGCGTGGTGTTTGACTGTAGCGAAAGCCGCGATCCAGAAGGTAGCGATATCACTTGCAAATGGGATTTTGGTGGCATTGCTATAGCAACCGGTACAGTTGTTACACGAACATTCCAAAAGGAAGGGTCATACAGGATTGGGCTGACAGTTTCTGACGCACAAGGACTTAGTGATTATACAGAAGTTATGTTAAATGTTGTCTCAAAAAATTGGCCGCCAAATGCTTGCTTTGAAGTGACACCTAAAGATGGTGTTATTGGAATAACTGAATTTACCTTTGATGCAAGTTGCTCAAGTGATCCAGACATTGCACTTGGCGACTATATTGCTAAGTATGAATGGGATTTTGGAGACGGCACAATGGCTGAAGGAAAAAAGGTAAAGCACATCTATACTAAAAAACCCATTTATGGTGAGGCATCTTTCAGTGTAAAGCTCAAAGTTAGTGACTGGGGCAATAAGTATGGTAGCATGTCTTCTATGGAAATCAAAGAAGTTATTGTTAAGAACAATCCTCCTTCGACAAAGTTTATTGCTGAACCGAATGAGGGAAAAGCACCGCTGAGTGTGTCTTTTTCAGTTTTGGAAACTGAAAAGGATGGACATTCTGTCACATATGAATGGGATTTTGGAGATGGGTCTAAGGCATCTGGGACAAAAGCAACTCACACATATGATGAAATAGGAACATATGTTGTTACCCTTTGGGCGATAGATGAGTATGGAGCTTCGAGCAAATCTGAAGAAACTATAAACGTTTACTCTTCCAGAAAACTCACTTCAGTAAGCGCTGAAAATACAGTGAAAGGTGGCTATACAGCAATATTTGCTGACTGCGTTGGTGCAAGCAGATTTGACGTAATAGTTAAGAAAGGTCAATACTCAGCTGCAATATCTAACGTGCAATGCGGTACACATGTAAATTTAGGCCCTCTTACAGAGGAAGGCGAATATGATGTGATTGCAACTCTTGAAAATTGTTTTGAACCAGAGTGTTCAAAGAGCACTACTTTCATGGTTTCTGAAAAAGAGGTTCAAGTGAGGACCTCTGCATCTGATCTAACCCATGTGTTGGTTGTTTTTATTTGTTTTGTTGTACTTGCTTTTACAAGAGCTGATGCTCTAAAAAATAAAAAAATTTAGAAAGGGATGACTGTCTATGGGAATAGCAAAAGTTGACATTCATACTTGGGAAATTCCAAAAGAAGGAAACATGCGAGTAAATGCAAGGATTTATGCCTCAGATGATATGATAAAGGAGCTTATGGCAGAAGAACAGAGCCAAGAAAGCACAATAAGACAGCTAAAAAATGTTGCTTGCTTGCCGGGAATTGTAAGAAGGGCTATCGCACTTGCTGACTGTCATCCAGGATATGGAGCACCCATAGGCAGTGTAGCAGCTATGGATTTAAATGAGGGTGTTATTGCATTTGGGCTGGTTGGCTTTGACATTAACTGCGGGGTAAGAACTCTAAAGACGCCTCTTACTTTAGATAAAATTGAAAAAAACAAAGAAGATCTTGCTAACGCGTTATTTAAAGAGATACCAGCAGGCTTAGGCTCAAAAGGAAAAATAAGCTTTTCAAGCAATGAGTTAGATGAAATACTTGAAAAAGGTGCCAAATATGTTATCGATAAAGGATATGGCATTAAAAGTGACTTAGAGTATATAGAAATGCACGGTTTTGCTAAGAATGCTGACCCAAGTGCAGTTTCTTCAAAAGCAAAACAAAGGCAACACATGGAAATTGGAACGTTAGGCTCTGGCAACCATTATATTGAAGTTCAGTACGTGAGTGAGATTTTTGACGAAAAAGTTGCAGCAGCCTTTGGTCTTTTTTCTAAACAGGTTTTAATAAGCATACATAGTGGCAGTAGAGCATTAGGGCATCAAATTGGCATGGATTACATAAATATACTGAAAAAGGCTGCTGAAAAGTACAAAACCAAAGTTTATGATAATGAACTTGTGAATGCACCAATACAAAGTGAGGAAGGTCAGAGATATTTTAAGGCCGTAAATGCTGGCATAAATTGTGCTTTTGCAAACCGCCAAGTTCTTGGTCATCTAGCAAGAAAGGTTTTTGTAGAAAAGTATGGCTTAAATGACGAGGATGTAAAAGTTTTATACGATGTAGGGCATAACACAGCGAAGATAGAAAAGCACGTTGTTGATGGCAAAGAAATGGAATTGTTAGTACAGAGGAAAGGCTCAACTAGAGGTTTTGGTCCTAATCATGAAGAGCTGCCCAATGAATATGTAAAGGTTGGACAACCTGTGCTGGTTGGTGGCACAATGGGTACAGCAAGCTATATTTTAGTTGGTACTGAAAAAGGAATGCTTGAATGCTTTGGTTCCTCTGTGCACGGTGCTGGGCGTAAGATGAGTAGAGTTGCCGCTATTAAAAAATTTAAGGGCAGTATCATCACAAGAGAGTTAAGACAGCAAGGCATAATTTTAAAAGCACATTCCATGGAAGGTGCAGCTGAAGAAGCACCTCAGTCCTATAAAGACATTGACAAAGTTGTAAACGTAATGCATGAGGCAGGTATAAGCAAAAAGGTAGCCAAACTCAAACCAATAATATCTATTAAAGGATAATTTCTAAGTAACTTTTTAACATTAAAAAAGAAAAAGTTAAATAAACTTCGTAAAAAATTATTAATTATGGCAAAGGAGAAAAAACACACACTTCTGATTTTTTTATCTTCAATTTTATTAGTAACATTATTTTTTTCAGTCAGTATTTTCATGTCATGTTGCTTATCAATGCCCAAAACCCTGTTTTTTTAACATAATAGTGACCACGCCAATCGAGATAAAAAACTGTGGCTTTGTGGAGCTTACAATCCAAAATTTTACCCCAAAAGATGCTAGAATAAATGTAATATCCAAAGACGCTAATGTTGATACTATTTTCTATTTTGTGCCGGCAAACACAAATGTCAAAAAAAGACTATTTTTGAACACTTTAAAAAGCGAAGCTGAGGTTATATTCTATGCTGATCTTGGAAAATGTGGAAATCAAACAAAAAAGTTAAATGTAATAAACACGGGATACAAAAACATGGAGAAACTAGCGACAAAAGAAAGTTTGTCTGAATTTCGTGATTCTGCTTCAATAATAGAAACACCAATTGAATTACCGAAAATACAAATCTACTACTCATTAGGGGAAACCAACGATAAGATCTATGCTGATGTTTCACTTAGGAATATGTCCAGTTACAACATTGCAGGGACATTGTTTGCTGATGTACCACCCGGGTTTAAAACCACAACAAGTTCAGTACTATTGAGACCTCTTGAGGAAAAAAGCTATAGAATTTGGATCGAGCCGAATAGTAGCGCTAGTGGGAACTTTGAATTTGAAATCGTGTTTGCACTTGCAGATCTTTCTTTTAGAGAAAGGGTTAATTTTGAATTGAAAGATAAGCCCTTCTTTATTAGTTTTTTAAGGTCTTTTCTTTTGGCAATATAATACCTTTGCTTTTTGTTCTTTTTATTGTTGTTTTATTTGTCATAATTTTTTGGCCAAGAGGAAACTCAAAATGTGCAAAAAGAGTTAAATTTGAATGGGATTAATAGTGTGTTTTTAAGCTAACATAAGCTTTTTAAAACAATTCTTGCAATTGTTTTATATTAATTTGTGCAAGCACACTGTGCTCCAAGAGGATGCACCAATTTGGGGCATAAATGCTGTAGCTTGCTTCTTTTAGGCCATAAGGCCTATTCCGGTGCATGAAATGGCAAAAAGGCATAAACCAAGGAGCGGTAGCTTGGCCTTTTATCCGCGCAAACGCGCGAAAAGAGAGACACCATTATTTAAAAGTCTACCAAAAAAAGATTCAAAGGAAGTAAAGCCACTTTGCTTTTATGGTTACAAAGTTGGAATGACACACGTTATAGTCACTGATACTCACAAGGGAAGTCCTACATACAACATGAACGTAGCAAAGGCTGTTACTGTATTAGAAACACCACCAATATTTATTTTTGGAGTTAGAGCTTATGAAAAAACTCCGCAGGGGCTTAGAACTTTAGGTGAGTTTTACTGTGAATCATTGCCAAAAGAGCTGTCCAGAAGGGTTGTAACATTAAAGAAAAGAAAAAAGGAATCTGTGGAAAAGGAAAGCCAAAAAGAAGTAGAATCTTTGAAAAGTAAGGAAGTTATTGAAAATCTGGTTAAAGAAGGAAAAGTTTATGAGATAAGACTTTTAGCATGTTTGCAACCAAAGCTTACATCTATCGGAAAGAAAAAACCTGAAATTGTAGAAATAGGACTTAGCGGACCGGTAGAAGAGCAGCTTAAGTATGCTATTTCAAAACTAGGTAAAGAGATAAGCGTTAAGGACATATTTACAGAGAACGAACTTGTTGATATAAAAGCAGTGACCAAAGGCAAGGGATTTGAAGGTGTTGTCAAAAGATTTGGAGTTAAAATGCATAGACCAAAGTCAAAGAAAAGAAGGGTTGTCGGTTCTCTGGGTCCAATAACACCAAGAACTATTCAGTGGACAGTTCCAAGGCCTGGGCAGCTAGGCTACCAGACAAGAACTGAATACAATAAGAGGATTCTAAAGATTGGAAACGAACCATTTGCACCAAAAAGTGGATGGAAAAACTATGGGCTTATAAAAAATGATTATATAATTGTTGAAGGTTCGATAGCTGGTCCTGCAAAACGCTGTGTTGCCTTGAGACCTGCATTAAGAGCACAAAATGAAAAACAGATAGTATATGAGGTGAAACACATTGCAGCAAAGGAGTGATACACAAAAAGATGTTCTAAAAGTACCAGTTTACAGTCTTGATGGCAAAAAAACGCGAGAGATAACATTGCCTGATGTTTTCAATTATCCATTAGAGCCGGACATAATAAGAAGAGCAGTACTTGCTATTAGGTCGTCTAGCTTACAAAAAAAGGGTGTTAAACCAGGCGCAGGCATGAAAGTTGCAGAGTATCGAGGCCGAAGATCTTTGCCACCGCAGGATCGTGGTATAAACGTTGGACATGCTAGATTGCCAAGGCTTAAAAACAGAGGTTCTTTGCTAGCAAGCCGTGTTGGGAATGTTCCACAAGCAGTGGGTGGCAGGGCTGCACATCCACCCAAGGTAGAAAAAATTATTGTTGAAAAAATAAATAAAAAAGAGAAGAAAAAGGCCCTGATGAGTGCTATAGCATACACAAAGGATATTGAAGCAGTTTCTAAGAGACACAAAATCCCACGTGATTTGGTTTTGCCAGTTGTTGTTGAAAACTCTTTTGAAAATCTCAAAAAAACAAAAGAAGTTTTAGATTTCTTTTCAAAGATAGGTTTGGCTGAAGATATTGAATATGCTAAAGAAAAAACAAAAACAAGAGCTGGTAAAGGAAAACTAAAAGGTAGACGTATAAAGAAAAAGAAAAGCTTGCTCGTTGTAACTTCTAAAGAATGTCCTGCATATAAAGCAGCTAGAAACCTTGTAGGTGTTGATATAGTCCCTGTAAGAAAGCTAAATGCTGAACTTTTAGCCCCGGGAGGTCATCCCGGTAGGTTAACAGTTTGGAGCGAAGACGCGATAAAGAAAGTTTCAGAATGGTTAGAGTGGTCCAAATGAGAGGCGAGGGAAAAAAAGTGGTGAGTGAGGAAAGCAAAATTAAAAAATCCTCAGAAGATCAGAAATTAAACAAGTTGGATGTTGAAAAAAAAGGTGAAAAGGCTTCAAAAAAAGACTTGAATGTCTTGCCAACAGTTTCAGGTTCTGATCAAGAAAAATCAAAGCCGCAAGAAACTCTGTCACCAGGTTTTCTTGATGTTATGATAAGGCCTTTGGTTTCTGAAAAAGCCGTTGATATGATTGAAAAAGAAAACAAAATAGTCTTCATTACAAAAAAAGATGCGACAAAGTCACTAATAAAAAAACTTTTTGAGGATGAATTTAAGGTTAAGGTGGACAGGGTAAACATAATAAATGATTTGGATGGTCAAAAAAAGGCAATAATTAAGATAAATAAAGGTTTTAAAGCTAGCGATATTGCAATGAAGCTTGGGGTGTTGTGATTATATGGGTAAAAGAATTAGAGCACAAAGGTTGGGTAAAGGTGGCCCAATATATAGTGCCAGAAAAATGGGACGCATGGATATTTATTACGAGGATATTCCAAGAAATGGTACTACTATAAAAGGTCAGGTAATAGACCTTATAAAAGAACCTGCTAGGGATGTTGTTGTTGCTGAAATACTATTGGAAAATGGGAAAAAATTTTATACGCTAGCACCAGAAGGCTTAATGCAAGGCGAGCACATAGAAATAGGTGAAAATGCAGATATAAAGTTAGGAAACATATTGCCTATCAAAAAAGTACCTGAAGGTTGCCCCATATTCAACGTTGAGGTAAACCCAGGCGACGGTGGAAAGCTTGCACGTAACAGTGGCAGTTATGGTTTGTTGATTGAGAAGAGAAAAGATAGTGTAATGATAAAGTTACCATCTGGTCAGATAAAAGAAGTTTCTGGTGAATGCTTTGCCACTATTGGTTGTTCAAGCTGTGGAGAAAGAGTGGACAAGCCATTTGTAAAAGCAGGTAAAGCTTATCACCATTATAGAGCAAAAGGAAAGAAGTCATTTAGAGTAAGGGGCGTTGCTATGAATCCAGTAGATCATCCATTTGGAGGCGCACAACACCACGTTGGTAAAAGCAAGAGTGTAAAACGTGGCGCACCACCCGGAAGAAAAGTTGGCCAAATTGCTTCCAGAAGAACTGGAAGGCGCAAAAGGTGATTGAGTGGAGCGTGTTTTCACTTTTAGAGGAAAAACACTTGAAGAAATTAAAAATATGAGCTACCAAGAATTTGCTTTGCTTTGTAACTCAAGAGCAAGAAGGAGCCTTTTACGCAGGGGTATAGACAAAAAACTTGAAAAGAAAATAGCAGAAGCTAGAAAACTTCTTGAACAAGGTGCGAAAGATTTAAAGCCCATAAGAACTCACAGAAGAGACACTATAATTGTACCACAGATGGTTGGCTTGAAATTTGGTGTTCATAATGGCAAGGAGTTTGTTGTGGTGGAAATTACCCCTGAAATGTTAGGTCATTATCTTGGTGAATTTGCAATGACAAGAAAAAAGCTCAAACATGGAAAAGCAGGCATAGGTGCCACAAGATCCAGCACGGCAATTGCCAGGAAGTGATAACTTGGTAAAAAAAGAATATCAAATAAAGGAATTTGATGAAAAGACAACTGCAAAAGCTTTACTTAAAAATAGGCCCATAAGCTTGAAATACGCAACTGAAATTTGTAGGGAAATAAAGGGTTTGCCCGTAGAAAAAGCGGAAAAAATACTGAATGAAATAATACAAATGAAAAGGTATCTGCCACTTAAGAAATATCATAAAAAAGTGCCACATAGAAAAGGCAAGGCTCTTAGTGGTCAAAAAGCAGGTCGCTATCCAATAAACGCTTGCAAAGCATTTTTGGAATTAATTTCTTATGCTAAAGCGAATGCTGAAAATAAAGGCCTAGACCTTGAAAAACTTATAATAAAACACGTATTTGCATGCCAAGGATACAGAAGGTTTTCAATTCAACCAAAAGGAAGGATAGCAGGAAAAAGACGCAGAAAGAAAAGCACTCATATTGAAATAGTACTCCAAGAGGTAAAATCATGATAGAGAAGCACTTTATTCAGCAGTCACTAAAAAAAATTATGTTGGAAAAATATTTAGAACCCGAGCTAAAAGCGGCAGGTTTTATTGGTGTTGATGTGATAAAAACACCAATAGCCACAAGGGTTATTGTGACCGTAACAAAGCCTGGGCTTGCAATAGGTAGAAAGGGAAAGTCAATAAGAAATATTACAAAAGATTTGGAAGAAAAGTTTGGCTATGAAAATCCCCAAATAGAAGTTCAAGCACTGAGTAACCCAGAACTTAATGCAAAGGCTTGTGTAGATAGGATAACAACCCTTATAGAACGAGGTTATTCTTGGAGAAGTGTTGTTTATAGAGTTGTTGAAGATGCTATGGCAGCAGGAGCACAAGGCATTGAGGTCGTACTTCAAGGAGTCCTTGCCGGAAAAGGTAATAGAGCAAAGCATGAAAGGATTGCCAAAGGGTATATGAAAAAAGCAGGTGAGCAAGCACATTTAGTAGACTATGCTAAAGGTGTTGCGGTACCAAAGATAGGAGCTATTGGCGTAAAAGTGAGAATAATCAAACCAGATGTTGTTTTCCCAGATAAGAGAAAAATCACTGAAATAATAGGAGTTAAAAAAGAGGAGGAAGGTGAAAAAACTTTAGAAACAAAAACCACGAGCGAACAGGAAAATAAAGTCGATAAAACATCTGAAGAAGAAAAAGCTACAAATGTTGGCTATGATAAAAAAAGTGAAAAAGACATGGAAGAAAAAGGAAAAGACAATGGCATAAATACAAAAAACAAAAAAGACGACAAAGAAGAAAAAAATTAAAGGGTTGATGGTAAGATGAAAGCGTCAGAACTAAGAGCCCTAAGCAACGAGGACCTCGCTAACAAGTTAGCGTCACTCAAGCGAGAACTTTCAAAAGAAAAGGCAATTGTAGCGTCTGGAACAAGATCTGAAAAACCTTCAAAGATAAGAAATTTGAGAAGAGACATTGCAAGAATACTCACAATAATAAACGAGAGAAAAATAAATGAGGAAAAAAAGAACGTTAAAATAAAGGAGGTGAAAAGATAAACGCCCCGGAGATTTGCCCAAAATGTGGGCAGCCTAGAGAACTTTGTGTGTGCGGAGAAATTGCCAAAGAACAGCAAAAAGTCACAATACAGGTTACCAAAAGACATTTTGGGAAAATTGTTACGCTGATAAGTGGTTTCGATAAAAGTGTTGAAATTGACAAAATTGCAAAAGAGCTTAGAAAAAAATTGGCTTGTGGTGGTACAGTGAAAAACGGGATAATAGAATTACAAGGAAATCAAAAAGAAAGAGCAAAGGAAGTTCTTAGAAAGTTAGGATATGGCGAGGCCTTGTCAGATGACTAGAAAAGCGCTTAAAAGAAAGCCCATGGTTAACGAAATCATAGGGCTAAAAGTTAAGGTAATAGATAGTCCAGACAAAGGGAGGGTAGGTTTGACAGGCGTAATAGTTGATGAAACAAAAAATACATTAAAAATTGACGTTGGAGGCGAGGAAAAAATTTTACCAAAAGCAGAAGTTGTTCTTGAATTCGAACAAGATGGTGAAAAAGTTGTTTTGGATTGTAGAAAAATAATGTTCAAACCGGAGGATAGAATCAAAAGGTGTTGGAGGTAAAAAAAATGAGTGACAATGTTTGCAAAGATGAAAAGTGTCCATACCACGGAAAGGTTTCTGTTCGTGGAAGTTTATTGAAAGGAAAAGTTATAAGCGCTAAGGCAAAAAAAACAGTTACTGTTGAAAGACAGTTGATAAGATATGTTCCAAAATATGAGAGGTATATGAAAGCTAGATCAAGAATTCATGCTCATAATCCTGAGTGCATAAATGCCAAAGTAGGTGACGTTGTTTTAATAGGTGAAACCAGAAAGCTGAGTAAAAGTAAATCTTTTGTTGTTTTAAAGGTCTTGAGTGATAAAAAATGAAGGCAATAAGTGCAAATCAGGTAAAGAGCCTAACACAGAAAAGTAGATGCGTCTGTGCAGACAACTCTGGAGCAAAAGAAGTTGAGATAATATCCGTAATAGGGCATAAAACAAGAAGGAGAATGAACCCAAAGGCAGGAATTGCTGACTTGGTAATAGTTGTTGTTAAAAAGGGTAAACCCGAGATAAGAAAGAAGGTTGAAAGAGCGGTTGTTGTAAGAATAAAAAAAGAGTATAGGCGTGCTGATGGTACAAGAATAAAATTTGAGGACAATGCGGTAGCACTTATAGATGAAAAAGGCCTTCCAAAAGCCACAGAAATCAAAGGACCAATAGCAAAAGAAGCCGCAGAGCGATGGCCTAAACTTGCTGGAATTGCACAACAGATTGTATAACAGGTGGTGAATTTTCATGGCCAAATCCAAAAAACCAGAAAAGCAAAGAAAAGAAATTGCTGAATTGCCATTACACAAAAGAAAGAAATTAGTAACTGCACATTTAAGCAAAGAGCTCAGGGAGGAACTAAAAAGAAGGAGTTTGCCGGTTAGGAAAGGTGACGTTGTTAAAATTATGAGAGGTTCGTTCAAAGGCAAAAGTGGCAAAGTGACAAAGGTGGATTTGAGAAAAGGTGTTGTCTATATTGAAAAAATCGTTAGGAAAAAGGCAAATGGCACCGAAATACCAGTCCCGATTCGTGCTTCTAAACTGTTAATAACATCTTTAGACAGAAGCGATGAAAAAAGGTTTAAGCGATTAAAGCAGAGGTGAGCTAATGGCTAAAAAAGGTGGTGATAGAAAGCTAAAAAGGTTAAATGCTCCAAGTACCATGCATATAAACAGAAAGGAAAAGAGTTTTGTATTTAATATCAAACCAGGGCCTCATAGCAAAAAGTGTTCAGTACCTTTGGGGTACCTTATAAGAGATTGTTTGGGCATAGCCAAAAACAGAAGGGAAGCAAAAATAATATTAAACGAAGGCCGTGTTAGAGTAAATGGCATTGTGAGAAAATCCTTACAATTTCCAGTTGGTTTATTTGACTTTATTTCGATTGATGGTCTTGAAAAAGAATATCAGATGCTCTACGACTATAAAGGGCGCTTATATCCAGAAGAAGTAAAAAATAAGAAAAAAGGTTTAGTTAGACCATCAAAGGTTATTGGAAAAAGGGTGATAAAAAAGGGAAAAATACAGTTAACAACAGACAATGGTAACAATTACATAGTTAGCAATACAATTTTCTTAGAAGCAAAGCCAAATGATACCTTGATGGTTAAATTTCCAGAGAACGAGATTATTGAACTTAAAAGGATGGAACCTGGGGCAAAGGTTTACATAACAGGCGGTCCACACATAAGCAAGCAAGCTATTGTAAAAGATATAAAACCAGGCACAGGAAAAAAGGGCAAAGTTGTTGTTATAAAGCAAGGTGACAAAGAGTTTGAAACCTTAGCAAAAAATGTAATGGTGATTGAATAAACAAAGTGTGATCATATGGATATGCGAGAAATAATGATTGATAAAGTTGTTATAAATATGGGGGTTGGTGAGTCCGGAGAGAAACTTCAGAAAGCACACAAGGTGCTTGAGGAAATAACCGGTTCAAAAGTAGTTAGAACGAAAGCGAAAGTAAGACAACCGAAATGGGGAATAAGACCAGGGTTAGAAATTGGGGTTAAGGTAACCCTCAGAAAACAGAAAGCAATGGATTTCCTAAAAAAGGCCCTTGCCGCAAAAGGTTTCAAAATAAAAGAAGATCAGTTTGATAAAGATGGAAACTTTGCCTTTGGCATAAAAGAACATATTGAGTTACCGGGAGTTAAATACAATCCACAACTGGGCATATTTGGTTTTGATGTCATCGTTGCATTGAAAAGAAGAGGCTACAGAGTTAAAGAAAGGAAATACAAACCAAGCAAAATCGGCCACAAACACAAGATAACTAAAAACGAGGCAATAGAGTTTGCTACAAGAGTTTTAGGAATAAAGGTGAGTAAATGAGCAAAAAAGTAACAAGAAGGAAGTGGAGAAAAAGATGTTGCTTGTGTGGAACGTATGCAGGAGTAATGAACCGATATGGCTTAGTGATGTGTTGGCGATGTTTCAAACATAATGCTGAAAAACTTGGCTTTAGAAAATATGATTAGGTGAAAAAAATGCAATCTGATACTATAGCCAATGCTCTAATAACAATTAAAAACAGCGAGCTAGCTGCAAAAGAAGAGTGCATATGTAAACCTGGCTCAAAGCTCTTAGGCAATATACTTGAGGTTATGAAAAGGCATAATTACATCGCTGACTACAAAAAGGTAGAAGATAAAAAAGGCGGTTATTACATAGTAAAGCTTTCACATGCAATAAACGACTGCAAAGCCATAAAACCGAGGTATAAAACAAAAAAACATGAGTTTGAAAAGTTTGAGCGAAGGTATCTCCCAAGCAGAGATATGGGTATTTTGATTGTAAGCACTTCGCAAGGAGTGATGACACATAAAGAAGCGAAAGAAAAAGGTATCGGTGGCAGGCTTTTGGCATATATTTACTAGAGGTGAACCAATGGAGAAAAGAATTGAGTTGCCAGAAGGTTTTGATGCAGACGTTGTAAATAACACAGTAATTTTAAAATACTCTGGCAAACAAGAAAGCAAAAGCTTCAGAGCGAGGGTTATCGAAATATTTAAAGAAGGAAAGGAGATTGTCATAAAGGGAAAAAACCAGAAAAGAAAAACAACGGCAATAGTGAACACAACTGTAAAGTGTATTGAAAATCTCATAAAGGGTTTAAAGTATGGTTATGAGGCAAAGATGAAAATAGTTCATGTTCACTTTCCAGTAACTGTGCAAGTTTCTGGAAATGAAATAATTATAAGCAATTATTTAGGGGAAAAAAAGCCCAGAAGAACAAAAATCGTAGGTGAAAACACACGCGTTGAGATACGAGGAAAAGAGATCATAATAAGGGGAACAAACAAAGAGCACGTTGGTCAGACTGCAGCAAATATAGAAAACGTTACAAGGGTTAAAGATAAAGATCTAAGGATATTCCAAGATAGCATATATCTTGTAGAAAAAACAAGGCTTTTAAGTGGAGAGTGAGTACAGAATGGTCAAGGAAAATAAAAGCTCAGACAAAAAAGATATTTTGAAAATCAAGAAAAAAATAAAGAAAAAAAAGAAGCCTGTGTTTAGAGGACACTTTGGAAATCGTGCTATAAGAAGAAAGAGCAAAGCAAAATGGAACAAATGGCGTTATCCAAGAGGCGTTGATTTTGGTTTTGAGAAAGCAGATGGTAAAAAGCCCAGGTCAGGCTATAGGACCCCAAAAATAATTAGGGGACTTCACCCAAGTGGTCTAAAAGAGTCTCTGGTGCATAATGTAAAAGAAGTTGAGCAAATTAAGGACAAAAACACCATAATTAGGATAGCCCATAGCGTTGGTGCTAAAAAGCGAGGCGAGATAATTAAAAAAGCAATGGAGGCTGGTTTAAAAGTAATTGGCAGTGATGTTTATGAAGGCGAGTAAGGCCAAAAAAATTGCATCTGAACTTTTAAAAGTTGGGGTTAGCAAGATTTGGATAAACCCTGAAGACCTAACCTCTGTCAAAGAAGCAGTAACAAGAGAAGACATAAGGGAGCTTATAAGAAAAGGTACAATTAAGAAAACTAAAGAAAATTGGCAAAGCCGCGGTAGAGCTAGAAAAATAAAAGCACAAAGGGACAAAGGGCGTAGAAAAGGCCCGGGCAAAAGAAAGGGTAAGAAAAGTGCAAGGTTGCATAAAAAAGAAAGGTGGGTCTCAGGTGTTAGAGCTCAAAGGGCTCTTTTAAGGAAATTGAAGAAAGAAAAACCTGAACTCGTGAAAAAAATTGGTTACAGAAAACTTTATAATATGATTAAGGGCGGTTACTTCAAGAGTAAAGCACATCTAGAGCGCTATGTATTGGAGGGCAAAATATGACAAAAAGCACCAGAAGAGTTCCATTTAGAAGGAGAAGAGAGAAAAAGACTAACTATGCTAAAAGGCTAATGTTGCTAAAATCTGGCAAGCCAAGGCTTGTATTTAGAAAAACCAACAGAAACTGTATTGTTCAGATAATAAAGTACTTACCTGCGGGTGACGAAACAGTTGTGCATGTAACTTCAAAGCATTTAAGCAAATATGGGTGGCCGGGAAAAGCTAACATACCAAGTGCATATCTTTGTGGATATTTGGCTGCAAAGAAGGGTTTGAAAAAAGGCATAAAGGAGGCCATATTAGATATTGGGCGTTTAACACCTGTTAGAGGCGTATGTGCTTTTGCAGCACTAAAAGGTGCTATAGATGGCGGTCTTTCAGTTCCTTGCAGCAAAGATATTTTTCCCAGTGATGATAGAATCCGCTGCAAGCACATAGAAGAATTTGCATCAAAGATGAGCGCTGAGAACCTTAAAAAGAATTTTTCATATTATCTTACTTTGGGAATAGATCCAACAAAAATTGGCGAATATTTTAATAAAGCAAAGCAAGCAATAGACCAAGAATTTAATGTAAAGTGATGGGGTTTTTTCTATGGAAGAAAAACGAGATGAGTTCATTTATGAAGAAAAAACAAAAAGTATTGAAAATTGGGTTCCAAAGACTGAACTTGGAAGAGAGGTCATCAATGGCAAGATAAAATCATTGGAAGAGCTATTGCTCTCAAACAGGCGCATAATGGAACCTGAGATTGTTGATTATTTGGAACCAAATTTAGAAAGTGTGGTCATTGATGTGAGAAAAACAGCACGTGTCGTGCGTGCGGGTAGAAAGTTTTCTTTTAGAGTTGGTGTTGTTGTTGGTAACAGAAATGGCATTGTAGGTTTTGGAACTGCAAAAGACAAAGAAAAATGGCCTGCAGTAAAAAAAGCAACTGCAAACGCAAAGATGAACCTCATACTTGTTAAAAGAGGTTGTGGGAGCTGGGAATGCGGCTGCGGAGAAAAGCACAGTATAAAATTTAAGGTTTCAGGACAATGCGCATCTGTGAGAGTTACTTTAATCCCTGCGCCAAAAGGGGTTGGCCTTGTTGTAGGTAGAAATGCTAAACCAGTCTTCGAGCTCGCTGGCATAAAAGACATTTGGAGCAAAACAAAGGGCAACACCCCAATAAAATTGAATTTTGTTGGTGCTTGCATTGATGCTCTGAAAAAAACAACCAAACTAAAAGAACCGGATGTTATTGTTAAGGAAAAGACACAGCACAAGGTGACAAAATGATAGTAGCAGTTAGAGTACGTGGGGAAGTTAATGTTAGAAAAAGTTTGAAAAGAACTCTTGAATTATTAAATCTAAAAGCACCAAATAACATAGTGCTTTTAAGAGAAAGCAAAAGTATTGAAAGGATGCTTAAGAAAGTGGAAAGCTACATAACATGGGGCGAAATAAACGAAGAAACTCTTGCAAAATTGTTAGAAAAAAGAGGTATTCTACTAAGTGGAAAAAAAATAGACAAAGAAACTTTGCAAAAATTTAAGGTTAATTCCTTTTTGGAGCTATCTAATAAAATAATTAGTGGTGAAATTGAAATAAAAAAACTTGGCCTAAAGATGCCTATAAGGGCAAGACCACCAAAAAAAGGATATGGTAGAAAAGGTATAAAGAAAAGTTTTAGTGTCGGTGGTGCTTTAGGGTATAGAGGAAACAAAATAAATGATTTAATATCAAGGATGGTTTAGGTGTTTTTATGAAAAGAAAACGTAAAAAAAAGGAAAAGTTGAGAGGGAATAGGACACATGGCAAAGGTAATACAAAAAACAAGCGCGGTGGTGGCTCCAGAGGTGGTTGTGGCAGAGCTGGTTCAAAAAAACACAAATTTATGCTTTTCAGGGATGAGGAAAAAGAAAAAAAGCTAAAACCAAAAGAAAAGGTTTCTGCAATAAGCATACAGCATTTAGAGGAGCTCATAAACAAACTTAAAGAGACCGGCAAGCTAGAAAGCAAAGATGGATATGTAGTAATTGATGGAAAAAAGCTTGGGTTTGGCAAAATACTTTCAAATGGCATAGTGAAAAGCAAAATGATGATTTTTAACATGGCTGTTTCAGAAAAAGCTAGAGAAAAGATACTGTCTGCAGGCGGTATAATCCAGGATAAGCAAACAGTTAGCACAGAAAACAAAAAAGAAGCCCAAAAATAGGTGAAAAAATGGGTGCAGTAGATTTTTTAGTAGCGCTTTCTTCATATATTCCAGAGGTTAAAAGACCACTTGGAGAAATACCATTAAAGAAACGTCTTATTTGGAGTGCTTTGGCACTTATCATATTCTTTGTTTTAGGTAAAATAAGTCTCATGGGTTTGGTTAAGGCTGAAAAATTTGAAACTCAGTTTTTGATTCTACTTGGAAGCAGCATAGGAACGCTTGCAACTGCTGGTATAGGACCTATTGTATTTGCCTCACTTTTACTTCAGCTTATAGTCGGTGCAAGGCTAATAGACATAGATTTAACCGATCCAAAAGGCAGAGCTCAGTTTCAAAGTATACAGAAGCTAGCAATAGTGCTCTTCTGTTTTTTTGAGGGATTTATATATCCAGTAAGTGGCTTTATAAAAGGCGATGTTTTACTTATTGGCTTGCAGATAACGCTAGGATCAATAATTATTTTTTATCTGGATGATCTTGTTGGCAAGTATGGAGTTGGTTCTGGCATAAGCCTGTTTATTGCAGGTGGTGTAAGCAGCCACTTGTTTTTAGAGCTATTTAGACCACAAGTACCTGGAATGCAAGCAGGTCTTGTATGGAGACTCATATATACGCCAAACATAATAGATGTGGTATCACTTATTGTTATGCTAATTATGTTTTTGTTGATAATTTACGCTAACGCAATGTACATAAACATTCCGATAACTGTTGGCCATGGAGGTCTTGGCGGGAGATTTCCTGTTAGGCTTTTGTATGTTTCTGTATTGCCAGTTATTTTTGCTTCAGCTCTTTTTGCCAATATCTCGTTGCTGACTGCTTTTTTCAAAGATACTCCAATCGTGGGCGATGTGGGGCGAATACTTACATGGGCCACAGGTCAACCGGTAACTGAGCAGTTACTTCCAACTTCCAATTATGAAGGTTGGATAAAAATTAAAGACATGCGTGTAAGAAATCTTATTCTAGAAATTGCTTATCAGGTTCCCGCAAATGGTCTTGGTGTATTGCTCCAGGAACAATATTTGCTAAAGATATTGCAAGGAATATTGTTTTTGATCATATTTTGTATAACATGCGTTGCTTTTGGAAAGCTTTGGATTACTATAGGTGGCCAAAGCCCAGAGGATATAGCTGAACAACTTGAAAGTTCTGGAATGTATATACCTGGTTTTAGAAGAGACAGCAGGATCACTGTTAAGATTCTTGAAAGATACATTCCAACAATTGTTGTCCTTGGTTCCATATTTATTGCACTCATGTCAGCAATTGGAGACATGAGTTTGGGTGATTTGACATCGGGTACGGGAATACTTCTCACGGTTAGTATAATTGAAAATCTATATCAACAGCTCACCAGGCTTAAGCTTCAGGATATGCACCCCATATTAAAAAGAATTTTAAGATAGTGGTGAGTGAAATGTTTTTATATTTTAGCAGGCAATCTTTCAATATAAACTCTTTATTTAACTTTAAGAAGGTAAACTTATGACAATTAATATTTCACCAGAGGTAGAGTTGTTTATGCTAGCTTCATCTATCACAGTTATATTTGGATTGTTTAGTTATTTTTTTAGAAAAAAGTTTGTTGGAGAAGAAACTTTAAAAAAACTAAAAGAAAAAAGTAAAGAGGCGAGAGAACTTATAAGAAAAAATGACCCAAGCTCAAAGGAACGCTTGGACAAGCTAAATACAGAACTTGTTGAAATTAACCTAAACCTAATGAAAGCGTCTATGCCTTTGATAATTTTATCATCAGTTTTTTCTTTGGTCATTCTTTTACCGATTTTAAACGAAAGATACTCTGGGTACAGTTTTCCGATCTTTGGTCATTGGATTTGGTATTACTTTGTTGCTTCACTATTAACCTCAGCTTTGCTACAGCAGTTGTTGAAAAGGTTTGAGTAGGTGTTGTTATGGGAAGAAAAGCAAAGAGCTCTAGAAAAAAGATATACAGAAAGACCCCTTCTGGAAAGATAATAATTTATTTTGAAAAGAAGGCCAAAAAATGTGCGGCTTCATGTGCTCTTTGTCACTCTAAACTTGCTGGCACTGTACAAGCTAAAAAAGGCGGTAAAAGCAAAAAAAGACCTTCGGTAATGTTTGGAGGTGTTCTGTGCAACAAATGTAGAAGCACGGTGTTTGAAGAGGCTTTGAAAGTCAAAGAGAATATTAAAAAATTAGAAGATTGCGATGTTAAAGAAAGACCATATATAGAGCAGGCTTTAAAATCATTTTAAATCTATAAGTATATTGGTATCATGATGATCATAACGTTGAATTCGTTGCCTGGAAGCAATGTTGAAGAAATAAGTAAACTTTTGGCATTGCAACTTGGCATGAAGTATCTTCCAAAGGAGGTATTGATTGAAAAGGTTTCAAAAAAACATGGAAAAAAGGAGGTTGTTGAAAAGATGATGCAAGAGGAAAGTTTTGCAGAAACTCTCAGAGATGTGATCAAACAAGAATCACGAAACGCGCATGTAATACTAGATTGGCCCATAGCTTGTTGGGTTGCTGAAAGCCAAGTGAAGGTATTTCTTTACTCTTCTCAAAAGACAAGGGCTGAAAAGTTGACCATTAAAGAAAAAATTCCGATAGGTGCTGCTAGGGAAAAACTTATCAGGGAAGAAGATGAGCTTAAAGCAAATCTCCTATCACTTTTAGGGGTCAATATATTTGATGCCAAAAACTTTGACCTTGCAATCAACACTGATAAACTAAACCAACAAGATGTTGCAGCCGTTATTATAAAGTATCTTAAGGGCATTAAGATGAAGTGAAGGTGGCTATATGGCAATAGAACCAGGAAGAATTTGTTATAAAACAAGAGGCCGTAAAGCTGGTGAAAAGGTAGTTGTAATAGAAGTTGAAGGCAACTTTGCACATATAATTGGAAAACGTAATAAAAAGGAAAGATGCAATATAAGGCATCTTTTCCCATCTAAAGAAAAGATTGATATTAAAAACAAATCACAGGAAGAAATAGTAAAAATGTTAAAGAAGGGCGAGACCAATGAGTGAAAAAAAAGAAACAAAAGAAAAAACGGTTGCTAGCAAAGAACACAGCAAGGAACAAGTTAAGAAGAAGGGAGACTCTAATATAAAGTATATTGTAAGGTTTTGCTCTGTTGATCTAGACGGTAATAAGCCAATATATCATGCACTAACTAAAATAAAAGGCATAGGCCACAACCTTGCAATGATATTTGCAAAGGCATTTGAAAGGGAGACAAACATTAGCCATGATGAAAAAATAGGAGCACTTACTGAGGAACAGCTTTCTAAACTGGAGGCCATAGTTACAAACCCCGAAAAGGCAGGTATTCCAGAGTGGTGTTTGAACAGAAGAAAAAATTTTTACACTGGTGAATCTGAGCATAAACTTATGGGAGATCTTGACTTTGCTGTTAGAGAAGACATTAAGAGACTCAATGTGATAAAAAGCTACAGAGGATTAAGACATGCTTGGGGTCTACCAGTAAGAGGTCAAAGAACAAAAAGTACTCATAGAGGAAAAGGTACTATTGTGGGAGTAATAAAGAAGGAAGTTAAAACAGCATCTAGCCAGAAGAAAGGCGAATCAAAAAGTGGTAAGTAAAAATAGGTGTTTAGATGGGAGATCCTAGAAAACTTAAAAATAAGTTTGAAAGGCCCAGAAAACCTTGGGTAAAAGACGAAATATTGCTAAGGAAAGAACTTTGCGAAAAATATGGCCTAAAGAACAAGAGAGAATTATGGATTATAGAGGCATATCTTAAGCGAAAACGAGCTGTTGCAAGAAAGCTATTGGCGGTACCTGTAGAAGAAAGAACTAAAAAATTGAGGGAATTGGTTGATAGTTTAGAAAAAATTGGGCTTTTAAAGAAAGACGCAACAATTGATGATGTGCTTAGCATAAAGATAGAAAGCTTACTTGAAAGAAGGCTCCAGACCATAGTGTGGAGAAAAGGTCTTGCCAGAACCATAAAACAAGCCAGGCAGTTAGTAACTCATGGACATATAAGCGTAAATGGTCGTATTGTGAATATACCTGGTTACTTAGTACCAAAAAGTGAAGAAAATACAATTAGATTTGCTGACCCATCTATGGAAGAAAAGGTAATGGCTCCTGAGGCAAAAAGTAAGACAAGGGGTGACTCAAATGAGTGAAAAGGAAAGAGAGGGGATTGTTCACATATACTCATCACCAAACAATGTATTGATGCTCTTAACAGACATCACAGGGGCTGAAACACTTGCAAAGTGCACTGGTGGTATGGTTGAAAAGGCTGACCATAAGAAAGGCACTCCTTACACAGCAATGAAAGTAGCTGAAAACATTGCACAAAAGGCACGCGAACTTGGAATTACAACTGTAACTGTTAGAGTTAGAGGACCGGGTGGAAATAAAAGCTTGGCTCCAGGCAAAGGCAGTGAAGCTGCAATAAGAAGCCTTACAAGAAATGGGCTTCAAATAAAACATATCGAAAATGTAACGCCAATTCCACACGATGGTTGTCGCAAAAAGAAAAAATTTAGAAAGAAGAAGTGAGGTTTTCTACATGAATGTAAAAAAAATATTTGGTGACGAAAAGTCATGTACGCTTAAAATTACTGGGGCGAACATAAAATTAATGAATGCAATAAGAAGGGCTGCAATGAGCAATGTTGCGGTTCTTGCAATAGAGGATATCTCTATACACAAAAACACTTCTGTGTTATTTGATGAATATATTGCAGCAAGGCTTGCTTTGCTTCCAATAAAGGCAGACCCAAAAGTTTATAAAAAAGGTGACAAGGTCAAACTTGTTTTAAAGGAGAAGGGACCAAAGGTGGTTACAAGTTCAGATATAAAATGTTCCGACCCCAACATAGAAATTGTTCCAAAAAATGTACCAATAGTTAAGCTAAAAGAGGGACAACAGATATTCTTCGAGATGGATGCTGTAGCCAACGTTGGCCAAGAGCACGCAAAATGGCAACCTGCTTTAATATCTTACAATGAGTGGCCTGAAATTAAAGGAAATGTGGATGAAAAAACTGCCAAAAATATTATTAATGCCTGTCCTAAAAAAATATTGGAATACAAAGCTGGAAAGATTTTGATAGAAAAACCCGGGGAATGTGATTTGTGCTTTTGTTGTGAAGAAGCTAGTGATGGAAAGATTAAATTAGAATTATCTAAAAACACCTTCGTACTTAGGATTGAAACATATGGTGCCTTAACACCAATGCAAGTATTAGAAAAAGCAATTGAAGCCTTAAAAGAGAGGTGTGAAAGTTTTGATGAGGAGCTAAAAAAGATTAAATGATGCAGGAGTGCCCGAGCGGCCAAAGGGGCAGGACTTAAGAGCCCAAGAGCCCCTTGGCTTAGAGATCCTGTGGCTTAGTGCCTTCGGCGGTTCGAATCCGCCCTCCTGCATTGGAAATAAGCAAAGTGATATTATGAACAAAAAGCAAAGTACCCAAAAACTTATAATGGATTTAAAGATGAAATCTAAAACGGATAAACAGAAAATATGGAAAAGCATAGCAAAAAGACTTGAAACACCCAGGCGCGTACCCACGGTGGTCAACTTAGATAAACTAGAAAAGATGAGCAAAAGGTTTGGCAAAAAGATATTTGTAGTTCCAGGCAAGGTTCTTGGAAAAGGAATGTTAACAACCCCTACTGAGGTCATCGCTTTTAATTTTAGTGCAAGCGCTAAGAGAAAGATCATTGAAGCTGGTGGCTCTGCAAAACCTTTAAGTGAAATTCTAACAAAAAAATTTGAGGGGAAAGATCTAGTAATTGTGAAATAGGTGAATATATGAGCACTGTAATAGATGCTAAAGACCATGTTGTTGGAAGACTATCCAGCATAGTGGCTCAAAGGTTGCTGCTAGGAGAAAAAATAGATATAATCAACGCGGAAAAAGCAATTGTGATAGGCAAAGGAGATGTTGTTGTTGAAAGATGGTTAAGGAGGATTAACCTTACAAGGAAAGGGAATCCAGAATTTGGGCCTAAGTTCCCAAAAATGCCTGATAAAATACTTAAAAATGCAATAGCAGGCATGGTGCCAAAAAAAACAGCTCGTGGAAAGAAGGCGTTAAAAAGGGTGAGGGTTTTCATAGGCACACCGGAAGGCATAGATTTAAGCAAGGTTGAAACTATAAGAATAGCAAAGTACAATGGCAAAGAAGCTGCCATAACTTTAGAGGAACTGTGTAAAAGATTAGGTGCGAAGTGGTAAATATGAGCAGAAAGGTGAAAAAAACCCAAATCATAGTTGCAAAGAAAAAATGTGCTGTTGCTAGGGCAATAATAAAAGAAGGCTGTGGAAAAGTAACTATTAACAGAAGGAATTTAAACACAATTGAACCAAAGTATGTCCGAATGTTTATTGAAGAACCAATTGCATTAGCTGGAGACATTGCAAAAAAATTTGACATATCGATAAGATGTTCTGGCGGTGGTGCGATAGCACAGGCTGTATGTGCTAGAAGTGCTATTGCAAAGGCTATTGTAAGGTATACTAAAGATAAAAATTTGGAGAAAAAGTTTAAGCAGTATGACCGCCTTTTATTAATCGATGACCCAAGAAGAAAAGAAACGAAAAAGCCACTTGGAAAAGGTGCAAGAAAGAAGAGACAAAAAACAAAAAGGTGATCTTTATGATGATTCCGGTTAGATGTTTTAGCTGTGGAAGTGTGGTTGGAGATTTATACGCCAGGTTTAGTGAGGAAATCAAGAAAGGTAGAAATCCAAAAGAGGTGCTTGATGAACTGGGAGTAAAAAGATATTGCTGCAGAAGGATGCTTTTAACGCATGTTGAGGTTATAGATGATCTGATGAAATTTTCAGTATAATAAAGAAACAGTGGTGAGAACTTGGTAAGCAAAACATTGATTTCGGCAAAGGATTATCTTCAAGCTGGAGTGCATATTGGGGCAAAATATAAAAGTGAGGGTATGCGAAGGTTTATATTTAAGAAAAGGCCTGACAGATTGAAGGTTTTAGATATTAGTACAATTGATGAAAGACTAAGGATTGCGAGCAAATTCATAGCATTGTTTGAGCCAGAAAAAATAGCAGTAGTCTCCCAAAAAGAGTATGGTCAAATACCAGTAAAAAAATTTGCAGAAGTTATAGGCGCTAAAGCCATTACTGGTCGATACATTCCTGGAACTTTGACAAATCCGCAAGTGCGAGGTTTTTTTGAACCAAAATTGGTGATTATAACGGACCCTAATGCAGACAGTCAAGCACTTATGGAAGCTGCAAAGCAACATTGCGTTATAGTGGCGCTTTGTAGCACAGATAACAATACTGAGTTTGTTGACTTTATAATTCCATGTAATAATAAGGGTAAGAAAAGCTTGGCTTTGGTTTATTGGCTATTGGCAAGAGAAATAATCAAGGTTAAAGGGCTAACAAAAAAAGACAAACCTTTCAACTTGAAGGTTGAAGATTTTGAATTCAAGCAAAAGGATATGCCAGAAAAAGATGCTCAAGAGGAAACAAAAAAACAAGAAAGTTAAAATTTTTGCTTACATAATTGGTTTTTTTGTTTTTAGACTTTAAATAAAAAATAATTTAATTATGTTTTGAACTATTTTTACATATGACACATAGAGAACCTGCGGTTTGTGGTCAGTTTTATCCAGCCGATAAAGAAGTCCTGAAAGAAACACTGGAAGAGCTATTTAAAGGCGTAAATTTTGAAGATAAAGCCCATGAGGCGATAGTTCCACATGCTGGTTACAGATATAGCGGCAAAACCGCTGCAAAAACAGTTGCTTTGCTTAAAAAAAATAAGACATTTGTTGTATTAAGCCCAAACCACACAGGAATTGGTTGTGACATAGCCATAAGTGAAAGCAACACGTGGGTAACCCCGCTTGGAAACATAAGGGTGAACTCCAATTTGGCCCAAAAAATAGCAAAAAGCGGGATTGCTGAATTTGACGATTCTGCACACATAGCAGAGCATTCTATAGAAGTGATTTTACCTTTTTTGCAGTATCGGTTTGGAGCAATTGATGTGGTGCCTATAACAATAGCAACTACCGACTTCAACATATTGAAAAAATTTGGTTTGGCTCTTTCTGAAATATCAAAAAAAGAGCGTTTTGCCTTAATAGCTTCAAGCGATTTCTCTCATTTTGTACCTGAGAAGTATGCAAAAGAAAAGGATCTTTCAGCCATTCGATTTATAGAGAAACTTGACGCTAAAGGTTTTTATGACGAAGTTATGGGAAAGAACTTGAGCATCTGTGGCTTAGCACCAATAACAAGCCTATTGGAATATTGCAAGAATGTTAATCGAAAAAAAGGTTTACTTGTGGAGTATACTACTTCTGCCAGAGCCACGGGGGATAAAAGCAACGTTGTGGGCTATGCGGGCATTATTTTTATTTAGATTTCTGTAAAAATTCAGATTAACCTTTATTTTGCTTGTTTTTGTTTATATGTAAGAATTATAAATAATGAAGACATTATAATATAGGATTTTAATAATAAAAAAGTGCAAATGTAAACCCGGTGATAACATGAAAAAAGAAAATCTAATTATGCTTTTCCAAGAGCTGGGTTTAACAGAGTATGAGGCAAAAACATTGAGTGCTTTGACAAAGCTTAAAGAGGTCAAAGCACCAGAACTTTCCAGGATTGCAGAAGTTCCAAAAACGCGAATATATGATGTGCTTGATGATCTAGCCAGTAAAAACTTAGTAATAAAACTTCAAGGTAGGCCAAAAAGATACATGGCAAAAGAACCTGAAGAGGTATTAAATATCCTTATTGAAGAAAAAAAGAAAAGTTTTGCAGAGTTGATAAACAATGCTGAAAAAGCAAAAGACACACTCAAAACAGCAAAAATTGCAGAAGATATAGGTACAAGAATATTAAGAGTTAAGGACAAAAATGATTTTATAAAAATGGTTGCTCTTGAACTTCAAAGTGCAGAAAACTCTGTTATGGGATTTGCAGAGGTTTTAGTAAAACATCAACCAGTAAAAAAAGTTATAAAAAATTTAAAAGAAAAAAATGTTCAAGTCAAGATACTTTACCCAAAAGCAAACGAGTTGGAAGATCTGCTTAAGCAAGGCATTGATATAAAACCAGCAAATCATGGAATGGAAGCATATATAGTAGACAACAAAAAACTCATAATAGCACTTACAGACCTAAAAAAAGAAGGGGAAGAGTACTGCTTTGCTGTGTGGAACAATGCGCCTCTTATAGAGCCATTAAGACAACATTTCGAAAGAAATTGGAGTGAAAACAAAAGCCAATAAATTTTTTGTAATATGCAAGATTGCTGAAAAATGCTATAATGCTATTTTTGTCATAATTTAAAAACATTCCTATATAAATTGCATATATGCAAGAATTTGAAAAATATGCTTACAAGTATGCAATAAAAAATGCGTTTTTACACGATGGAAAAGCAAGCGAGGTTGCGGTAGTTGGAAAGTTAAAAGCACTATTTCCTGAAAGTAAAGTAGAGGAACTTGCCAAGTTAGCTAAAGAAGTTGTCGAAAAAGTAAACAACATGACTTTTGAAGAAATAAAGAAAGAATATGAAAATATAGAAAGTACTGAGGGGTATGAACTAAAACCAAAACAAAAGGTTTTTGGCTTAGAGGATTTACCTTGGGCTGAAAACAAAAAAGTTGTGACAAGATTTGCACCGAACCCTAACGGTCCTATGCACATAGGCAGTGCAAGAGCAGCTATATTGAGTTATGAATATGCTAGAAAATACAATGGCAAATTTATGCTACGGTTTGACGACACAGACCCAAAGGTTAAAAAACCAATGCAAAATGCAGAAGAAGTGTTTAGACAAGATTTAGAATGGCTTGGATGTAAAATTGATGAAGTTTATTTTGCAAGCGCTAGACTTGACATTTATAAGCAGTATATGGTAGAATTGATAAATGGAGGGAGAGCTTATGTTTGCGTTTGCAATCCAGAAGAGTGGCGAGAAAAGATAAAAAAACAGCTCGCGTGTCCTTGTCGTGACAAATCTGCAAAGGAACACATTAAAAGATTTAAAAAAATGGAAAATAATCAATACAAGGAAGGTGAAGCCGTATTAAGAATGAAAACACTTTTAAATCATCCAGACCCAAGTGTAAGGGATTGGTGGATCGCGAAGGTTGTGGATAATCCAGTTCATCCAAGAGTTTCTAAAAAAGAGCATGTATGGCCTAGCTATAATTTCGCTTCTGCTATCGATGATCATCTCCTAGGTACTACTTTAATTATTAGGGGCCAGGAGCATAAACAAAATGAAGTAAAACAGGTTTTCCTTTACAATTATTTTGGGTGGGAGTACCCACACACAATATACACCGGCAGAGTGATGCTTGAAGGTGTAGTACTCTCAACATCGAAAACAAAAGAGGCTATTGAGGCCGGTATTTACAAAGGTTGGGATGACCCAAGGTTAGGTACAATTATTGCTCTTAGAAAAAGAGGTTTTCTGCCTGAAACCATAAGGCGAGTTATTTTGGAGATTGGTACTAAACCAAATGATACCACCATAGAATGGGACCGATTGGCAGCAATAAATAGAGAGCTAATTAGTGGTATAAGCCCTAGAATTAATGTGGTGGAGCAGCCATTTAGGGTTATTGTTGAATATCCGCCTGCAAAAACCGTTAAAGTAAGTGAAAAAATCACGATTGAACTAAATGCAGATCTACAAACATTTATAATAGAAAAGAGTGTGATTCACACTTCTGGCGAGCTATTGAGACTTAGAAATGCGTACAATATCAAAATAAGGAAGATAACCTCTATGCAAGCATTTGCGGAATATGTGGGAAATGAAAAAATTGAGCCAATAGTACCTTGGATAATTGAACCAATTGATTTATACATAACTATGCCTGACACAAGCATAATTAAAAGGTACGCAGATAAGAAAATTCCATTTAAAGAAGGAGAAACTTATTATGTTGACAATTTAGGCTTTATAAAAATAGATAAAACATCCGACGATAAGATTTACGCAATGTTTATACATAGGTAAGCCCCCAACAAACAATTTTAAAACTTCCTTTAGAATAAATAATTAAAGATTCTATTTTACCGATGAGAAACCGAAAGGTAGGAGGTGTCTTTGGTTATGGAATTTAACGTATCTGAGGATTTGGCAGCCGAACAGCTTAGGCTTGTACAAAGGATAGCTGAAGGCGGAAAACTGAGGGTCGGTGTAAATGAGGTAACAAAATCTGTTGAAAGAGGTGAAGCAAAACTAGTTATTATCGCGCAAGATGTAGAACCAAAAGAGATAGTGATGCACTTACCAGTTCTTTGTGACGAAAAGGGAATTACATATAGCTTTGTAAAAAGCAAGAAAGAATTAGGAGAAAAAGCTGGGCTAGATGTACCTGCAAGCAGCGTTGCTATTGCTGATGCTGGAAATGCTTCAAAAGAGCTTTCAGAGGTTATTAAGAAAATACAGGATTTAAGAGCTAAGAAGGAAAGCAAGGTGAAATAATGTCAGAAGGTACTCCGGCAAAGGTTGTTGAGGTAATAAAAAGAACTGGTGTCCAGGGCGAGATAGTACAAGCGCTAGTGCAAATCATAGACGGCCCTGAAAAGGGGCGAATAAAAAGAAGGAACATAAAAGGAAATGTTAGGATTGGTGATATTGTTACATTGTTAGACACTGAAATTGAGGCAACAGAAATTAAAGAGGTTTAGGTGATAAAATGCTTTGCTCATTTTGTAAGACCAAGATACCAGATGGCACTGGCAAAATAGTGGTAACAAAGGCCGGAAAAACACTTTATTTTTGTTCTGGGAAATGCGAGAAAAATATGTTAAAGCTTGGTAGAAGCCCAAACAAATTAAAATGGACTAGAAAAGCAAACAAAAAGAAGGGGGCTGATCGCAGTGGTTAACTATGAAAGAACTCTAGTCATATTAAAACCAGATGCTGTAAAAAGAGGGCTTATTGGAGAAATAATATCAGTATTTGAAAGAAAGGGCCTAAAAATTACAGCGCTTAAGATGAGGTATCTTGACAAAGAAACACTCAAAAAGCATTATGCTGAGCACAAAGAAAAATCTTTTTTTGAGAGCCTGATTTCCTTTATGAGCTCTGGTCCGGTGGTACTTGCAATTGTCGAAGGATTAGATGCCATTAAGGTTGTTAGAAAACTTGTTGGTGCTACTAATGGTCGTGAAGCGGAACCTGGCACAATAAGGGGAAACTATTCAATGAGCCAGCAAAATAATTTGGTGCATGCGTCTTCAGATAAGGACGTTGCTGAGCGTGAGATAAGGCTCTTCTTTGAAGAAGCTGAGATCAACAAATATGAACGCCCAGATTCTTTGATATACTCTTGTGAAGAAATTTCATTATGCAAGTAATTTTTACAGCAAACTTGACAACATTACGTCTTTAGGCTTTAAACTTTTAAACTATGTTTTTTATGGTGATTTTATGAAAAAAGTTGTCAAAATTTTAAAAATAGATGAGCATGCAAAATTACCAACTAAAGCCATGAAAGGTGATGTTGGTTATGATTTGTTTTCAAACGAGGATGTTAATTTGGCTCCTAACGAAATAAAGGTAGTTGGCACTGGAATAAAGATGGCACTTCCAGCTGGAATCGAAGCACAGGTTAGGCCAAAAAGCGGTCTTGCTGCAAATTATGGAATTACTGTACTCAATACACCTGGAACAATAGACCCTAATTACCGTGGTGAGATTAAGGTAATATTAGTAAACTTTGGGAATAAGACATTCAAGATTGAAAGGGGACAAAAAATTGCCCAATTAGTTTTTCACAAGTTTGAAACACCGACAATTAAAGAAGTTAAAAAGTTAGACGTAACAGAAAGAAATGAGGGTGGCTTTGGCTCTACTGGTTTAAAGTGATGGGATGTTTAGACAACCGGTAGTTGTAGTGTTAGGACATGTAGATCACGGAAAAACCACTTTGTTAGACGCAATACGTGGCACTCTTGTGGCGGAACATGAAGCTGGTAAGATAACACAACATATAGGTGCTACAGAAGTACCAAAAGATACAATAGAGAAAATGAGTTTGGGGCTAATTAAAAGGTTTGGATTCGAGCTAAAGATACCAGGTGTTCTTTTCATAGATACGCCAGGTCACGAAGCATTTGTTAATTTAAGAAAAAGGGGCGGCAGCAATGCTGATCTGGCATTGCTTGTGATAGACATAAATCAAGGAATCCAACCACAGACTTTAGAAGCTATAGAAATTTTAAGGAAATATAAAACTCCATTCATAGCTGCTATAACAAAAATAGATACGTTAAACCATTGGAAGTCAAAAAAAGGTAGTTTTACAGAAAATCTTAAGTTACAATCAAAAGAAGCCGTGACGGAGCTTGACGAAAAGATTTACTCGATTGTTGGAAAATTTTTTGAAATTGGCTTTAGTAGCGATAGGTTTGACAATTGTACAGACTTTAGGAAGCAAGTAGCTTTGATTCCATGTTCTGGAAAGACTGGCGAAGGCCTCCCTGAGCTTTTGGTTTTAATAGCTGGGCTCAGCCAGAAATTTATGAGCAAAAAATTAGAAATAAAACCAGATGAAGAGACAAGGGGTGTTGTTTTAGAAAAGCGCGAGGATGTTGGCTTAGGCACAACAATTGACGTCATACTTTTTTCAGGTAGTTTAGGTGTAAATGATTACATAGTTGTTGGTGGTAAAAATGGTGTAATAACCACAAAAATACGGGCTTTGCTCAAACCAAAGCCATTGACAGAGATTTCAGACAAAAAATGTGAATTCGTATCTGTTGAAAGAGTCAGCGCAGCATGTGGCGTTAAAATAGCAGCTCCAAATCTTGATGACACATTGGCTGGCTCGCCAGTTATGTTGGCCTCAACAAAAAATGCTATGGAACAAATACAAAAAGAAATTGATTCAGTAATTATTAGAGGGGGCAAAGGCCTTATTGTAAGGGCCAACGCTTTGGGCTCCTTAGAGGCTTTGGTCTCAATGCTACAAGCTCGTGGACTAAAGATTGGAAGTGCTGATGTTGGCTTAATAACAAAAAAAGATGTCATGGAGGCTGCTGCTCTAAAAGAAACTTTGCCTCTTGACGCGGTAATAATTGGGTTTTCTGTTGGCGTAGATAGTCATGCTGAAGAAGAAGCTGAAAAACTAAGAATTAAAATCTTTAGAGGGAATGTAATATATAATTTACTAGAAGACTATTGCAGCTGGCGCAAAGAACAAGAACTATTGATGAAAAGAGAGATCGAAAAAAGAGTCGTTTGGCCAACTAAAATAAAGGTTCTTAGGGAGTATATATTTAGGAATAAAGATCCTGCCATATTTGGTGTTCGTGTGCTTAGTGGTAAGATAAGAAAGAATATTGAATTA
>JAWANJ010000005.1:0-33813 GCA_038895395.1 Candidatus Iainarchaeum sp.
TAGGCCCATTTTTCCTAAACTTTATAAGTCCATAGGATCCGCTTATACAGGTTTTTTCCGAGCTTGGATTGTTTGTGCTGCTATTTTATCTTGGCCTTGAGCTTTCATGGAAAAGATTTCTTGCTGCTGGTTCTGCAGTTTTTGGACTAGCAATAATAGACTTGGCGTTTGTTATGGGTCTTGGTACGCTTACAATGCTAGCTTTAGGTTACAGTCCATTCTTTGCAATTGCAATAGGTGCAATGCTCCCAAATACAAGCACTGCCATCATAGCCAAATTTGTAATTGATAGAAAAATAGTTGATTTAAATGGTGCAAAAGTTGCACTTTCGATAAATGTTCTGCAAGACTTTTTAGGTATTATGATCTTAGTACTACTTGCAAGCATTTCGAAGTTTAAAGGTGGCAGTTTGATATCAATATTGAGCACAGGGCTTACTGCGGTGATATTTGCGGCAAGTGCTTTCTATTGTGTGCATTATCTGTCAAGAATTGTTGAAAGGTACATAAAGCAAGAAGGTTTTGGTCAAATAAAAATGGCTTTGTATGCAATTGGTGTTGGCATAATTGTATCTGCATTAGGCGATGTTTTGGGGCTTTCAGCAAGCCTGGGTGCATACTTTGCTGGCTTTGCCTTAAGTGAAACTGCTTCTGGTAAAAGGATAAAAAAGGACATCGCATTTCTTATGGACTTTTTCCTGGTGTTTTTCTTTGTTGCTTTTGGCACTACAATATTCTACAATCACACGTTAAAGGCTGTTGTTATTCCACCTATGAAAGAATTAACTTATCTCATGTTAGTAGCTTTTCTACTGGGTATTCTTACCTTTATAGGCAATTCATTATGCATAAGAATACTAGGCTCAAAGTTTGGCTTAAGTGCAGAAGACTCATCTTTGGCAGCAATACTCCTATGTCCTTTGGGTGAATTTCTCATAGTTATAGCGCAGGTTGTTTCCGCAGGTAGTATTTTAAGCCCAGCAGAATCACAAATGGTGAATTTTCTAGCCTTTTTGCTTATAATCATCACAATTGTTCTATTTCAACCAGTTTTTAATTTTAGGCATCTCCATGAGAAAGTCTTTTCTTTAGTACCTAGACTACCAAAAGCAAAGGAAAAGACTATAATCAAGAAAAATACTCCTTATGTGATAAAGCAGGCGAAAACCATGGCTGCCAATGTCTTTATTGTTTTATGTCTGGCACTTATTACCGTGCTTCTATATTATGATTTACCTTCCTTCGGTGTGCCTATATTGTATGGCAGACAGATAACAGCCTTTGCAGTTTTTTGCTTCTTTGCAATATATCCAGCGTATAGGGCTTTGAATTCTTTCAGAAAGATCATAAGGCATGCAATTCATAGTCCGTTTTGAAAATCTAAAAATAAATTTCTTTTAAAATTAGCTAATTCACTGGAAAAAAATTCAACATAGCTGTTGCAACTAAAAAGTATATAGCTAATGTTATAACATCTTGAACGATAGTTGCAAAAGGCCCAGATCCAATTGCAGGGTCTAGTCCAAGTTTATCCAAAACAAGTATTATTACAATTGGGACAAATATAGCAACAAAGCCTGTTAAAAACATCGAAATACCTAAAATCAAAGCAATATACCACAACTTAGACCAAAAAATGGCTATGATATAAAGCAATATGCCTAATATTACAGCAATCCCAAAACCAACCTTCATTTCCCTTATAAGATATTTCTTTAACACTAATCTTCTCATTACTAAGTCTCTTACAAACAGTGTTTGGGTTTGTGTTCCTATGGCATCAGCCATATAAACCATAAGTGGAATAAAAGCAGCTAGAATGAAATATTGTTTTAGAGGCTCTTCAAAAAAGTCAGTTAACTGTGCAGCTAACACACCTCCAAACAAACCGACTATAAGCCAGAAAAGCCTTGCTTTAAGCATTTGCGAAGCAGGTGCGTTAAGATTTTTTGCAACAATCCCATGAATACCCGCTGATTTGATGAAGTCTTCTACGTTTTCGCTTTGAAGTATTTTCATTATCGAGCGTGACCTTATAACCCCCAAAAACCTGTTTTCTTTATCAACTATTGGGATAGATTTTAGGTTATATTTCAACGCAAGTAATGCTACTTCTTCTTGATCAGTGTACGGTCTAGCCTTTACAACGTTTGTTACCATTATCTCTTTTGCCTTTACGTTATCGTTCGTTGTGAAAATCTCTCTTGTTGAGAACAATCCAAGCAGGCGACCCTGTGAGTCAACTACATATATATAGCTTATTGTTTCAAAGGTGCTTCCTTTTTCAAATAACTTCTTTTTAATTTCGGCAATGGTATCCTCTGGACCAACAATTGGAACCCTTCTAGTTATTCGATGAGCGGCCGCTCTTGGAGGATATCTTTTTGTTACAAAGTTTGAATTAGACAAATTTGTGTTTTCTGTGTTACCTGCTTCTTTTTCCATAATATTGGATACTATCATGTGCTATTTAAAGCTTACTTATATTTTTAGAACATCACAAATGTCTTTTTTTTATCAACAACAAATTAAAAAATTGTTTGTGATTAGTGTAATTCAATAAGGTCTTAAGGAGGGTTTTTATGAAAGCTTGTTTATTGTTTATGGGTCCTCCAGGGTCTGGAAAAAGCACAATGGCAAAAAAATTAGTAGAAGAATATGGTTTTGTTCACTTTTCTACGGGTGATATAATAAGGGAAAAAATTGCAAATGATAAAAAATTCAAAGAAATGTTTGAAGCACTTATAAGAGAGGGAAAGCTTTTAGACGATGAGAACACAAAAAAACTCCTTCTCGAAAAGCTGAAAGCCGCAAATATCAATAACGGCTTCATACTTGATGGCTACCCACGTACAATAAAACAGACAGAGGACTTAGAGGATGTACTTAAGGAAATACATGCTAAACTTTTGCTTGTATTGTACTTTAAGCTACCAGAAAGCTCAGCAGTGCGAAGACTTTCAAAAAGACTTTATTGCCCAAAATGTGCTCGAGTGTATAATCTAGCAAGTGTAAAACCAAAAAAAGATGGCTTTTGCGATTACTGCAATGTAAAACTTGAAATAAGACCTGATGATATGCCAGATGCAATAATAAAACGTTTTCGCGAATATGAGAATAAAACAAGACCTGTAGTTGAACATTATAAAAAAATGGGCCTTTTAAAAGAAGTAGACGTGGACGACGAAGTTGAAGCAAACTACAAAAAGATCAAAAAAATCATCAAAGAAATAAAGCTGAGCAAAACCAAAAGAAAAATTGTAAAAAAGAAAAAACAAAAAACAAAATAATTGGCTTAATGGACTAAAAAACCTTTTATGCCTTCGGTTTACCTTTTCTTGGATACTTTCTGTGCAAAAGTTTTTTAGCTAATTGTGAACCTGGATACCCGAGAAAACTTTCGTAAATCTTTTTTAGCTCCGGGTTTTGGTGACACAGCCTTATTTTTTTACTTTCATCAATACTATAGATTGCTTTTGCTCTTTTTTCAATTGTTTCCCAATCAACTGGCTTTGGTTGGCCACCACCACCGATGCAACCACCTGGACATCCCATTACCTCTACAAAATCAAATTTTTCCCCTTTTTTTATCCTTTCCAATATGTGTCTTGCATTGCCAAGCGTGTGAACCACTGCACCAGAAATCTTCTTATTGCCAATTTCAATTTCAAATTCACGGTATTGAGATGTACCTCTCACGGGTTTGATTGTTGGATCTGTCATGTCTTTTCCTTCGAGATAAAAATAAGCAGTTCTCAAGGCCGCTTCCATTACACCACCAGTAACTCCAAACAATGCTCCACCACCGGTGCTTTCGCCCAAAGGATCATCAAACTCTATTGGTTCTAGCTTTATTGGGTTGATTTTTCTATTCTTTAATAGAACTCCAAGCTCTCTTGTAGTAAGTACATAATCTATATCCCTATATTTGGAAGCGCTAATGCCTTTCAACCTAGCCTCCTTTTTTTTTGCAGTACATGGCATTATTGATACGCTTATAATTTCATTGGGTTTTACCCCAATTTTTTCCGCATAGTATGTTTTTATAAGAGCGCCAAGCATCATTTGTGGGCTTTTTGTTCTGGATAACTTTTGTATGAATTCAGGGTAAAACTCACAGCAAAAATCTACCCAAGCAGGACAACAACTCGTAAACATAGGCAGGTCTCCTTTATTTAGTTTTTCAACAAACTCTGTTGCCTCTTCAACTATTGTAAGATCTGCGGAAAGGTTTGTATCAAACACAGCATCAAAACCAAGCTTCTTCAGACTAGCAACAACTTGGCCTGTGATTACGGAACCCTTGTCCAGACCAAAGCATTCACCCAAAGAAACCCTAACAGAAGGTGCGATCTGAACAACCTTGATCTTTTTCTTATTCTTTAGTGCTTTCTCAACAGCTTTAATTTGTAATGCTTCAGTGATTGCATCTGTTGGACATAGCACTGAACACTGACCGCAAGATACACAATTTGTGTCCTTCAAAGGAAGGCCACTACTTCCGACAATCATTGTTGAATAGCCCCTGCCCTTATATGAAAGAGCATTAACTGTCTGAACACCTGAGCATACCTGTACGCATCTTCCACATAATATACATTCGCTTGCGCTTTGCCAAATTGTTAAGCTTGACCGGTCATTTCTCTTAATGCTCTTGCTTTTATATGTTGGCTTTTTTAAGCCTAATAAATGCATTAGCCTTGTAAGCTCGTTATCTTTGCTTAACAATTCTTCTGATAACCTTGATGCAATTAGATTTACAGCTTCGATCCTAAGTTTTTGTATTTTTTCATTGTTTGTGGTTATGTTCATATTTTCTTCTGCAAGTGTATCACAAGCGGTAACAATCTTTCCATTAACTTCGACAACACAAACCCTGCATCTACCTTCAGGTTTTAGCATTTTATGGTAACATAAAGTAGGAATGTCAACGCCATTGGCTCTAGCAACTTCTAGAATAGTTTGTCCCTTTGTAAATTCTATGATCTTTTCATCAATTTTTAGCTTCATTTTTAATAAACTCCTCGCGAAAATATTTTAATGCTGTTGTAATGTGTAAAGGCATAGATCTACCAAGAGCACAGAAAGAGGCCACTGAAACAAACTGGCATAAGTCTTCTAACACCTTGAGATCTTTTTTGTTCGCACATCCCGAAGAAATCTTGTTAAGGTAGTCTAATATTCTTTGTGATCCTTCGCGACAGGGTGCGCAATAACCACAACACTCATGTACAAAGAACTTTTGGATTGTTTTGCATGTCTCTAAAATTGGGCGAGTATGATTGAGCACTATTATTCCCCCAGAGCCAAAAAAACAACCTTTGGCTTTGACATTTTCTTCTGTTAGTTCCATACACGGATCAAAAGGCATTATACCTCCCGAAGCACCAAAACAAATTGCTTTTGGAGTTCCAATAGGTTTTGCTTTTTCAACAATTTTGCCAAGTTGAGTTCCTTCACATACTTCAAAGACTCCTGGCTTTTCAACGTCTCCAGAAATAGACAAAAGTCTTGTTTTTGGGTTGAATCTACCTAAAAATATGAGTGGTATCACTGAAAGAGTTTCAACATTGTTTACTAATGTGGGGCATCCATAAAGCCCCTTCTCTGCAGGGTAAGGTGGTCTTTTTCTTGGCTCTGGCCTAAAGCCTTCAATAGAATTAAGTATTGATGTCTCTTCTCCACATATGTAAGATCCACATCCAACCACTATCATAATTTTTATGTTTTTATCTTCCAAAAAAGATTTTGCTTTTTTTATTGCAGCTCTTATCTTTGGCAATAGGCACTCGTATTCACCGCGCAGATATATAAAAGCTTCATTGGCACCAACTGCATAACAAGCAATTATAATGCCTTCTATAACATTGAGTGGAATCTTTGTGAGTATTAGTCGATCCTTAAATGTGCCGGGCTCTCCTTCGTCTGCATTACATATCACATAGCGTTTACCACTTGCTTTGGAACAAATCTCCCATTTTAAACCAGTTGGGAAACCAGCACCACCACGACCTCTTAGGCCAGAAGATTTTACTGCTTCTATAACCTCTGTTGGTGTTTTTTTTAGCGCAATTGAAAGACCTTTAAGTTGAGATTCAAAAAGCAAGCTATTTTCCATCATTTTAAGGACCTCAAAATTTTTTCAACTTTTGCAATGTTTACCTTTGTTACTGGTTTTCCATCAACCAAAATCGCGGGTGCTTTGTCACATAACCCTATGCAGGATGTTGTACCAAGATATATTTTTTTATCTTTGGTTGTGTGGCCTTCCCTAATACCCAACTTTTTTTCTAAGTACTTTAGTATCTCTTGTGAGCCTTTTAGATTGCCAGTTGGACAATTACTCACAAGTATTGAATGTTTTGCTTTTTTTTCTGTGCTAAGGAAAGAGTAAAAAGTTGCCGTACTAAAAATCACACTTTCAGGCATGCAAAATTTTCTGGCAAGTTTTTCCAATTCTTTTCTAGGTAGGCTCTTTTCTCTTTTATGTATTCTTCGTAGTTCATTGAGAAGTATTGCATTCTCCTGCCTTTTTTCCATACAAAAAAAGAAGAAAAGTAAAATATTTAAACTAGAATTGACAACTAATACCTTATGAAGTCTGTTGTTACATACTCTGGCATTAACAGATATTTAGAAACTTACAAATTGCTTGAGGGCCTTGGTTATGGTCTTTTCTGCTTTTTCCTGCCTTTTGTTTTAAGTCATACTCAACATCAGATTATTGTAGGTACTTTGGTAAATGCAGCTCTCATAGCATCTGCAATTAGACTCGATCTGCGCTACACAATACCAACAATTTTGCTTCCTTCGTTGGGTGTTTTAAGCGCTGGTGTTCTCTTTGGCAATCTGACGCCCTACCTTATTTACTTAGTACCTTTTATATGGGCTGGAAATGCAATATTGGTTTTTTCTTTCAAGTTTTTCAAGGATAAAGGCTATATCTACCGTTCTGTTTTCAGTGCAATTTTTAAAGCCCTTTTCCTTGGTGTTTCTACATTTGCTTTGGTGCAGTTTTCAGTAGTTCCAAGTGCGTTTTTAATCCCAATGTCTTTTATACAGCTTGCAACCGCACTGTTTGGCTCAGCTCTAATTTACGCTATTTTTAAAGGCTTGAGGCTAAAGTTCTAACTGAACTATCGTTTATTTTTTCATTGTAGTTTATCATACGCTCTTTTCATTATAATTGCATCCCCTTCGATGTTTGGACTTTCACTTATTAGCACTCCTTTGCAATCAAAGTCTTTGAGGGCCTTAAGAAGATCTTTGTAATTGAAATCCGATTCTTGTAAGTTTAGATGATTTCGTTCACCCTTGCTACTATATTCTATACCGGAAACATGTATGTGCATTTCTTCCAGAGCTTTACTTCCCAAAAACTTTTCTATTTTTTGTAATATTTCTGAAAATTCTAAATATGTGTTTAGTTTACCTCCACTTCTGGCATGCATATGAGAAAAATCTACACATGGCATCACATTTTCAAGCTCTGCACTGAGAGAAAGTATTTCATCTATGGAACCAAACTGTGAGCCTTTACCGGTTGTTTCAGGTCTTAGCCAAATCTTGCATCTGTGCAGCTCTAAAAAGCCACTTATATCACTTAAGATCTTTTTTATTTTTATGTAAACATCCTCTGGTTTGTCGTTCTGATAAAAACCAGCATGAAAGCAAACACTAACAGCACCGCATTCAAAAGCTCTTACCGCTGCATTTTTTAGTCGATCAATGCTATCAGCAAGTTTTTTGTTGTCCTTTGAATTTAAATTTATAAAGTATGACGCGTGGCATGTAAGCACAACATCATTTTTTTCAGCAATTTTTTTTACTTCTGGTGCTGCTTTCTCACTGACATTTATATTCCTAACGAATTCCAGTTCCATTGCGTCCAAGCCAAGCGATCTTACTTTTTGTATGCCAGCCAAAGTATTGTATGGTTGTGTGCTGAGTGGTATTCCAGCGGTTCCAAATCTAAGCTTGTCCATCAGGACCACCCTTTTCACCAACATTATCATCTGTTCCGTTGTTTTTTGTTATGGCTATAAATATTTCACCAAAGAAAGTTTCCTGCCACAAATTTATTTTTCCATCTGATGCTAAAAAAAGCAAACAAATAAAAGTAGTAACAACCTCAAGAAGATTGCATTTTTCAACAATTTGCGAGAAAAGAGTGAGCCCATGCTCATCAGCATATTCTACAATTCTTCTATAAACTTCTTCAATCTTTTTTCCCAAATCTTGCTTTAGCATTGTTGGCACGTCAATAGCAATCAATTCCTTTCTTTCTGTAGCAATGCTCTTAGTTTTTGTCTTTTCAATAACCGCGTCAATTTCAGCTAACAGCTCATCAAGCGTAATGCTTCTTTCTTTTATCCTGCTTATGGGCTTAAGCTCTGGTAGTTCACCTATCTCAGGTAGTGGTTCAGACTCGGGTTCTTCTGTTGGCAATTTTATCGTCTGGGATTTGAGTTTTAAAAGTATTGCACATGCAAGCATTGCGTTTGCAGGAATCCTTAGGCTTTTTTCTTTCATCTCTTGGATTCTCTGCAAATATTTTTGCGAGAGTTCCACAAGATCTATAGCCCAAACATCCATTTTTTCCCTTTTCACAAGATCCAGCAATATTGTTTTCCACGTGGGTTGTTCTATGATGTCCATTAGGTCTATGTCTTCATTTTTTATATCTTGCATGTCAAAAAATAAGTTTGAACGTTATTTAAAACTGTATGTGGTATGTGTGGACTTGATTTTTTTCAAGTATAATAAAAATAATATTAAAATATTAATCAAAGTTAGGTAATTTAATTATGCAGATATTGCTTTTGATAGCATTGCTTCTGATATCGCTGGGTTTTTTGGTAAAAGCATCTAGCCTTGTTGTAAAGTACAGCGTAGAGATCGCTAAAATCCTAAATGTAAGCGAGTTGGTAATAGGCCTAACAATAATTGCCATTGGTACTTCTCTTCCAGAAACAATTTCCGCCGTTTTTTCAGCACTTCATGACAACGGTGATCTCATAGTAGGTAACGTTATTGGTGCCAATATGAGCAACTTAACTATAGTGCTTGGTGTTGCTGTGCTTTTTTCACCAATCACCATAAACAAAAACTTAATCAAAAGGGATCTCACAATAATGATTTTTTCTTCAACCTTTACGTTCATAGTGGTTGCCATAGGATTTTTTGTTTCTTGGTTTGATGCAATTTCTTCGCTTCTTCTTTTTGTGGCATATGTAAGCTTTCTATTTTTTAGCATAAAAGAAAAAAAGCAAGATAACTTCCTTGATTTTGTCCATTATTTTATTACTGCAAAGTATTTACATCATCTTTTAGAAAAGGGCATCTTAACATTAAAAACGCAGAAAGCAAAAAACATACAAACAAGATACTTATTAAAGAAAATTCTTCTTTTGGGTGTGTCGCTGACTGTTGTTTTTATCAGTGCAAAATATTTGGTAGATTTTGCTTTAGATCTCGCATTTTTATTGGGTGTAAATGCTTCGCTTATAGGTGTACTGCTGGCAATAGGCACTACAATGCCTGAGCTTAGCGTTACGGTGAGTGCAGCTAGACAAGGAAAAGGTAACTTACTTTTGGGTAATATCTTTGGAAGTTGTACGACAAACAGCTTATTTGTTGTAGGAACTGCAGCAATGGCCAAACAATTTTTTGTTTCCCCTGCTGTTGTTATGGATATAGCAATAACTCTATTGATTATAATATTTCTCTCTCTTTTTATATTTTTCAAACGTAAATTATCCCGTGTTTATGCTTTGGCTCTTTTTTTGGCTTACGGTCTTTTCTTATCACAGTTTTTGGGGGCCTGAGGAGTGTCTAAAAATTTTTTGGAAAAAATAATGTACAAAGCAACGAAAGATAAGCTTGAGGAGATTGGCGCTAAAAAGATTGAAAACGAAAAATCGGTTTTGCTTCCCGGAAAACGTAAAGGTGCTTATGACCTATTTGCAGAAATTGGTGGCAAAACTGTTGGTATTGAAATATTGTGCAGGCCTACCAAAAAAAAGCTAAAGGCTAAGCTTGCCTATCTTCCATATGTTGACAACTATGTTTTTGTAATACCTTCCAACTCTTTAGGTCTTTATAGAAAAAGCTTTGCTAAGGTATATAAGCCAGTTACAAGACCAAAATTTTTTTCTAGCGAGTTCAATAACCGTAATCTCTCCATTTGGCTATGTGATATAGAAAAAAGAAAGATCATAGCCAGAGCAAGGTTTAACAAGATCATGAATGTCTTGGATAAAAGCTTAGATAAAAAAAGCAATATTTTGTGATTTAGTTATGTTTTTATTTCTTTCAACAGAATAAACATTATGCGATTTTCAAAATTAACTAAAGAAGACAAGATGCTAATTGACAAAGCACTTGATACTATAAAAAGAAACAGGATTGAAACAAAAGCAATATCTGCATCTGTTGGTGTAGCACTCATGACTGACAAAGGTAAAATTTATTTTTCCACTAACATAAAGAACTATCTTTCTTCACCTACTTCTATTTGTGCCGAGATGGGTGCAATTGCTTCGATGTTTTCAGAAGGTGAAAGAAAAATAAAGACAATAGTGGCAGTGCATATACCTGACAGAAAAAGCAATTATTGGAGAATAATACCACCGTGTGGTGCTTGTAGGCATGTTTTGCACTGCTTTGGAAATCCGTGGGTAATAGTGTCTGTAAAAAAGAAAGTAAAACTTAGAGAGCTTTATCCATTACCTGTTAGACCATACACAGCACGCGATAGAAAATAATTTTAAGCTAGCACAGATATATTCTTTCTAGGGCCCGTAGCCTAGTGGACAAGGCAGCAGCCTTCTAAGCTGCAGATCGGGGGTTCGAATCCCTCCGGGCCCATTTTTAGCACGCTTTTTTAAAACAAAGAGTGCATTTAAACAAAATAAGCCTACTTTTTCGTCAAAAACTCGTTTAAAAAATGGCAATTGACGAAATAAATATAAATTTTAGGTAAGAAAATTTCTATTATAGGCTGTGTTTTTCTGGGATTGTTTTTAGCTTTTGGAAAAGAAGGTAATATTATGGAAAAACTTGCAATTACAATGGCCGGAGAAATTGCACTTAGCAATGATCCTGGCGGCAGTATGAAAAAGTGGCGCGAAATATTTGGTATAACTCAAATAGAGCTTTCAGAGCATCTAAAGGTAAGTCCTTCAACAATAAGCGATTATGAAGGCGGCCGTAGGAAAAGCCCTGGTATAGGTGTGATACGCAGATTTGTTAATGCTCTCATTGAGATAGATACACGTAGAGGTAGCCGGGTTATAAGACAACTTCTTAAGGACTTTGATCCTGGCGAGGATGCATTTGATACCCACGAGTTTGTGAGTGCTATTTCTGCGGCAGATTTTGCAAAACTTATAAAGGCAGAATGCATAGTTCATGAGGCCAGATTAAAGGATACAATGATATATGGCTACACAGTGGTTGATTCCCTAAAGGTAATAACAGAAGTGCCTGTTCACGAATATATGCATTTATACGGTAGAACCCCTCAGCGTGCACTTATATTTCAGAAAGTCTCTAATGGTCGTTCACCTATGATAGCAGTGAAAATAGGGCGCTTTAGCACAGATATGAAGCCTTCTGTAGTTGTTTTACATGGTCCAGAATCTCCGGAAAAGGTTGATGATATTGCTAAAAAGATTGCAGAAAGTGAGCTAATCCCATTGCTTGTTTGTAACACCCCAATAAATGAAATAAAACAAGCACTAAAGGAATACGAAATTTGAAAAGACGTGCATTAGCACAAGCTTTTTTTATCTTTTAGCATTAACATTTTACTCTTCGAATCTTAGCAGATAAGTATAGCGTCTTTTTTCATCACCATCTTTTGTTATACCAACAGTGGATGTAGAAGCCTTTACTCTCACACCAAATTTTTTTTCGATTGCTTTAGCAATCCTCTTTGCCGTTCTGTTTGAAATAACCAGGATATCAACACCTTTTTTAGTGTAGTTTATCTTCAAAATGTCTTCATTACTGATATCTTTGAGTGATTTAATATAAGATATTGCATTTGCTGTTGCGTTATTATCTGCCCTTATCTGTACTTCAGCCTCATAATAAGAAGATGCTTTTTTGCCGCAGCGATCACATAATTTGAAATCGTAAATTATCTCAAATTCATAGGTTTTTTCTATTTTTGTACCAAAGGCCTTTCCGCTTATCTTAACTAGGCCATCATAACCGTGCTCTTTTTTTGTAAGGTCTATTTCTAGAGAGCTATTGTTCACTGAAATCTTTTTTATAGTACTAGCTATAAAATCCTTTAGCGTCTCTTCGTTTTCAGCCACCCAACGCCTTTTTAGAAGTATTGAGCCACAACGCTTGCATTTTGTAAGGAACATCTTGTTAGGTACACTGGCCAATTCATTTTCTTCAATGTAGCAACTTCTACAAAAACCTCTAATAAAAGGCCCTTTTTCAGAACCACATTTTGGACAGAAAGTCTTCATTTTGTAACACCAAAGTATATTACCTGGTTCAGAATTGAATTGTAAGTAAACAATATTGTGACTAAAAAGCGCTCAACAAAAAATAAAACCACAAATATAGGTTCAAAAACAGCTATGAAAGACAAGCCAAGCGACAAGACAGTTGAGATAAGCGAAATAATTGATGCTCCCGCAACAGAACGTTTGTTTTTCCTTACAAGTTCAAAATTGTATTTTAGGCATTTTGATATTGGTTTTCTGTGTAAAATTACTGCTGGATAAACAAAGTAAAATATCAACACTATGCAAAGTGCTCCAATAATAGCTAGCAAAAGCCCGAACAAAGCAATCTGGGCAAAGTTTTGGTTTAGTTGCGCAAACATTATTTGTGCTGCTGTAATTGGCAAAGAAACAAGAACCAAAAGGCCAAAGCCAAGGGGTACAATTCTATAAAAATTTTTAATAGAAACAAAAAATGCTTTCTTGAGAGATATTTTACCGTTTCTGTAAAAATCTTCTATCAAGGTTGGATACATAGCATTGACTAATATATCAATCACATAAGCAATGAGCATAAAAAATATTAACAAAAGCATTGGTGCTATGAGGTCTCTCATCGCATTGATGTCTTCTGTTGATACCACTTCACCTTTTATAACTATATCAAACAAGCTAGCATTTTCTATTAGAAGCTTAGCAAAATAAAGCATAACTATGCTATAAAAAATTGTCACCAAAATTTTTGGCAAAAAAAGTGCGGGTTTTTTTAGCATTAGCAAAAAGGCTTCCCTTAAGAATGCAAAAAAACCCATCATTCATCAACTTTTGTTGTTTTTCCTAACTCCAGCTCTTCTGCCTCTATTCCTAGCTCCTCTGAAACTTTTTCTTTAAGTACTTTTATTTTTTGTGGTTCTCCATGTACTATGAATACTTTTTTTGGGTTCCATTTTTTAATAGCTGACATAAGCTCGTTTTGACCTGCATGGGCTGAAAAATCAAACTTTCTTATACTGCATTTTGGTCTGTAGTCTTTTCCATCTATATTTATTACACCTTCTTCTATAAGTCTCCGACCTTGTGTACCTTCTACTTGATAACCAGTGAGGAATATTGCTGACTTTTCATCATTTGCTAAATTCTTTATATAGTTAAGCACAGGTCCACCTTCGCACATTCCAGCGGTTGTTACTATTATACAAGGTTCTTTCATGGCCTTTCTTCTTTGTGATTCTTTTTTTATCCAAATAACATGTTTCAATGCTTTTTTTAACAACTTTGGGTTTTTCAAGTAATCTGGATATTTCATTGTTAGTGTTGCTGCCTTTTGTGCCATGCCGTCGAGGTAAATTGGATAATCTAATTTGTGCTCGTATAATATGTCCACTATCTCATGAGACCTTCCAACTGCAAAGGCTGGCACTACTACCATGCCACCATCATCCAAAGTGCTTTTACAGGCCTTTACAAAATCTTTTTCAATCACATGCCTGTTTGGGTGGCTTGTATCACCATAGGTTCCTTCGATAATCACATAATCAACTTCCCCAACCTTAAGATCTGCTTTTTTTAGAAGTCTTGTTTCCTCTACCTTGAAATCACCAGTATAAACTAATGACTTGCTGTCAAAGGTTAGTTTAGTGATTGCGGAGCCAATGATGTGGCCCGCGTCAAAAAACTCAAGTGTAACCCTTTCTGTTATCTGCAACCTTATTTTGTAGCCTATTGGGAAGGCAAATTTTCTTGTTCTTTTTATGTCTGCTTTGGAATATTTTGCATCCACGCCTTCAATCCCAGCAATTTTTAAGGAGTCATGCCATAGCATTTCAGCAAGATCTAAAGTTGGTGGTGTTATGTAAACAATTGGTTTGTTTTTTGTGAAAAGATGTGGTAAGTCACCTGAATGGTCAAGATGGGCATGAGATATAATCACAGCATCAAGTTGAGTGTGCACATGTAGAGGATATTCGGTTTCTTCTGGCGTTAGCTTTATACCTCTGTCTAGAAGGATTTTTTCACCAATATCTACTAGAAAACTGCTCCTACCAACCTCGTTACACCCACCAAGGCCAATTATCTTAAAAGTCATTTTAAAACCTCGCTATAAGAATGTCACTTAAAAGATTTAAATAATAAGCTTAAAAAAGTAATCATTTTTACAATAAAGACAAAAAACCTCTTATTGCAAAAACCTAATATGCTAAATAAATATATACTACCTAAAACAAAAATAATTCTGTGAAAAGAAAAGCTTTGTTGGGTTTTTTGGTTATTTTTCTTGTTAGCGCTCACGCTGCCGTAGATAGAATTGATTGTAATATGGAGCTTAAAGGACAAGAGGCAATTGCTTACATTACAATGTATCTTTCTTCAGATGTGCCTGCAAATTACTTTTCAGTTGAAATACCATTTCAGTCAGCTAGGCTGATAAGGATCAGTGACTCGATTGGAGAGATAAAAGACTATTCTATAAAAGATAATGTGCTATCTATTAAAACTAATCAGACAGCAAAGCGCAAATCGGAATTCATCACCATAGAAGCAATTTATTCTAATCTAGAGAAAGAAGAATTTTTGCAGGCGAGAATTTTTGAGTTTTCACTACCAGCAGCAGAAGATACTAACGTAACTTTCTATGCTTACGGGCCTATATATGGTTTTGACACTTTGGCTGCTTTTAGAGGTTCAATAAAGGATGGCTGGCTTTATTTAAAAGGTAAAGGTCCACTTTATGTAAGATTTGTTTCTTCAAACACAGGAAAAAGATATGGGCGTTTTGTTGTTTTTGACAATAACATTTTTAGTGAGGAATATCTAAAAGCAATTTTTGATAGCGTAGAGCAATATTATTTTTTTGTAATAAATTTTCTTGGGGTAGAAGCTGAACAAGAGCTTTTTGCTATTGTGATACTTGATGACTTCGACTATGAACGCCTAGTAAACGATTATAGTAAAGGAATCTATATTTACGGTGGGCTAATTGCAGTTAAGAAAAGTGCTCTGGACAAAAAAAGTAATGCTGTGCCAGTCATAGTTCACGAACTTACCCATTTTTTAAATTCAAAGGTTTTTTCTTGGAATACAAGCAAAGCAGTTTGGCTTGATGAAGGGCTTGCAAAATTTGTGGAATTTCTAACAGCTAAGAGTATTGGTTTGAGAACTCCAAACTTATTTTACGGCAAGCAAACCTATGCCGAGGGGCGCTATGAATATACAATAATGCCTGTGAGCGATTTCAACGAATTGGTTAACTACTACGAGAAAGGTCTTGATTATATGGCTGAATGGAACGCTTCTGATCCGAAAACTAGAGCCTTCGGTTATGCATTTTCTGAACTCTTTGTTAGAGACTACATACGAAAAAATGGCCTTAGCTCATTGCATCTAGCAATGCACAAATTTGTAGAAGAAAGAGAGAATGTTTCTGATGCTAAAATTTTCACTTCTAAAGTATTAGGAATCTTGGGCGCAGAACTAGCTCCTTGCAAAGATAAAAATAAAGAAGCTATGCTAAATTGCGTGAAGGAACTTAACGAATTTGAGCCAAAGGTTCAAACAGCACAAGTTTTAAAACTTGGGCCAAGGCAAGAAAAGATAACCCATGATTTTGATGTGTCAGTTTTAAGAGCAAACAACATGAAGTTCAAAATTGAAGAACTGCATACAAAATTTTTGCAATATATTGTAAAAACCTTAGAAATTACAAAGAGGCTAGCCGAATGAAGATCTCAATTAGCAAGAAAAGTGAAATTGAAAAAATACCAAAAAATTTAGATGAATTACATTTAGTTAGGCCTTTATCCATGAAAACACTATCAGAATTTATTAAAGAACAAAAAAATCTTATCAGGATATCTTTAAGCCAGAGCACATACGACAGGCTTTCGCTTAGAGCCAAAAAATTTCTAACAGAAAGCGGAATTGACTTAGAGGTGGTTTCGGCAAGAGGGCGTCCCCTGGAAATTCCTTTAACAAAAATGAAACAAGCTGTAGAGATGCGCCGTGATCATAGGCCTTTGCGCGAAATAGAGCAAGTTACGGGCATACCAAAAAGTACCATTCATTACCTAGAAAAGTACTCAAAAAGGAAGAAGATAAAAAAAGGCTCTATGATAATTTATCTTGGCAAAGCTAGTCCTACCAAAAAAGATGGCTTAAAATCAAATTTTTAAGTTTCTTTTCCCATTGCTTTACCTGAATTTGAGCTAAAAAGAAAAAAATAAAAATAACATTGTAGTTCATTATTTTGTGGTTTTATGGCTGGAGAGCTTTACAAGAAAAAAATCCTAGAATTTACACGAAAAGGTAATATCGATAGGGTCAAATGGTTGGAAAATATAGACAAATATGTTTTAAAAACACACGCCGAAAGAATAGCCAGGAATGATAAAACTGTTATGCAAGAGCTCATGCTTCCCAGTTGGGTTACCTGGGAGTTGCTGCGAGACTGGGCGTTGATGAAAACCCAAAAAAAAGGTACACAATGCGTTCTCTGTGACGAGCACAGTGAGGTTGGTATTGAATTTAACAAGAAGTTCATATGCGAGTACTGTTTTTTGAAAATAAAAAACCTGAAGTAACTAGAAAGCAATTTAAAGAGCTTTGTATTTTTTATTAAATATGATAAAAGCAGTAGTTTTTGATTTAGACAATACACTAGTAGATTTTATGCGAATGAAAAGAGCTGCAAGTGAAGCAGCAGTTAGAGCTATGATCGAATCTGGCTTACAGATTTCTGAAGAAAATGGTATAAAAATTCTTTTTGAAATGTATGAAAAATACGGGATGGAAAACCAAAACATATTTGACAAATTTATAAAAGAAGTTCATGGAAAGCTTGACTATGCAATGCTTGCAAAGGCAATTGTAGCCTATAGAAGGGTAAAGTTCGGTTATTTAGCAACATATCCTAACACACGAAAAACACTTGTAAGACTAAAAGAGATGGGCATTCGTTTAGGAATAGTAAGCGATGCTCCAATAAAACAAGCTTGGCTCAGACTTGCTGAAATGAACCTTTGTGAGTTCTTTGATGTAGTAGTAGCAAGAGGTCCGAAAGGAAAAATGAAGCCGCATTCAATTCCATATAAGAAAGCAATAAGAGCACTTGGAGTAAGTCCAAAAGAGATTCTTTTTGTTGGTGACAATCCAAGTAGAGATATCCTGGGCGCACAAAAGCTGGGCATAAAAACAGTTCTAGCAAAATATGGGCAAGTTATTAAAGATTCATCTGTTAAACCAGATTTTGAGATTTGTGATATAAGTGAACTTGTTGGAATTGTGGAAAGACTCAATTCAATAGAAAACAAATCACAGAAAGCTCAGTAAGAAATTTATGACCTTAGCATATTTTTTTCTCATTCCGAACTTTTTCTGATATAATCTCTACACACTTTTCAATTATTTTTTCAAGATCTTTGGCTTCACCATTAAAAGAAGCCGCAGTACTATGACCCCCACCTTGGCCCTTAAAGTAACTTGATAATCTTTGAAATACATCGCTGGCGAGATCCAAATTGTACTTTTCTGCTGACGTTATATCAGCGCGTCCCGAGACTCTGGCCTTGCCTTCAGTGATGCCACCAACTATTGCAATGTCTGCTCCACAAGCAACTAAAGCTTCAGCGACTTGTGCTTCAAAAGCATTTGTATAACTTTTTGCAATAAGCACGTCTTTAATTTTAACTAACTTTGTTTTTTGCATAGCTTTTAATGTTGCTACTCTTTCAGAAAAGGTTTTCTCATCTTTTATTATTTTAATCACTTGATTGAAATCCATTCTACTAATTTTTAAAGCATCGCTCATTATATCAAAAGTATTTCTACTAGAAAACGCAAACCTGTCTGTATCGGAAATTATGCCTAACATGGTTAAAAGTGCTTGTTTTTCGCTTATTTTCTTATTCGCATCACTAAAAAGATGCCAAATTACCTCTGTGGTTGAAGCAGCGTCTTCGATAACTAAACTATTTTCTTTGTCTACTATATTTTCACCACTGGCAGTGTGATGATCAAAAAGAAATTTTTTTCCTTTGAAGTTCTTAATTTCTTCTGCAAAATTATCAAGCATACTGTACGAATTTAAATCAACAACTGCTAGAACATCAAATTTAGAAAAATTTGTACTTAGTGAATACGGTATTTCTAAGACTTCCGCAATTCTTTTAGCCTGTCTATTGACATGTCCCGGTATGGCAATCTCAACGATGTTTCTTTCCATAAGCTCCAAGCGCAATATCTCTGCAGAGGCAATCGCATCTAGGTCAGCACTTCTATGGGTTACAATAAGAACATTTTTTCCAGTTAAACTAAAGATTTCTTGAGGTGCCATAAACGACCTATGTGCTTTCCTCACTGGGCTCAGCTGATTCTATCTGTGACTTTAATTTGTTAAGGCGGTTTATAAGAGAATCCTCTTGCTTTTGCATAGTGTCTATTTTAGACTCTAGCTGTTCCTTAAGTTCCTTGAGCTCCTTTTCTGCATCTTTTGTGTTTTTTTCGAACAATATATTGCCTACAAGTTTGTAGACCTTATCCTGCTTTGAATCTTTTAGCTCGTTTAGCGCACTTTCCACCATCGCTAGTTGCATCTGCAATTGTTGTTTCCTTGAACCTATACTCAAGAGTTGCTCTCTTCCTCTTTGGAACTCTATAATTTTTTGTTGCTTTTGTTGTTCGTCAGCCATAATTAAACCTCCTTTGAATGAAAAATATCTTGGATTTTTTTTGAAAGCATTAAGTGGCTCATTATTGAATCAAATGATGCTCTTAGTGCGTTAATATCTTTCGCCTCAATGAAAATTTCAATATTTTTTCCTTTTTTTTTGAATCTTGTAATAGAACGTCGTTGCACCTCTTTTATATCTGGTTTAACCGCCCAGTATAATATGTTTGCTTCATTCTCATTTTCGAACAAAAGTTTTAATTCTATCTTATAGTCGAACATCTTACCTTGCTTTTATTCTTTTAGTTACATCAGGCCGAGCTTTCATCACTACTCTGTACGCACAATAGGGACACCTTACTTGATCCTTTGGTAATTCATTAAACTCTTTTCCACATTTTAAGCATTTGTACATGTGTTTGACCTCCTTTTAAAATCATTTTTCTGCTTCTTTGGCTTTTGTATCTTCTTTTTCATTTTTTTCTGAGGTATTTTTTGTCTCTTCCTCCTTTTTACCCTTTTCTGATTCAGTTTGTTCAAGCAACTCCTTGAGCAAAGGTAAAAACTTCTTTGTTTTTACCATCTTGTTTACTATTGTACCAGCCATCGTACTGGGTACATAAGCACCACCAGCAAACTTAGTATTGCACTTTTTACAAAAGAAAATCCCCGTAGAGATCCTTTTAACAGACTTGGATTCACACTTAGGGCATATATGCCTAGTGCGTTGCTTGCTCTCCACTTCTACTACACTATCCCTTATAGCTTTTCCGTACCTGGGACCGAAACGTCCAGCATGTTTTACCTTTTTTGTTCTTCCCATTCAGATCACACTCTTTTTTTATTTTTCTTTTTTATCATCTAACGCTTGCTTTAGCTTTAGCCTTAGCTCTTCAGCTTTTTCAAATGAAAGTGTAAAGCATTTTTCAAGCTCTTCTTTAGTGAAGCCGCCTGCAAGGCCTTTCTGGATAGCACAAATATGTTTTTTGTCAGTTGTGCCAACTGAAAGCCTAGCTTCAGCAGCCTTTTCTTCTATTATTGAGGCATCGACTACTATCTGATTGCTTATTTTTGAAAAAGTTGTCAATATTGGTAAACAGCTTAGCTCTAATTTTCCTTCATACTCATTTTTTACAATTTTATCTCCTTCAAGTTTTGGTATTCGTGTAGTGAGAAGAGAACCAAGTGCAGCAATAGCGCTTGCGTCAAACAGGTTCCCAGCATCGTTTACAACATATATGTCTATTAATACGGTCCAAGCCTTTACACCTTCTTCTATCAGTAATTTCTTGAAATCAACTGCCTTGCTTTCTCTTATACATCTGTCCACAACCCTAGCAAGTTCTATAGAATACTCATCTGGTGGTCCTGTTTCAAATATTGGCGAAGCCATGGGAGTAAACTCAGCACCTACGCTTATAGACCCTTCTTCTGGGGAGTCTGGATATGGTTCTCCAATTTCCATCTTAACTCCAGCTATTACATCAGTATCGCCTATCTTTACACGACATGAGCCATCTGCATTTTTTGAAAAGTCAAATTGAATAGAAATAGGTCTATATTCCGTCATAGTTCTACCATCCAAGCGTTTACCTTTTGAAATAGCTGCCTTTGCTTTGTCTCCTTGAAGTTCAAACAAAATATCATCCCTCAAGATTTTCACCCCCGATTTCGCTACTCTGAGCTTCTTCATTGCCAAGTTCTTCATTCAGCGCGTCTATAACTTTTTTTTCTTCTTTGCCAATGCTCTCGTATTTTTCTTTTATAGCCCTCTTTTGTATCTCATAAACTTCTAAACATCCCTTAATGCCTAACTCAAATGCCTTTTTCCATTCTTCAAAAGTTACTAGCCCATCCATCTGCAAAAGTACCACTTCTTTGGTTCTAGGCATTATTGCCATAGGCATATCGACAGCATCTTCAGCGTCTTCTTCTGTTTTGCAAGGGTCGAGAATTATATTTCCGTTAGCCCTGCCAACAGCACATGCTGAAACAAGATCTCGCATTGGTATGCCAGCATCAGCAAGAGCTACACTAGCAGCAGTAAGCGCAGCACATCTTGTACCTGCGTTGCTGTCAAATATGTATGCATATATGTCTATAGTTGTATTTGCAAACCTTTCAACAAATATAGCCCTTTCCAAAGCTTCGCCAGATACCTTTGATATCTCTATTTCTCTACGCCCCGGTTTAGCGCTTTTTCTTTCAGGTACCGAAAATGTTGCCATTCTGTAAATGTAGTTTACTAGTGCCTTTGTTGGATTTTGTATGTGTTGTGGCAATGCTTCTCTTGGTCCAAAAACACCAACTATGGCTTTATTTTGACCCCATTCTATATAGGCTGAACCCTCTGCTCTACTTAAAACCCCCGGTACTATTTTTATAGGCCTAAGCTCATCAATTTTTCTTCCATCAGGTCTTTCATAAACAGTGTTTCCCATCTTTACACCCCAATCTATATTTTTTCCTTGTTTTCATTTAGAAGCTTTTGTATTTTGAGTGTGAGGTTTCCAACATGAGCTTCTTTTTCTATCTTTTCAAGTGCCTTTCTAAGCAAGGAAATTCCTTCTTCGCTTCCTTTAACCCATAGCAAACCATTCATACCAACAATGATAAAACACTTAGTTCCACTTTGAAGAAGCTTTATCATGCTTGCATTTTTTCCGATTATTCTAGGAACTTTAGTGGGTTCAACAACAACAACTTCTCCACCATATAACACTCTAACATTTGTAAGAGAAACTTCGTTTATTTCGTTTATTTTTGATACTTTTGCACTTATTATATTTCCCTTCTTAAGAGCAACCTTTATGTCTTCTTTAGGTATAAATGAATAATAAAAATAATTTATATCTACAGCATATACAGAGTACTCTTCAGATACAACAACACCCACAACTAAATCACCCACTTTTGGCACATACTTGCCTTGCAATGCCACAACTCTGGCAATTCCTTTATCTGTTCTTGCAATGCCCACAGTATCGGAATATATCTTTCCATTCTCAACAAAAACATGCGGGCCTAGCTTTAGTTTCGCCTCACTTACAAGTTCGCCAGGTATGACAAGTTTATACTCCATCAAGATTCCCCCTTATTTAGAATCTTTACCTGTGCTTCTCCATGCGTAAGCTTGCTTATCTTATCTATGAGTTCAGCCTTAATTCCAGCTGGTACCTCAAGCACCGCTATAAGTGATCCATCTTTCTGCCATTCTTGTTTTTTTATGTCATAGGTGTATATTATTGAGCTTGCTCTTCCTGCATAAGCTGGTGGTATCTTTATTGCAATTTCAAACTTTTCAACAGATATTGGTAATATCTTGCTTATTTGCTTTATTATTTTAAGTGCTTGTTCTTCGGCTGGTTCAAATTCGTTTATTCCAATCTTAAGTTCCTGAATAGCAGCCTCAATCCTTGTTGGTGGGTGTGGTGCATTTGTTTGTGGGTTATAAGCATTTTTGCAAATTATTTGTATGATCTCATTTTTTTTCTTCTCTCTTAGCTCTCTTCTCTGTTCAGTAGTTAGTTGCAATTCACCTTTGGTTATTATTTTTTTTGCAACCTCGCCAATTTCATTTGTTCCAAAAGCTTCTTTTACTAGATGCTCTGACTGGCGTTCTCCTTTCATTGCATCTTTGAACACTTCGTCTATTGCTAAAAGTTCATCAACATTTACCTGTTTACCTTTTTTTACTTCCATAGCTAAGTTTGGATCTACCAGCACTTCAAACTTTTCCCCTTTATAGCTAAATCGTGCTATTACTGCATCTTCGAGTTTGACCATTAGAAACCACACCTAAATTTGGCAACTATTTTGATATTATTGCCTTTAGTTCTTTAGCAGTGATTTTGGTAAAAGGCTTTTTATCTTCTATGTAGGCAAACTCAAGGTTGTTTACATCAAAAGTTTCGTTTTTCTCCTTGCACTCTTTTATGATGTTTGCAATCAACTTAACCCCTTCTTCAAGAGTTAGTTTTTCGCTATATTTTTTTTCTAAAATGTCCATTGCCTTCTTTTTATTTCTACCTATAGCAGTTGCCTTGTATTCTGCAATAGCTCCAGACGGCTCAGTTTCAAAAATACGCTTTTTTCCATCATTTATTCCTCCTATGATAAAGCTTATACCGAAAGGTCTCATTCCAGCATACTGAGTAAATATCTGCTTTATTGAACTTATCTCCTTTGCGAGATATTCAACGTCTATAGGTTCATCATAGTATATTACACTCTCTTGAGCAAGCTCCCTGGCGATCTTTACAAGTCGCCTTGCATCACCTACTAAACCAGCGCTTATGGCACCTATATGATCATCTATCTTGAACAACTTTTCAACCGATTCAGGTATCATAAGATTGCTAGTTATTGGTTTTTCAGCCCCCAAAAGTACGCCTGTGGAGTAAACTAGACCTATACCAAGCGTTCCTTGCTCAACTATTTTTGATGCATATTCCACTTGGTAAAGTCTTCCCTTGGGCGAGAACATTGTGGCTGCTCTGTCATATGCTGAGGCCATCCTTGCGCCTTCATCCATATACATTGTTTTCACCCCTCCATAATGCAAGATTTTTTAAACATAAAAATTTGCTCCAACTGAAGAATTTATATATGATAATAATTTAAATGTTTTCCAAATGTAATAAAAAAGCCTATTTATTTGAAATTGCTTTATTTTCAGGTTTTTTCAGATACAGCAGAAAATGAATTTATAAAAAATGGGGACCTCAAAGGACATTCTTTGCAGTAAAAGTCATGTAACCCCGCCTTATAAATACCTTCTTTAAATGACATTGGACCAAGCACAAGAACCTGGTTTTCTTTTAGCGGTGGCCAATACCTATCAACATATATTTTTACTAACTCACCTTCTGCTTCTAACCTTTTCTTGTTAACTATCAAATCAAAGGACCAATAATTTTTATCACTATTTTTTACTACAAACCATACCTTTGTGTTAGTAGTTATTTTTACTTCAGAAATCGGGGACTTAGTTTCAAAGTCTCTAATGACACCATTTTTTATTTCAGCATGCACTACGGAGACATCTTTTCCCCCAACAATAAGCACTGGAAGATCTTTCCACTCTAGTATCGCACCGCCATCAGTGCATTTTATTCCATAAGCTTCATCCTCTTTTATCTCCTTAGTAAAAGGAAATGCTTCGTTGGGCTCTACTGCTTTAACAAAGTTTGTTTTTATATTACCAGCATTTGCGTATGAAAACATAAAAAATACGCATTTTTTATTGGTGTCATTTTTTAGCTCAAGCTCAAGGCTTCCCGAGTCCACAATAAAAAGCCCATGTGTGTCAAGTTGCGAGGCATTGATTGTTATCTTGACAATTTTTTGGGGTTTGTTCTGCAGCATAATTAAAAAAAGAACCACACAAAAAACCACTAGGAAAACAGACAACAACCGAACTTTTTTGTTTTTAAAAATCCTTCTAAAGTATTCAAATACCATACTTATATGTATGCTATCCCTTTTTTTATTTTTTTGCATTATATTTGATTTACGCATTGGCGATATGGGGGCCAATAAATGGGCTGTGAGCCATCAGTTGAAAATTTTTCAAGAAAAGCCTTATTGCTATCATTTTTGCTTGTTACTATATTTTCTTTGTTTATTCTTATAGCAACTCATTGCTTTGGCATGCTTGTTGCCAATGGCAATGGCGGTGGTGGAGCTCCACAACCAACTCAACCTCAGCCAGAACCAACTGAACCTGAACCCGAGCCTACTTGCGAGTGTTATGGTCACTCTCAATGTGGCAGTGGTTGGTGTTGCTTTGATTGTGTCTGTGATCCTTGCGGTCCATCTTCTTGTATAGATGACAGCCAATGTGGAAACAACTGTTGTATCGGTGGTCAATGCAGACCTTGTCCGGGGCCTACTACTCCACCAGAGCAAAGCCCACCAACTTCACCACCAGGGTCACCACCACAAAGCCCACCCTCTACCCCAGTACAGTCACCGCCAGTTTCCGGCTGTGATGATGATTCTGATTGTTGGCCTGACTGCTGCATAAATGGTCAATGCAGACCATGCACAGTGCAAACTTGCTCTGACTATGGTTATTATTCCACAAGAGCCGCTTGTGTGAATGATAAAAGAAATCGCTGTAATTGCGAGCAGGCAATTTTGTGTGAAAGTGTAAGTGTAGCAGACCTAACTTGCTATGATTTTAGAGGCTGTAATAATGACGCTTGCACCGTAGTAGATAGGTGCAATAATCGTGATTCAAATTACTTTAACAGCGAGAGTAGGTGCCTTGCAGCAAATTCTTCCAAATGCGACTGTCCTGCAGCGGTTAGATGTAAGTCCGAGTGGATCTGTTTTAGGGTTATAAACACCCCTGATGGCCCTGAATGCATTGATGAAGAACTTTGCTACACATTCTCAAACTGCACAAATTCGGTATGTCAAACTGCTACGCCAACCACCTGTAATTGTAGTATCAACAGTGATTGTAACATTGGGTATTTTTGTAAAGATAACTGCTACTGTGAGATATGCCAGCAATATAAAAGATGTAGGGACAATGCAGTGTGGTTATATAGCGACTGTGATGGCTGGCTTTATGAAACTGACAATTGCTCAAATTATGCTGGTGAGGGCCCTTGTAACATCCAAAAATGTGTTGCTTTGACTTTGACTCCAACATACAAAAGAGTATACAAAAATGTAACACAAGGCATTTGCGTGCCGGGTGTGCCTGGTGCAACAGGTTCTGCAGCATATGCGCGATGCTCTACAAAAACAAGTGAAGAAGAGTGTTCAGGTTTAGCAGTGTACTGTGCTTTTGGTTGTTTGGAAAATACCGGAATTCCAAATTGTCTTCCAAGGGCAATTATAACTTCAAATCCCCCCTTTGATGAGTCAACTAAAACCTTACTTCTTTTTGAGGGCACATTAGTTGAACTTTCCTGTTTGGATAGCATAGATTCTGATGGCAACATTGTTTTATGCGAATGGTCTGTGGACTCTCTTGTTTATAATTCTAAAAAAATTAATTTAGTGGTCAAACTTGGTAGCTCGGTTGTAACTTTAAAAGCTTGTGATAATCTTAACTACTGCGATACTGAAAAACTGGTAATAAATGGAATCGAGTATGATTCAAATCTGCCTACTGATCCTACAGGAAAGCCATTGCTTGATAATTTGCCTCCACTAGCGTGCTTTACAATAAGTCCATCTAGCAAGTCTGGCTATGCTGGCATAACTGAGTTCAAATTTGATGCTTCTTGTTCCACAGACCCAGATGAAAATGATTTCATAACCTCATATTCTTGGGACTTTGGAGATGGTCATACAGCAATTGGAAAAATAGTCACCCATGTTTATGCTGATGATGGTTCAAAAAATAAGATATACACAGTTACGCTTATAGTAACTGACAATGGAAAAAATGGCAAGAGGCCAAAATTGTCAAGCATGGCAACAGACAAAGTAATTATTGGAAAAGAGATTGGAAAACTTAAAATTGTTGCAAATCCTAACGAAGGTGTGGTTCCATTGATTGTGCTTTTCGTTATACCTGAAAGTCAGTATAGAAATATGTTTACTAAGTACATTTGGAATTTTGGTGATGGTATAAAAAGAGAAGGCACACATGAAATATTGCACGGCTACCGCAGCGAAGGCACCTATACTGCGAGCGTTATAGCTTCAAACCTAGCAGGTTATTATGCTTATGGCTCAACCAGTGTAAAAGTTTACGGTGCGAAAGGTATAACCAATTTGCACGTTAAAGATACATATTTATATGGCACAGCCAAAATATCGCTACAGTGTGTGTCTCCAGCAACTGTTGAACTAGAATATGGCACTGAAAGAAATAAAACAAAACTTGTTGGATTTCCATGCAATGTCGCAGCAGAAATTGGTCCATTTACAGAATCAGGCCAGCATTCAGTTACTGCTAAAATCACTGGTTGTGATGCTGTTGAGTGTGAAAAATCTACATCATTTTATGTATCCCCCGGCTTCTTAGAAGTGAAGGTTAATGAAAACAACATCCTGCTAATCATAGTTATTTCTCTTGTTGTAATTCTTTTTGTCAGACACAAAAAGGCTATAAAAAATCTCTGATATAAGCCACATGAATCATATACATTCTTTTAAAATATCTATAAACTTGCCCTTCTTCTTGTTTAAAGCTCTAATTGTACCACTGGTCACAAGTGTTTTAATTTCAACCATATCATCAGGAATTTTTTGGTTGTTAAGAGATTCAACAACTAACTCTTTTGTTTGACGCGAGCACCTAATTATCCCAAGCAAACCATCAAATTCAATAATTTTTAATCTAGCTTCAGTAACAAAGCTTTCTCCAAATTTAGACCTTAAAAAATTTTTTATAATTGTTAACAATTGCTTTGAGTCAATTTTTCTTTCAGCTTTTACCAAAAATAAAATATATCTATTGCGCCATCTTTTGCTCTTAAGGTTTTCTGGATTTTTTCTTGGCATATAAATTAAAAATGCTTCACCTTTTTTATAAGATTATGCAAAAGGATGTTTTGGCTATTTTATTAGCACTTTTTGTAGCATCACAAATGTTGGGCCTTACCATAGCAGACTTTTTTGTTAGAGAAAATATCAAAGCTACAATAGTAACAGACAATCCTGATGATGTCATAAACGCGTTTGCATTGTTTTTATACATTCTTATAATGACTGCTTTTCTTCTTGTTTTGGTTTCCCTTTTCAAATTGCATGGCGTAACCATGTTGTTTGAAATAACTGCTCTTTTCGCTACGTCACTGATTTTATTTGCAATTTTTTTACCCGAAGTTGCCTTTGTTTTTGTACTTATTTTTGTTTTGTTGAGGGTGCTTTTTAGAGAGAACATTTTCATAAAAAATATTTCTAGTTTAATTTCAACATCTGTTGTTGGGGCGCTAATAGGGGTAAGCTTGGGTGTATTGCCAATAGTGATTTTTCTCATAATTATTTGCATATATGACTACATTGCTGTTTTCAAAACAAAACACATGGTTAAGATTGCTGAAGCTGTTGTTAGGGAAAACACTGCTTTTACCTTCAGCCTGCCATCTAAGGAAAAGATCTATCAGCTTGGCACTGGTGACCTAGTTATTCCTTTGGCTTTTGCAGCAGCTGTATTGAGAAAAGCAAAAATAACGTATAGTTCGCCTTATTATTTTATGCCACCTACTTTGATACTTTTTGCTTCCATTTTAGGCCTAATCATAACGTTTTTTTATCTTTTCCAGAAAAAGCATGCTTTGCCAGCAATGCCCTTGCAAGGCCTTTTTATGATTTCGGTTTGGCTTGGAATGGTTCTTGGCGGTATGCCTCTCATCTGACTATTTTTTTATTACGTCTTGCGATTAAAAACAGAAAATTAATCGCCGGGAGTGGGATTTGAACCCACGCGTGCTTTCGCACACCAGCTTGTTGGTCTAATTTTTTGCTTAATGTTTTTCTTTCTTTGGGAAACTTACACCTTCTTTCTTTTCTTAAAAGAAAGAAAGAGGAGAACTCCAAGCTGGCGCATTGGACCACTCTGCCATCCCGGCACTTACCAAATATTGCTTTGAATGAATTTTAAAGTTTTTTCACTATAGGCTCACACCAAAGATATGCGCAATAAAACTAAGCGAGAAATAGCCCGCATAGGCCAAAATGGTGCACCTCATTATTTTTCCTATAATAGCTCCAAGCAAAAACTTTTTTAGATCATATTTTGCTATGCCTGCTGCAATTCCAACTAGGTCAAAAGGAAACGGAGTAAACGCAGCCAATATTATAAAGATGAGCCCGTGCTTTTTTATATTTTGGTAAATTTTTTCAAATCTCTTTTGCTGGCCCTTTGCAAGGTTTTTAACACTTCTTCGGCCTAACAGACCTGCGGCGTAGCCACTAATCTCTCCTATGCCTGCACCAAAGCCAGCCACAATACCTAAAACAGCAGGACTAAAAACTCCAAAACCAAAATCAAATGCACCAAGTCCGTATATTGCTATATCTATAGGCATTGGAAGAAAAAGAGTAAGATTGCCTAAAAGCACAACAAAAAATACTCCTATCAGGCCATACTTATGCATTGCATTTTTTATGTTCTGTAACGATAAATATTCAGATAAATGTGTTCCAGCATAATAAATCAAAAAAATTGCAATAACAAAAATAAAGAACATTATGATGTTCTTCTTTGATTCTTCTATTTTTATTCTCCCCAAAAAATCACCAGATATGTTAAAGTTAATAACCTTTCTTAATAAAATTATTTAGTTAAACTTTCTTTACGTATATCTTAAACAAAAAAAGGTTTTTTTATGCGTGCTACCGCAATTAGAATTCCTCTAAAAGAGCTCAACAATGCTGAATTTGTAAAGGTTGAAGAACAGTATGTGCCAAGTTATGTTTTAACAGAGAGCGGACTAAAAATCTCAAGGGTGAGCATTTTTGGGGTTGTTGTAAGGCGCTATGAGAATGAAAGGTTCATGAGCGTAAAGATAGATGACTTTACTGGAACAATCGATGTGATGGCTTTTGAGGGTGATCCAAACTATAACTTACTAAAAGACCTTGAAGAAGGGGACTCTATTAAGGTTATAGGGCGTATAAAACAAGGCAACAACGGGCTTTTTATAGCAGCAGAAGGTGTGAGAAAACTTTCTTTTTATGAGGAGATGCTAAAGAGGCTCGAGATTGCATCAATTTACAAAGAATATCTGCGAGCAGACACAAAATTAGAATCCTTAAAAAAAACAAAAGAAAAACAAATTTTAAAGGACGGGACTGTAATAGCTGATTCACAAAAAGAAACCGTAACAAAGAGAAAAAAACCAATGTTAGCTGACTTTATCTCTGCTGATGAGCTTGACATAGATGAAAAGGTGATATGAGATGGACTATTTAGAATTGCTTGAGCAAGCATATAAGTCGATGCCAGAAAAAACATTTAAAAAAGAGAGATTTGAGATGCCAGTAGTGCAGAGTTTTGTCCAGGGAAACAAAACAATCGTATCAAACTTTTCCAAGATTTTAAGTTCTATAAGCAGAGATGAGAATCATGCGCTCAAGTACATAACAAAACAACTTGCAACTGCAGCAAACGTTGACTCTGGAAGACTTATCCTGAAGGGAGTTTTTACTCATGAACAGGTCCAGCGCATAATTGAAACCTATATTAAAGAATTTGTTATTTGTCCAGAATGTGGCAGACCAGATACAAAGTTTATTGAACAACATGGTGTTAAACGTCTGAAGTGCAATGCTTGTGGTGCTGTAGCATCAATAAGGGAGCCCCATGTATTGTAAAGTTCACAAAACACAATTTGGATGCGTGCTAGCAGCATGCGATGAGGAGCTTATTGGAAAAAATATAAAATTTGGTGAGGTAGACTTTTATATTGGAGAAGCCTTTTACAAAGGCAAAAAAGTAAATGAGAAAGTATTGGCTAAGCTATTAGAAGAGCACTCAAACATAAACTTAGTTGGGGAAAAAACAGTCGCAGTAGCACTTGAAAAAGGTTTAATAACAGAGCGCAGCATTGTTAAAATTGGAAACATACCGCATGTACAAATATATAAGTTATGACCTACTGACCTATTATGAAAGACTATGATGAAATTGATGAAATAAATGAAGAAGACAAAAATCAACAAGATTCTGAGATAAATATCAGAAAGCTTCGTTTGCCAAATCCAAAAGAGCTCGAGCAGTTTGCAGTGATAACTAAACTGATGGGCACAAACAAAGTGATGGCTTTTTGCCAAGATGGAAAGGAACGCAATTGTAGGATTCCCGGAAGAATGAAAAAACGCGTTTGGCTTCGTGAGGGAGACCTTGTGATTGCAAAACTTTGGGAATTTCAGCCAGAAAAAGCAGACATCGAGTGGCGTTACTCAAACAACGAAAAATATCACCTTGCAAAGAAAGGGCTTCTTAAAGGCCTCCCTTTGTAGTAAATGGTTTTACCATTTTGCTGTTAAAACTCCTTGTGTGTTTTTATGTCAAAAATAGCAAGGATTGAAGATTATATCAAAGAAGAAAAGTTGCGCAGGATATTTTCGCAAGTTTTTGACTATTCCACAGTGTGTGCAATCCACGAGCTAGCCAACAAGGGTTTTATAGATTACCTCGAGCATGTAATTAGCACTGGCAAAGAAGCACATGTTTATGTTGCAGTGGACAAAGCTGGAAAAAAAAGAGCAATAAAAATATACAAGATAGAAACAAGCAAATTTAGGAACATTAGGAAGTATATTGAAGGAGATCAGCGTTTTAAAAATGTGGGCAGTGATAGGCGAGATATAATATACTTATGGGCCAGAAAAGAATACAAAAACCTAGAAAAGATGGCTTCTGCTGGCGTGAATGTGCCTGTGCCTTATGCTTTTTTTCAAAATGTTCTTGTGATGGAATTCATAGGAAAGGATAAAGCAGCTTTGCCAATAAAAGAGCACCCTATAGAAGATATTGACTTTCTTTATCAAAGCATTGTTTTAGATTTGGCTAAAATGGTATACCGGGCTAAGCTAGTGCATGGTGATCTGTCTGAATATAACATACTTAACTTTGATGGTAAACCTATTATAATAGATTGTGGGCAGGCTGTGCTGACGTCACATCCTCTTGCTTCTGAATTTTTTCAAAGAGATCTTAAAAACTTTGCTTCTTATGTATCAAAACAAGGCCTAAAAAAAACATCAGATGATATAAGAAGTGATATAAAAAAAGCAAAAGAGTTAATTTGAAAAAAAGAAGAAACAACAGAAGAAACAAACACCCATTATACTTTTAAAACCTTTTGCAATTAGTTTCGTGGGAGCACAGTGATTTTAAATGGCCTCCGCTTCCCTTTTGGTGCCTGAAGACAGAATAGGCGTTTTAATAGGCCCAAAAGGTAAAACCAAAAAGCACATAGAGGCTATTACAAACACTAAGCTGGAGATAGACAGTGAGAGTGGCGAAGTAAACATACAAGGGGAAGATGCTTATAAGGTGATAATTGCTGAGAAGATATGCAAAGCAATAGCAAGAGGGTTTTCACCGGAAAAAGCATTTTTGCTAAGCAAAGAGTATTATGACCTAAGGATTATTGACTTGAAGGAAATTGTTGGAAAAAGCCAAAGGGCAATACACACTAAAAAGTCAAGGGTGATTGGTACGTCAGGCAGTGTGAGGGAACGTATAGAAGAATCATGCAACTGTTATATTTCGGTATATGGTGATACTGTCTCTATAATTGGCACATATGAAGAGCTTGACCTTGCTGAAGAAATACTGCTGGACATATTGGGTGGTGCAGAAATAGAAAGCGCCTTTAGGCGACATGAGTTTAGAAAAAGCAGCAGAGCAACCTTTGATCTTTAGGTGATTCTATGAGCAAAAATGAAAAATCAACTAAAGAAAAAACAGATGCAACAGATGCTAAGGAAACCAAGGAACAAAATAATGAAAAGATAAATATATTGAGCGCTGAGGTATTGGCAAAAGAGTTTAGAGAGCACAGCGTAGCTGAATTTTTCAAGAAAAACATGCAAATGCTCGGTCTTTATGGCAAAATAAGGATGCTTACAACAATAGTACACGAATATGTTACAAACTCTCTTGACGCATGTGAAGAAGCAGGTATACTCCCTGAAATTGAGGTGAAAATAGAAGAGCTTGGTCCAGAATACTATCTTGTGACTGTGAGAGATAATGGTCCGGGCTTAACAAAAGAAACTATTGGAAAGGCTCTTGGGCAACTTCTTGCTGGTACGAAGTTTCATCGCATAATACAGATGCGTGGTCAGCAAGGCATTGGTGCGAGTGGCTGTACAATGCTTAGTCAAATGACAACAGGCAAAGCGATCAAGGTTATTAGCGGTACTGGCAAAGATAAAGCTTTTGCTTGTGAGTTAGCTATAGATCCAAAAAAGAATGAACCAAAAATATACAATTTCAAGGAGATTGACAGGCCTTTCCGAGGACTGATGATTCAAGCAAGGTTCAAAGGTGTGCTTTACAAAGAATCAGCAACAGGGCCCTTCGAATATCTCAGAAGAACAGCGATTGCTAATCCACACGCTAAAATTATCTTCAAGTCACCAAAAGGCGAAAAGATTGTGTTTAATCGTAGCACAACTTATATGCCAAAGATACCAAAGCCAATGAAACCACATCCGGCGGGTGCTACTGTTGATGACATCATAACAATGTCCCAAACGACAAAAGCACAAAAGGTTTCTTCCTTCCTTAAATCTGAATTTGACCGAATTGGTGATACCACAATAGAAAAATTGCAAAAACTTGTGAATTTTGATCTAAATAAAGATCCAAAAAAACTTACTTGGCAAGAAGCTGAAGCAATAGTCAACGCTTTTAAGCAGATCAAGTTCATAGCGCCTAGCACAGAGGGTTTAATTCCAATTGGCGAGGAACGCATAAAAAAATCTTTGGAAACAATAGTGCAGCCAGAACATGTTTGTACATTAACACGACCACCAAAAGTCTATGCTGGAGGTTACCCGTTTCAGGTTGAGGTAGGCATAGCATATGGTGGCAAGGCTGGTATTGTTACAGATGAAAGCCAAGCTCAAGAAACTCAAAAGAAGCAAAACGTTGTGGAGGAACAACAGCAAGGTGTAAAAGTTGAGATTATGAGATTTGCAAATAGAGCACCTCTTATGTTTGATGCAGGCAACTGTGCCATAACAAAAACAGTA
>JAWANJ010000006.1:0-31315 GCA_038895395.1 Candidatus Iainarchaeum sp.
AAAAAATAAGCCCTGTTAGTCACTATTTTTTGTATCTTTTTTTGCATCTATGCCACAAGAAATAGAGTTATTTTCTAGTATTTAAAAGTTGTGTCACAATAAAATTTTTATATGGGTATGAACTAATAGTTTAACATATGTTATTTAAGTTTATGCAAAGCAAGAGCATCCCAAGCGGATTACAAAGCGTTCTGATACTTTTTAGCAATTTGCTTGGATCATCGCTTTATGTTATAAACGAAACCGAAAAAAATCCCAAGCTGCAAGACAAGATTCGCATAGTAGGCGCTGTTACAGACAACCTGCGTGCGTCTGGAATAAAGACCCTTGAGATGAAAAACATTTGCTATAGGGCCTTGGACAAGGAATTGTTTCTGAAGAAGAAAGGTTCAAAAGATGATAGCGCAACTATTGAATATATTTCAAAGCTCAAAGATTTAACTTCTGACTTCAAGCCGACAATTCTACTTCTAGACAATTTTTCGATAGACGGTGCTACTGTTGGAAATGTCTATGATATTCCAATAATAGAAACAATGTTTGTTGCATTGGAAGGTACTAAGATTACAACTTTTTCAGGTGAAAATGCCGTAAGAAATGCAATATTGGCAGGTAAAAGGGAGCTTAGAGCTGGCTCTTTTATTTACATGAACAAAAGAAAACATCTTCTTGCATTTTCAAAAAAACTTCCTCTTGACCTGCAAAAACTAGGTGAGATTAAAAACAGTGACGAATTCGAAACTTATGTGAGGCTTTATAATGAGAAGTACATATGGAACTGCACAGGCCCTTTAGCTTTAAAATCAATTGAGTTAGTTGCAGAAGGAAAATTAGAATACAGGGGTGAAAAATTATACATAAAAGAAGATGGAACAGCAGTACAAGGTTTCTACAATATGATCACTGAGTGCGTGCAGGGGATAGAAGGCATAAAAAACCTAGAATAAGCTTTTTGTTTTTAACTAAAAAATTAACTAAAAACCGTTAAATTTTAAATTAAATGCTAGCACAATTTTTTTGGTGTTAAGATGGTTAGCAAAAAAGAAAAAAGTTTTGAAAATTATTTAGAAAGACTTGAAAACACTGTTTCTGTAATAAATGCACAAAAAGAAAGAGAGTTAAATTCTGAGATTGCTTGCAAATTATTATCGATATACTTCAGAGACATTGCAACTCATAGTTTAAAGAGGGAGGTTGCTTTATCTGATCTTGTAAAAGCCTATAAGTTTGTGATGAAACTATTAGAAGAAAAAGAGGAAAAATACGAAAGCAAAAACACAGAAGAAACAATTGGAAAAACTAACGAGCACCTAATGCAAATAAAAAAGGCTATTGAAGAACCAGTGGAAAAGCCTTATTCTTACATTAATAAAAAGGGTGAGATTTATTACTTACAAAGAAAGGGCAATTTCTACTTCTTCTCCAAGACATCAGAGGGAGCAGTCCCATTACCAAAAGGCTATTCAGTTTATGAAAACAAACGCACAGGAATGCCCATAATTAAAAAAACAAGTTAAAAAAAGCAAAAAAATAGCCCCGGAGAGATTCGAACTCCCGTCTCGAGGTTGCTCCTAAAAAACCAGAGCCTCGCATGCTTGGCCGCTACACCACGGGGCTATGGGCTACACAAAATAGAATAATGAAACGACATTTTAAAAAATTTTTGTAAATAAAAAAAGTTGCAAATTGCAACTACTTTCTAAACGGGGTTTTAATAGAGCTGTAAAGTGTTGCCCCCAAAAGACCAGCATATGCTAAGGTTGAGAACAGATAGTCAACCTTACCCGGACTTTTTCTTGCTAACTTGAGCAGAGATTGGCTTATAATCCTTTTGGGTTGTCTGTAGTTTTCGTATATATAGTTCATTATAGCAACGTAAGAATAGTTTATCCTTTTTATAGACCAATCTTTAAGAACTTTTACAGGAATGTATCTTCCATATACTTTTGTTTTACCTTTTTCTATTGCTCTGAGTATCGAGTCTATGTTTGGCTCGGCAATTATTTTTGTGAGCCCGTAGCCTAACATCTCAACACAATGTGCGTCACTGCCGGCTACCATTGGGATGTTTTTCTTTTTTGCAAGTCGTTTTGCTTTTAAGTTTGAAAATTTATCCTTGTTAAGAGCATTGAAAACCTCTATGGCATCACAAGCTATGGCCTTTTTACCTACACCCTTGTTGCTTATGTCAAACGGATGTGGCGCTATCGCTACACCACCTTGGTCTCTTATCGCATCTAAAACATCCCAAAATGGTTTTTTGGGTGCAATATATTCATTTAGACCCAAACCAATTATGTGTTCGCCCTCTGCTGTTTCTATTTCTTCACCTTTTATTACCAGAATATCATATTTCTTTGCAAATTTCTCAGCTTCTAAAGCACCATTAAAAACATTGTGATCTGTTATTGCAATCACATCAAGACCTATTGAACTTGCATGTCTAACCATTTCCTCTGGGCTGTTGATGCCTTCTACCTTTATCTTCTCACCCATTGAGTACCAGGTGTGTGCGTGAAGTTCTGCCTTTAAAGCTAATTTTAACACCATATGTAAAAATGATGTTTTTAACATTTATAAATTTTAACTTTTGCTAGTTTTTGGCTTTTAGGCTGTTAACCTTTACCGAAAAAAATAATAACAACTAATGCTTACTCTGTTTCTATGACTAATGTTCCGCAGTTTCTTTCAATAGGTATTTGTGCACACAATGAAGAGGAAAGCATAAGAAAAACTTTGGAGCATATATTCAAGCAAACCTTGTGGAACCAGGTGCCAAATGACAAAAGGGAAATCATAATATGTGCAAACGGTTGTACAGACAATACTGCAAAAGTTGTAAGAGAAATCGCTGAGCAACATCCAGAAGTTAGACTCATAGAGATTGAACAAAAAAGCAAAGCTCTTGCATGGAAACACATTGTGAACAGCTCAAATCAAAAAGCACCAGTGCTTTTCTTTGTTGATGCCGATGTTATTGTCCATCACAAAGCTTTAGAGCGCATTTGGAATGCTTTCTCAAAGAGGCCCAAGCTATTGCTTGTTGGTGGTTTTGCCATACCTTTTGGCATAAATGAAGCCAAAGAACCAATAATGAAAGAAATAAATGCGGCTTATAGAAAAAGGGTTCTCCAAAATAAGCCAGGGCATTTATCAGGCGCATTGTATGGTATCAACCGAAACCATGCGATTGAAATTTCAAAGAAAATGCCTAACGATATACTTGTTGAAGATGCATACATCCAGCTTGTGACACCAAAGGAAAGATATCTGAAAGTCTTTGACGCAAAGGTATACTTTAAACCTCCGCTCACCATGAAGGATTATGTAAGGCAACAGAGAAGATTTGAAGCAGGACATAGACAATTAGTTAAACTAGGTCTTGCCAAGAAAAAATCACTTCTTTCAGAACTGAAGAATAAGATCAGGCGAAGCCGTGGCTTGCCTCTTAGAACAAAGATTAGTTTAGGATACAATTGGTTAAAATCAAAATTATACACAAAAATGCCAGGTCAAGAACTTTGGCCAAAGAACGTAAGCTCTAAGCTTCATAGATTTAGAAAACCTAAAGCCTAAATTCTCTTACCAATTTTTCCTCTTCACCTTCAATTTTAGCCACAATCTCCACATAAGGCTCAAGGCCTGAGTTTTTGAGTTTTGCTTTAATTAGTTCATCTACCTGAAAAATACCAGCAGAATTTTTCATTATTACCTCTATTGCCACAGGTACATCCTTACCTTTATTTATTTTAATATCCTTTATTGCCATGGCACTCACTGAATGTATCGAAACTCGGCCCATTTCAAAAGGTATTCTAGCCCGGCCTTCTTTTGCATCTAAGCCATCCGCAAGCCTTACACACCCAGCTTCAAGGGTTAGAGGTGTGTGGTCAACATGATGGCATATTATTGCGTGAAGTATTTCATTTTTAACAATTACAGACTCTTTTTTGCTGTAAAATTTTGGCAATAGATCATCGAGAATTGAAGATGCCAGAACTATGCTGAAATCTGCGTGCTTTTCTCTATGCACCGCATGACCAACATCGTGAAGCAGACCAGCTAAAACAACAACAACTTCAGCATCGTACTTTGTCATCTTGTGATCTTTAACCATGGCTGGTTCAAGGCCTGAGTCCATAAGAAGCCTTAATAGCCTAAGAGCTATATTTGCCACGATTGCAGCATGAACCTTACCATGGTCATTTATATGCATGCGATTTACTGCTATGATGTTAGCACAATCCCAGTATTGCTCTATATCAGGTCTTTTCTTTATGTGATCTATTATATTAGCGAGTTTTTTGTTGTTTTCAATTGGTATGTTCAAAACCAAAAAAATCACCTTCTTATTTTTAATGTTTCTAACAACTATAAAAAAAGTAGAACTAACATATTTATTGTTCTACCAATCTTAATAAAAAACCACTGGTTTAAATAAAAAATAAATTGCTGGAAAATAATACTTTTTAAAGATATTATGCATTAAAGTTATGGTGTAAGGGCATGTAGCTTAGCTTGGTTGGAGCACCCGGCTGATAACCGGGAGGTCGGCAGTTCAAATCTGCCCATGCCCACTAGCTAAAATACAAGTGTTTGTATATAAAAATCGCGTTATACTTGCAATAATTTTGTTAATTTCTATAACAATACTCCTCGCGGGTTGCACCGTATTTCAGCCAAATATAAGTGACAAAATGTTTCCTACAGACACTTTCCCACAGACACAAATGACATAAATATTAAAAAACCAGCATGACATTAATGTCCAAAAAAAATAGTTCGCAAGGTACTTAAGGATAATACCTGTTTAAGGTTCTTGGGAAAGGTACAACGTCTCTTATGTGCTGCGCTTTTGTAACCCATGCGGTAAATCTGTCAAGGCCTAAGCCAAAACCAGCATGTGGCACAGAACCATAGCGTCTCAGGTCAACATACCATTCATACTGCTTTGGATCAAGACCTTCTTCTTGCAACCTCTCAAGCAATTCTTTTAGATCCCAGATGCGCTCACCAGAACCTATGATTTCTCCATAACCTTCTGGCGCTAAAACATCACAGCAAAGAACATACTTTGGGTTTTGTGGATCGGGCCTATGGTAGAAAGGTTTAAGCTCTCTCGGATAGTGCGTAACAAGAAGAGGAACCTTCCTTGCTCTTGTAATTTCTCGCTCTTCTTTTTCACCAAAATCAGTTGGGCCCTTAACATAAGGAAAGGCCTTTTGCACAATCTTTAAAACATCATCATAACGCATGCGGTCGTATTTCTTATAAGCGCTTGGTTCTAAAGTTGCAGGATCACGCCCAAGAGATTTTAGCTGGGCTTCATTTTGCTCTAACACACTTCTTACCATATACCTTATCATTTCTTCTTCTATATCGAGAAGCTCTTTTAGACCTATCCAAGGAAACTCTCCTTCAGCGTGCCAAAATTCAGTGAGATGCCTCGTTGTTTTGCTCTTTTCTGCACGAAAGCTTGGTGCTACTGTATAAACGTTTCCTAAGGAATACATCAACGCTTCGAGGTAAAACTGAGAGCTTTGTGTAAGGTAAATCTTTTTTCCGAAGTACGGAACCTCAAATAATGTTGATCCACCTTCAACCATTCCTGAAACAAACATCGCGCCTTGAGTTTCATAAGCGTTTAATTCTTTTCTCATAAACTCCCTAAAGGCTCTGAAAACAGTGTCTCGTACTTTTAAAGCATCCCTCATCTTTGCACTTCTCAACCAAAGATGTCTAACATCAAGGAGGAACTCTGTTGAAAAATCTTTTTGTATAGGGAATTTTTCAGCAAGTCCAATTATCTTAAAGTCGTCAATTGAAAGTTCAACACCATGCGGTGCTCTTTCATCTTTGCGCAAAGAGCCTGCAAGCTCAACGCTGGATTCTATTGTTGCCCTTGAGCATTCTTGCCATATTTCCTTGCTAATCTTTTCCACATCTGCAACACATTGCAATTCTGATGTTTCATCACGTAGCAAAAAGAATATCTTTCCTTTATGCTCACGCATCCTTTTTATCCAACCACGAATCTTTGCTTTTTGTGGGATTTTTTCAATTGCTTCAGCAATCTTGATAAAATCCATAAGAATACCTCTATAATACAGTCAATGCTGGTTTAATAATAAAAATGTTAACCTTTGGTTAAATCTGCTTTTTGCATTATCTTGGTTATGGTGAGTATATGCCAGGAACTTTTGGAAATGCAGCAGCTTGCCACACTGCTTCAAGGCCGCAAAGGTACCTTGTGAACCTTTCAATTCCTAAGCCAAAGCCTGAAGAAGGTGGAACGCCTTTTTTTAAAATTTCTAAATACCATTTAAAATCTTCTGGATATAGCGATGCCTCTTTCATTTTTTGAATTACTTTTTCAGCATCATGTTCTCTCTCACTTCCAGAAATGGCTTCACCAAAACCTTCGGGATAAATAAGGTCAAAATCAACCAGCGTATCAGAATTTTGTTTCTCATAGAAGCCTCTTGAACCCAAGGGATAATCTGTAATCCAGAAAAAGCCATCAAGTATTTTAGACAAAAGCCTTTCGCTATCCCAAGGTATTTCTGAACCATATGCAAACTCAAGCCCTTTTGAGGAAAGCATATCCAGGGCCTTTGCATAAGATATTCTCTTAAAAGGCCTCTTTGGCTTTCTAAGTTTTCGACCAAAATAACTTAAAGCATCTTTACACTTTTTCTTCACCATTGCGATGCAATAGCAAAGCATCTCTTCAGCCAAAAAAATTATATCGTCACGGCTGTAATATGCTGCTTCAAGATCAAGCTGCGTAAATTCAGCCAGATGCCTTTTTGTTGCGATGCTATCTACAGGCTCTAAGCGTATGTTCGGAGAGAAAGCAAATATCTTATCAAAAGCAGTGATTGCTAGCTGCTTATGCATGATCATGCTTGTTGTCACCTTATATGGCCTACCATAGAAGTCAATAACAGCTGTGCCTGCACCTCTTATACCTGTATCAGTACAGCTTGAAATTATTGGTGGCCTAATTTCAACAAAACCCTTTGACCTAAGAAACTTGTTTAAGTAAAAGCACGCTTCAGATTGCACCTTTAAAGCCATCTTTTTTTGCTCTTGGCTGAAATAAAAGTGCCATTTTTCTATCTTTTCAATTTCCTTACTTGAAATGAAAAAATCCATAAAAAACCACTTGTCTTTTAAGAAAATCGCCTTTTTTGCAATATAAATTTTTTGTAGAAAAACCTGTAAAAATTGCAAAATAGTGCATATAATTTTAATATTTTTGGAACATTTGTTTCATTATGGACCATTTAGATGAAAAAATTTTAGATGCACTAAGGGAAAATAGTGCACTTTCAAAGAGAAAAATTGCAAAAAGCACAGGCCTGCCACTAACAACTGTTTTTCACAGGATAAAAAAGATGGAAAAGGAAGGCATAATAAAAAAATACACTATAGAGGTTGATCCTGAAAAGCTAGGGCTTGGAATTTGTGCGTATATTCTTGTCAGTATACAACAAAGCTCCCCGGATGGCCAAAAATATTCTCAAAAGGAAATAGCTACTTACATAAAAAAGATGTTTGCAAATGTTGAAAGTGTTGCAATAGTAACTGGAGATATTGATATGATTATAAAAGCAAGATTCAAGTCAATAAAGGAGCTTAACTCGTTCTTAACTGCAAAGTTGAGAAATGTTGATGGCGTAGCACGTACAGTCACATCAGTCGTTCTTGAGGAAGTTTAGCCATAAACTCTTTCTGAAGTTTCGAATTTGAAGCTAGAAGATACCTGTCGCTTATATGCCAAGGTCTGCCTTGTTGGTTAACAGCTACACCACCTGATTGCCTAACTATTATAGAACCAGCAGCACCATCCCATGGATTTATGTTGTTGTGGAGCATAAAGTCTATGCGGCCGCAGGCAACATAGCATAACTCAAGAGCAACTGCACCAAAGTATCTATAGGTTGAAAAAAGTTTGCACCTAGCCAACTCTTGAACTCTTTTTGCTAATGGAAAACTCATTGATGCTACTGCTTTATCTAGCGATTCTTTTTTGGAAACATGTATCCACTCACCGTTCAAATAAGCATGTTTTCCCTTTATCGCATAAAATATCTCATCTTTGTTAGGTTCATAAACAACTCCAAGCAGCGGTTCATCATTTTGCACAAGTGCTATAGAAGTACAAAAGAATGGGATGCCTATTGAGTAATTCCTTGTACCATCAATAGGATCCACAATCCATAAGAGCCCAGTATTTGATGGCATAAAACCTTTTTCTTCACCCACAAAGCCTATATTTGGAAACTCTGAAGAAAGTCTTTCAACTATGGCCTGTTCTGCCTCTATATCTGCATTAGTAACAATTTCGCCAGAAGAACCCTTTGCAGAAATTTTAAGGTCATAACTTCTACGCAAAGCTATCTTGCCAGCCTCCTTTGCTGCTTTGATAGCGACATTGAGATACTCTTCCACTTTTATCACCTATATTTCTAATTTCATAAGATCATTAGCTACATAAATCTTTCCTTTATAAACAGAGCTCACAATTTTTTCAAGAGGTTCTGACTCAATTTCTGGATAAAAATGCGTTAAAAGAAGAGATTCAACATCTGCTTCTTTTGCTATAGCTGCACATTGCAATGGAGTCATGTGCGATGAAGATGGCCTATTATCTGGAAATGAGCAATCAGCAACAAGAAGGTTTGCCTTATGTGCTAAAGATACGAGGTTTTCAGTATAGGCAGTATCACCAGAAAAAACAAAGCTTTTTCCTTCTGCTTCAACCCTATAAGCTATGGCGTTATCATGGTTCATTTGCATTGATTTTACCCTAAAGCCAGGCACCATAACAAAGCTATTTTCCAGTTCTTTTGTGATTATCTTAAAGCTTGCTTCTTTAAGCAAAGGAAAAGTTTCGTTTAGTTTTGCTAAAAAATCGTTTAGGCCTTTTGGCCCTAGCACATTAAGCTGAGGCAAACTCTTTGAACCAAGCGATTTTTGCATTACTATCTTGTACTCTAAAAAGGTAGCAAGGTCTGATGTGTGATCTGGATGATAATGAGTCAAAAGCACATTGCTTATTTCCATCATGTCTGAAGCCTTTTTTAGATTTAAGAATGCACCGCTGCCCAAATCTACAATTAGCTTGGCTTTTCCTGATTCGACAAGAAAGCCTGAGCATGCTCTTGTTTTAGAAAGCACGGCACCTGAGCCTAGCACTACTAGTTTCATGCCATCACCTTAGATTTTTATATTCATAATAACAACAATTTTTATTAATTGGGCAGTTTTGACAAAGTGGTTTTTTTCTGCAAAAGTTTTTGGCTAGGACAACAAGCAGCGCATGAAACTCGTTATAAAGTTTAGTATTTTTAGGCAGGTTTCTCTCGAAAAACATTTTCAGCTCTTCTCTTTTCTTAAATTGCTTACCATAAAACCTAGCAACAATTCTTTCAGTATAAGCATCAACAACAAAAGTTGGTTTTTCAGCAGCGTAAAGTATTATGGAGTCAGCTGTTTCTTGGCCTATGTCAGGTATAGAAATCAATTCTTCTCTTAGCAAATCAATGGAATTACTAAAAAATTTTTCAAGGTTTCCATCATAGTTTTTCAAGATGTGTTTACAAAAAGCCTTTAGTGTTTTTGCCTTTCTGTTGTAATAGCCTGAACTTCTTATAAAGCTTGCGAGTTTTTTCTCACTTAACGAGGCAATTCCATTTAGCGTGAGCTTTTTGCTTGCTTTCAATTTGTTTATTGCCTTTTCAACATTTGTCCAAGATGTGTTTTGTGTTAGTATTGCGCCAACACAGACCTCAAACTTTGTCTTTGCAGGCCACCATTGCTGCGGGCCAAAAAAATTGTACAGCAAAGAGTAAAGTTCTTTCAATGATGTGCTTGCTTTTGTTTTCATCAAGGAAGATTTTTGATAGAAAAGTTTATTAATAAGTTTTTACATTTTTAGAAACAGAATATTGTAAAGGGGTGGAAAATTGCCGGCAAAGAAGAAAAAGAAAAAATAAAAGCATCTTGTTTCTATTTTTTTGTTTTTTCTATCTTTTTTTATTTTTCATAATCCCATAAAATTTTTTGGTTTGTATCTTGGTCAAGTTCTCTTGCGTTTAAACCAAACTTGTGTTTGATGTATCTTGCAAACTCTCTTGAGTAACCGTGAAACGTTAGAACCTCTTTTGCACCACATTCTTTAACATAAGTTAAAAGCTGATTAAAATCAGCGTGATCAGAAAGTGGGAAAACTTTATCAAAACAGCCTCTGTAAGGCCAGCCGCTTACCTTTGCGCTTGAAACCTTTTTGCTTAGGGAATATTCTATTGCCTGGAAAAGATGTGTGCTGCAAAGAGACGGTGGCAATATGAGCACATTGGATTCATGAAGGTTATGATTCAGCTCATAGTAGGTGCCTAGTTTAATTCCATAAGCTTCGTAGATTTGATTATTTTTATATATGCTTTCGTGTACAATAGGAGCAATGCCAAGATACTCATTTACAAATGCGGTAAGCTCTTGTGCTTTGCCAACTGCATAACCTGCTAAAATCAAAAAGTTACCTTGTGAGAGCATTCTTTTTGCATATGAAGCAAGCTCTTCGTATAGCTTTTCCCTTTCAGGAAAAACATATTCTGGCATGCCAAAAGTGGTCTCTATTATGAGCGTGTCGCATTCGAGTATTTCTGCTCTTGTTGTTACAAGAGAATCTTGAAGCTTGAAGTCAGAGGTTATTGCTATCCTTTTTGAGCCATCAACAAAAACCTGTGCAGAACCAAGGATATGGCCTGAGTTGTGCAGCGATATTTCAAAAAGGTCTAAGTTAACTCTATCTCTTAGTTTCAAAGCCTTGCCTTTACTAAATTCATGGTTTTTATTTTTCAGCAAAGCAAATGTTTCTTCTGAGGCAAGCACATTGTTATGAGAGCTGAAAATATGATCTGCATGTGCATGTGTCAATATGCTAAAATCAGCACTGTTGCAGTCTATTCCTATTGAGCAACCGTTGCTTAACAAAAGGCCTTTTTCCCAAACAATATCCATGCAGTAATATACGCTTTAGAGAATAAAAATGTTGATGTTATTTTATTAAATTTCTAAAAATGCTGTCGATAAAAACAATTATAAACCACAATGTCTTTTTCTATTTGTAGAGTGAGTACTATGGCAAGAGAGCTTGTAAACAGATGCTTGGAAAGGTTGTCATATTTGCAGCTCAAGATGCGTGGCTCTAATTGGGCTGAGTTGTCATCAAACGCTTTTGTTAGACAGGCCCAAACCACTCTTGAAGAGCTTGTCGAAATTGAAAAGGTTTTAAGTGAACTTGTCAATCAGGTTAAGGAGCCAAAGGAACATGAATTTGAAGAACTGATAAGAGAATACAAGAAGCATATATCAACGCTGAGAAGAAACATAGAATTTGAAGAAAAGAAGATCGCGAGAGAGCACCACATTTCTCCGCCAAATCCCGAACTCTTTGCATCTTTGCAACAGAAGGTTATTTCGCTGATGCTCAGAACAAGATTCTTTATGGAACGTCTTATTTTGCATCTTGGTCGGAAGGAAACCTCTGTGGCTGTTAAAAGTGAACAAAAAGAACTTTTGGAACTTTTAGAGCGAAAGGAAAAAGAACTTCAAGAGCTCAAGAGGAAGTATGAGGATGTTAAAAAGAGCATATTCTTTAGCATTGAGGAAAAAAGTGCGGCAGACCTAGAACAAGAGCTCTCAAAGATAATGCTTGCGTTTGATAAAGAGAAAAGAAAGCTTGAGGAAACCTTCGCTGACTATAGAAACAAGATAGCTTCTTTGCAGTCAGATTTTATACAGCTTGCAGAGAGGTTCAAAGAAGCACAGAGACATTTCGAGCTTTTCTGTGAAAAGAGCTCTGAACTTGCTTATTTGCTTAAGAAGGAGAGAGACTTTGCAAAAAAGCTTGTTTTGGATATTGAAGCAGAGGTACTTGAATTGAGGAACATGTACAGCAACGAGCTTCTTAGGCTTGAGCAAGCTAAAGCAGAAGCAAAAGAGGTTACAGCCAGAGAGTACGAAGCACGCATAAGGGCACTAGAAGATGAGATCATAGCGAAGGAAGAGCTTTTGAAACATTTCAGGCAAATGGCTGCAAGCACAGATGCTGAAAGAAAAGAGCTTAAAGAAAGGATTGCTTTTTTGAACGCGGCCATGGCTGCAAGGGAAAAAGAGGGGAAAGCAAATAAGGAAAAATAAAAAAGAGAAAAAGCAAACTGCTAGTTTCTATAATATGGGGTTATTCCCCGTACACATAACCCGTTGCTGTACCACTAAATGAATAAGAGGCACCAGAGTAACCGTAGCTTATCGTGGGATAGCTGTAATTGTAGCTCGTGTAGCTTGGATAGTAAGTGCTTAATATATGAAAAAGGCTAAAGAAAAAGAAATAACGGCAATCGGTGAGGTATAAGCAAGGGTTTTTCTTCTTTTGCTGCTCGATACAGCCCGTAGAAGCCGAAAATTCTCAATAAGGGCTACATAGAAGATAAGGGTGGTCTCTCACTTACAGATGCTGGAAAAATTGCTAAGCTTTAGTGCTGATTTTTTCAGCACTACTTTTACTACTTTCAAATCTCCAAAATCTTAACATCTTTTGCATCCCTAATTTCCTTTTTTAGGTCTACTATGGCAACACGCCTTGAAACCGCATAGTAATTTGAAGTGAAAATTGTTAAACAGCGCCCATCGTAGCCTATTAAAGGTGCTGTTGGCTGGTGTGCTCTGATAAGCAATTTCATCTTCAAGGATTTCATTGCCTTTTCAAATTCCTCTTTGCTGTACTTTGGCCTGCCTGAGCATAGCTTGATTTCTTTTGATTCGTTTTCAAATTCGTAGTCGCCCCATGTAATTGCCTTCCACTCCTTGCTACCTAATTCTATTTTCTCAAAATCTTCAATTTTTTTGAGAATTGGTAAAGCACCGTGCAATGCAATGACTTTATTTTTTGTTACTGCTGCAAGTGGCAATGACAAAAGTTTAGAAGAATAATAGGCGCGCTCAGAACCACTCAAACTCACCCAAAAATCATCAGGAGAAAATGGAGCTATTTCATAAGCCTCGTGGTTGCCCATCAGCAAAAAAACATTGTCTGGATTTCTTTCTCTTGTTTCTAACAAATAATCTATGTTTTCTTTTGAAAATTCGCCTCTGTCAACATAGTCGCCTAGGAAAATTATTTTCGTATCTTTATCAAGGAATTTTGAAATTACTGCTTTCGAGGCCTCAATGTCGCCATGAGTGTCGCCTACAAAAACAGCTCTGCGCCCATTTTCTATTCTTAAAATCCTTTGAGACATAAGAGATAATTGCATATAAGATACTAAAAATAAAGCGAAAAAAATTTTAAAGAAAGTTTAGCCGTACCCTGATCTCTGACCTATTCTTACTGTTGAACTTTCATGGTCTCCCGGCAATGTATTGCCGTATCTATCAGTAGCACCTGCCGATACAGCAAAAGTATATACGCCTCGTTCTTCTATGTTTATTGGCACAACAGCCTTGCCAGACACAGTGCAGGTTGAAGAAGATACAAATGCTGTGCTTACACATGTGTTTTCTAATTTTGTACCCCATGGACCTACTATTTGAATACGTGTACTTTGTGTTGGAACCTTACATTGAACAGTTGCTTTTAGGTCTATGGTACTTCCAGGATAAGCAACTAAAGGAGATATTACAAACTCGCTAATGGCACAGGGGGTTTCTGACGAAATTGAATATGATGTGTTGGCAGTTATTGAAATCTCATTACCGCTTGGATCTCTAACTTTGGCTTCAGAAAGAGCCGATTTTACTGTACCAGGTTCTGCGCTGCCAGGAACAAATACAGCCATGGAGTGAGAACAACTTGAGACCATACCCAAACAGCCTATAAAAGGAATACATAAGCCTGTTCCGCAAGTCTTGGAAGAACTTTTACCATCGGAAGATATTGTTATGGTGATTAATGGATATTGCGTCGAACAACTAACTGAAGCTATGAGAGTAGCATCTCCACCTCTAATAACCTCTGTTGGGGAGGCTACAAGACTCATATAGCAAGCTTGCGGCTCTCTTACAACTGTTGTAGTATACGAGTCTCTGTACTGTAACAGATCACTTTCACTATTCTTAGCCTGAGCATTTACTGTAATTGTATAGGTTGTTCCTTGTCGTTCGTCAATTGGAACTATCGTATCAATAGAGGCATGACCAGCCTTAGTACCATACATTGTTTGGGGTGTATCGACACAAGTAGCTGCTTCACTAGTGCTTTTATTTATACACATCCTGACATTAATGGAGTTAACATAAACATCACAATGAAGTGTAGCTTGTGCACTAATCTTAGAACCTGGAACTACCTGCTTTGGTGGAACTTTATCCCAAACTAGCTTGCAAGGTTCAGATTGTATAATTTCAAACATTGCCTGTGCTGGACCTAAAGAAATTTTTGCCCCAGTTGCATCAAAAACATCTGCATAAGCTGTAAAATACTTACTAGTCATTTTTTCTGTTAGTGGCACAGTGTACTCTGCCATTAGTGAGCTATTATGGCCTGGTTGAAACGTATTCTTAATGCTTTTTCCTTCCGGTGAAACTATAGTTATTACAACTTTATTTAGTTGTACTGTACTTGCGCACGAAACAACAGCCGTAGCTTTTACAGTTTGACCACGTTTTGCCTGCAGTGGATAAACACTAATATTTAAACCACAAGATGCAGCATATACTACTACATTAGCTGATGCGGCAAGATTTAATGGCACGCTGCTTCCCTGTTTATAAACTGTTGCATTTGCCACTACGGTGTAAGTACCTTGTGATGTAGAAATTGGCACATTTAAGGAATAAGTTTCACTATAAGAGCTCATAGCAGTGGCTACACCATCAGCTGATGCAAAAGAAGGAGAAAATGCGAATTGTTTTCCACTAAATGGGTCACTTACTGATCCTAAAAAGCCAACCTTTTGATTACATGAAAGGGAAACATTTACCGAAACTTTATTGCCTGAAACAACAGTGCTTGGGCTAGCACTAACAGACAAACTGCATTTTAGCTCATTAGTATCTGGCGTAGTTACAGTTTTGTTGTAATCACATTTCAAGAAAGTATAACAACTTTTAGCAACATTCCATGAACAAACTACCTTTTCATATGGGCAATCTGGGGTTGCATTACCTTTTTGGCAGCTCACGTAGTCATAGTAACACTGGCTCGATGGAGGAGTAGCTGTTGGTGTTGGCGTAGGTGTTGCTGGGGTGCACAATGAGTTATTGCAATGTGTAAAGTAATAACAATAGTGGGTTGGGGAATAATTGCAAAACACAGCATCTTTACAAGCACACTTACCTGCGTTATTTTCTATACACTGTGTAGGAGTACTAACACAACCTTCAGGTGGACACAAAGAATTATCGCAAGTATCAAACATGTAACAGTTATAAGTATTGTTATATTTGCACTTTACTGCTTGCTGACAAGAGCATTTAGTTGCATTTTGAGTATAACAACTGCTATAATAATCGTAGCAACCTTCTGGTTTATAGCATTTTGAGTTGTCACAATACCAAAAAGTATAACAATCGTAAGTCCAATTTACCGCATCATAACAAGAACATTTGTTTTTATTTGCAGATCTACAGTCAGAACTCCAATAATAGCAACCAGGCGGCGTAGGTGTTGGTGTTGCACCTTGCCAAGAACAACCAGCGGCTTTACAAGTAAATTCTGTTGTGTAACTTGAGCAAGGTTTTGGTGTACCGGTACAATAGTCAAAGTCCCATACGCAGCCAGCACCTGTACAACCAGAACGCTCCATCCAATAACTGCACGGATGAGGCACACCAGTGCAATAGCCAGAAGATAGAGAAGCCGTAAAGAAACCTACCGAATCTTTATTTTTAAAATTGGCTTCATAATTCTGATAACTTAAGTAAAATAGAAAAGCAAAAAAAAAACAGCAAACAAAATAATTAAACCAAATAACAACCTATTATTCATATAAACACCCAATTTTAGTATACTTTTAGATATATTTAAACATTTCGTTTTGTTTTTTAATTGTGTTTTTTAATTGCTAAAAACAGCTAACTAAAAATAACCAAAAAATAAGCTTTAATTTTCCGATTTAGCCCGAGGCGGGATTTGAACCCGCGGCCCCCGACTTACGAGGTCGGTGCTCTAGCCAGCTGAGCTACTCGGGCGGAAAAGCAAAAAGCCATGAGCAAAGTCATTTGAGATCTTCAAAGGAAATCTTCCCAATCAAGAGCTTCCAAAGAAGCTCTGGTAAAGTTTCTATTTTAACTCTCTTTTGAGCCATTGTGTTGCGATCCCTTATTGTAACTGTATTGTCCTTTAAAGTGTCATAGTCAATTGTCAAAGCATACGGAACGCCTATTTCGTCAACTCTTGCATAGCGCCTTCCTATAGAGCCTTTATCATCATATACACAGAAGAAGCTGTAGCTTTCAAGATAATTGAATACCTCTTCAGCCTTTTTGTCAACATTGTCCTTGTTCACAAGTGGGAAAACTGCAACAAAGTATGGTGCTATCTGTTGTGGCAAATCTAAGTAAAGCCTTTCTTCTTTGCCGCGCTTTTCTTTCCTTATTGCTTGGTCCAAAACTGCATAGAAAGTCCTATCGATACCAGCGGAAAGCTCAAAGACATGCGGAATGAACTCTTTACCATCTTCTTTAACGCTCAAATCCTTTTTGCTGCCTTGCGCATGGCCTTTTAAATCATAGTCGGTACGGTAGTTGCAAGCAACCAATTCAGTCCAGCCAACGTCAAGCAGCACCTCAAAGTCCCAGCTTTCTTTGGAGTAGAAAGCTTTTTCGTCATCGCTAAGCTGCCTGAAGCGCATCTTCTCTTTGGCAATACCACATTTTTCATAAAACTGCTGCAACCTTGCTAACCAATAAGCAATGAGCTTGCCTGAAACAATCTTTTTAGAAACAGCTTCTTTGCAAGAGATATCAGAAACCTTATCTGAGCCAAGAACCTGCAACTTAAGTTTGTATTCAGCAACTTCATCAAACTTCTCAAAGTCATTGATCTTTTCAGGGTTGAAGAATACTTCGATCTCCATTTGTCCAAGCTCGCGCTCCCTTAGTAAAGTTTGTTTTGGCGCTATTTCATTCCTAAAGGAAGAACCCGCCTGAGCAATGCCTATTGGCAAAGATTCCCTACTGGACTTGTAAAGTCTTATGAAATCCAAAAATATGTTTTGACATGTCTCTGGACGCAAGTAGCACTCTTGGTTTTGCATAGCACCAACATAGACCTTCATCATCATGTTGAAAAGCTTAACATTTCCCAAATGGCCTTTACACTTTGGACATAAAATGTTTTCTTTTTTTATCATGGAATCCATGTCTTGGGTTGACATAGCTTCGGCAACAGGCCTACCTGTTTTTTCTTCAATCAAATTGTTTGCCTTGTAAAACGCATGACATTTAGTGCACTGCACTATTGGGTCATTAAATGACTTTAAGTGACCAGATGCTTCAAAAACTTCTTTTGGCAAGATAACAGAACCGTGAATCTCAAGCAAGCGCTCCTTTTCCAAAAGCTCGCGGCGCCAAAATGCGACAAGGTTGTTTCTTATGCGTACGCCTACAGGCCCAAATTCCCAGAAACCAGCTGGTGCATTTGAGTATATTTCAGCTGCTGGATAAAACAATTGTCTTCTAAATGCTAAATTTTGAAGTTCGTCTTTTGGCATACTGACACCCACAAACACCAAAAAATTAAAAAACCTAAAAAAAGAAATAGCCGCAAAGTGTTTTAAATGGTTTCTTGCTTATTTTATTGAGATATTTTATGAACGCAGATCAGCTTAGAAAGAAAATAATGGAAAAAACAAAAAAGCAGGTTAGAGAAGGCCTTAGCGGAAAAGAAGCGCACATAATAAGAGCTATGAACTCCTTAGAAGACGTAGAGCTAATGTTCAACATGCTTTTTGAAGATGTCCGTGAGTGGTACTCATTGCATTTTCCAGAAATTTTCCAGATTGTTAAAGACCCAGAAAAATGCCTTTTGCTAATAGCTAACCTTGGCGCAAGAGAAAACTTCAAAAAAAATGAAATTGAAAAGCTATATGGCAACATAGAGTCAGCTTCTTTGCTTGAAGAAAAGGCAAAAGGCAGCGTTGGTGGTGAAACCAGCATAGAAAACATAAGACAGATTTCAGCGGTAGCTAAAACAGCACTTGAGCTTAGAAAGCTAAAGAACGAGCTTGCTTCACATATTGAAAAAGAACTCTCAGAACAAGCACCAAACCTCACAAAAGTAGCAGGGCCAATGCTTGGCGCAAAGCTACTATGCCATGCGAAGTCATTGAAAAAACTTGCATTTATGCCGTCTTCAACAATACAGGTCATAGGTGCAGAAAAGGCTCTTTTCAAGCATCTCAGGAAAGGAACAAAACCACCAAAGCATGGCATAATATTCCAGCATCCTCTGATGAGGCGCGTCAAGAAAGAAAACCGCGGCAAAATGGCCAGAGCATTAGCAAACAAGATAAGCATTGCTGCAAAAGAAGACTATTTCAGTAAAAGAGATATAAGCAAAGAGTTACTTGCAGAGCTTGAAGAAAAGGCAAAAAAGCTTTCGTAATGTTAAAGCTTTCTTAATGTTTCTTATTTTCATAGGAAACCTATACGAAAGCAATAAATAGATTTGAAACTATTATTGTTAGTGGTGATGAAGATGAGACTTGAAAAAATTCTTGTTATCTGCCTAATTTTCGCAGCGTTTATGCCTTTTTATGTTTTTGCTGCCAAAATAAGTAGTGCAAATATAAGCGAAATGGAAAATCCTTTTGTGGAGATCAAAGAGAAAAATCAAGAGCACATGTCAACAGTGTTTGAGAAAATTATAATAGTGCACTACACAAACGGCAAGGGCAAAACTGATGGCACGAGAACAAAAGAAACAAATTGCTATGGTTTCCTAGGCAAAGATTTGAAGTGGAAACAAACCATAAATTACTACATAAATCCTGAAAATAACCAGGGCTTAAGTGAAGAGTTTATCAAAAGCACAATTGACTTGGCAGCTCAGGAGTGGGACAAACATACCTCTGCTGCTCTCTTTGGCAACTCCCAGATTGATGTAAGCGCAAACTTTGATGATGCAAAGCCAGACGGCAGAAATGAGATATCTTTCGGAGATTACAAGCAGAGCGGCGTTATTGCTGTTACAGTGATTTGGGGAATATTCAGTGGAAAAAATAAGCAGATAACCGAATTTGACATACTTTTCGACACTGACTTTCAGTGGGGTGACGCAACACAGGACAAAACAAAAATGGACTTGCAAAACATTGCTACGCACGAAATAGGCCACGGCTTAGGCCTTAAGGATTTGTACAATTCAACGTGCTTAGAAGAGACGATGTACGGCTACTCAACTGAGGGCGAAACAAAGAAGAGGGATCTTGGCCAAGGTGACATAAAGGGTTTGCAGTTGCTTTACGGAAGCTAAAGTAAGCAACAGTAAAAGAGCGCATTTGATACTTTGTGGCGCGTTTGGGATTTGAGATAGCAAGACAGTAAAAGAGCCTGAGAAAGCCAATTTGTATCTAAACTGCCAACATTTCTCCTTTACTTTTTCCATGCTACTCTTTCCTCCCTTCTTGCCTTATTTTTTTATTTGTTTTGTGCTCTTTTTGAATTATGCGTGAACTTTTTCCAGGAGTTTACAAATGGCAGGAAAAGCTTTGGACAAAAAACCTTGTTCCTGGACAAAGGGTCTATGGTGAAAAACTAGCTACTTACAATGGAGTTGAGTACAGGGAATGGAACCCATTTCGCTCAAAGCTTGCTGCCGCAATAAAGAAAAAGATAACCAATATGCCATTGCATGAAGGTTCAAAAGTTCTTTATCTTGGCATAGCAGAAGGTACAACTGCCTCACATATCAGTGACATCATAGGACAAAATGGTTTAATTTTAGGCATTGATATAAGCGAAAAATGCATTGCAAAGCTTGTACAGATATGCGAAAGAAGAACAAACATAATTCCACTATTATCAGACGCAAACAAACCAGAAAGCTACGAGGAATATGTTTTTGAATTGAAGCCAGAAATTATTTACCAAGACATAGCACAAAAGAATCAGGTGCAGATACTTCGGTTAAATGCAGAACGCTTCTTAGAAAAAGGTGGTTTTGCAATGCTTGCTTTGAAGGCACCAAGCATAGACTCGACAAAAAGAGCTTCAACTGTGTTTCGAGAGCAGGAAAAAATACTTGAAAAAAATTTCGAAATTTTGGAATATGTGCCTCTTGAACCATTTGAAAAAAAACACAGGTTTTATGTACTTAAAAAATTATGAAATGATGGCGTTTGGTGGCGTATACATAAAACAAAAATTTTGTTAAATGAGTTTTTTTATTAAAAAAAATAAAAATATGAAAAAATTATGTTGATTTAAGAAATGTTTATAAATATCTAGCAACTTATTCATTATCGCATCTTTTGGGTGGTGGGTATGGAAAAGTTCTTGTCCAAAGTAAAGAAGCGCGATGGTCGTATAGTGCCTTTCCAAAAGGAAAAGATTGAAGAAGCCATATGGAAAGCTGCAAAAGCTGTTGGTGGACAAGACAGACAGCTTGCTGCAAGGCTAGCTGATAAAGTTGTGCATGAGCTAAAGAAGAAATTTGGCACAAAGATACCAAACGTTGAAGATATTCAAGATATGGTTGAAAAGGTGCTTATAGAAGAAGGTCATGCTAAAACTGCTAAAGCATATATACTGTATAGAGCAAAGCGCTCAGCTATAAGAGATACTAAAGCATTTTTGGCAAAAACTGCAAACATAATAGAGGAATATTTAAACCAGAAAGACTGGAGGGTGAAAGAAAACAGCAACGCAGGGTATTCGCTAAGTGGTTTACAAGCTAGAATCTCAGAGGCAATAATTTCAGAATATACGCTTAAGCACATATATCCGCCAGAGATAGCAAAAGCACACAAGCATGCAAGTTTTCATATCCATGACCTGGGTGTTGGAACCTTTGCTGCTTATTGTGCTGGCTGGTCACTAAGACAGATATTGCAAGAAGGTTTTAATGGAGTTGAAGGTAAAATTGCTGCAAGACCAGCAAAACATTACACTTCAGCAATAGGCCAAATAGTAAACTTTATGGGTACTCTGCAAAATGAGTGGGCTGGAGCCCAAGCTCTAAGCTCTTTTGATACATACTTAGCACCACTTGTTGCAAAAGACAAGTTGGATTATAAAAAGGTTAAGCAAGGAATGCAAGAATTTGTTTACTCACTAAATGCAACATCGCGCTGGGGCAACCAAGTGCCTTTTACCAACATAACTCTCGATTGGACTCCACCCGAGGACTTGAAAAACATGCCTGCGATATGTGGAGGAAAAGAAATTAACCAAACATATGGAGACTTTCAAGAAGAAATGGACATGATAAACAAGGCTTTCTTAGAGGTGATGATTGAAGGTGATATGAACGGCAGAATATTTACTTTTCCAATACCTACATACAACATAACAAAAGACTTTGACTGGGATAGTGAAAATGCTGAACTTCTTTTCAAGATGACAGCAAAGTATGGCACTCCTTACTTCCAGAACTTTATAAATTCCTCTCTTAAGCCAAACGATGTAAGAAGTATGTGCTGCAGACTTCAACTTAACATAAGGGAACTACGTAACAAGACGGGTGGACTTTTTGGTGCCGGAGAAAAAACAGGTTCTATAGGGGTTGTAACAATAAATATGCCACAAATAGCATACCTAACAAAAGACGAGACTAAATTCTTTGAAAGGCTTGACTACCTAATGTATCTTGCAAAGGAATCGCTGGAGATAAAAAGAAAAGAGGTAGAAAAGAACATGAAAAATGGCCTTTTGCCTTGGACAAAGAGATACTTAGGTACGTTAGACTACCACTTTTCAACTATAGGTCTCATAGGCATGAACGAAGCATGCCTAAACCTATTTGGCAAAGGAATAGCCAACAAAGAAAGCAGGAAGTTTGCTCTAAAAGTGCTCGATTTTATGAGAGCCAGACTTCAAGACTTCCAGGAGGAAACCGGCAATATTTACAACTTAGAGGCAACACCCGGTGAAGGCGCATCACATAGGCTAGCAAGAATTGATGTAAAGAATTATCCTGAAATCATAACTGCAGGTACAAAAGATGCGCCTTACTATACTAACTCTACACACTTGCCTGTAGGTTACACTGATGACATTTTTGAAGCTTTGGATCATCAAGATGAGCTTCAATGCAAGTACACCGGCGGAACTGTATTCCATGGTTTCATAGGAGAAGAAATTCCAGATACAGCATCTTGCAAAAAGCTTGTGAAAACAATCGCTTATAATTACAAACTACCCTATTACACTATCACACCAACATTTAGCATATGTCCTGTGCATGGATATATTTCTGGCAAGCATTACAGCTGTCCAATTGAAGTAAACGGAGGCCAACCATCAAAATGTGGAAAGAGAACTGAGGTTTACAGCAGAGTAGTTGGCTATTATAGGCCTGTGCAAAACTGGAACATAGGAAAGCAGCGCGAATTTGAGGAACGAAAAACCTATGATTATGCCAAAGCCCTTTTAAAGATTAAGGCATTGTAGACAAGGTTTTTCATACTAATTCTTAAGTAATTTTTAGAAGACAGCCAAAAACACATAATGAAGCATTAAAATCTTTTGCAAATGAAAATTAATATTGCTGTAAAGGTGGTTATTTGCGCACACATACTTGTGGCGAACTCAGAGAAAAAGATATTGGAAAAGAAGTAACTCTTTGTGGATGGGTTCACAATAAAAGAATTCATGGATCTCTAATATTTGTAGACCTACGAGATAGGTATGGCATAACACAGCTTTTTTTCAACTCAAATGAAAATCCTGCTGCTTACAAAAAAGCCAAGGAACTAGAGAAAGAATATGTGATAAGGGTTTCTGGCAAGGTAAAAAAGAGACTCCAACCAAACCCAAAGCTCCCAACAGGCAGCATTGAAATAGATTGCAAAAACGTTGAAGTCCTAAACAAATCAAAACAACCTTTGCCCATAGAAATATCTTCTGAGCTAATTGCAAATGAAGATACTCGTTTAAAATATCGCTACTTAGATCTGCGCAGAACGGAAATGCAAAACAACATTATTACAAGATATAAGTTAATTAAGGCAATAAGAGACTACCTTGATAAGGAAGGTTTTATAGAGATAGAAACTCCAATCTTGGCAAAATCAACTCCGGAAGGAGCGAGGGACTATCTTGTGCCTAGTAGAATCTATAAAGGTAAGTTTTTTGCTCTACCTCAAAGCCCTCAACTTTTCAAGCAACTATTGATGGTTGCCGGTTTTGACAAGTACTTCCAGATTGCAAGATGCTTTAGAGATGAAGATCTTAGAGCTGACAGGCAGCCAGAGTTTACACAACTTGATATAGAGATGTCCTTTGTTGATGAGAATAAAATCTTCGAAGTTGTTGAAGGTTGCATATGCTATGTTTTTGAGACTGTAAAAAATATAAAATTAGAAAGACCTTTCAAGAGGATCTCATACGAAGAGGCTATGAATCGATTTGGTTCTGATAAACCAGATCTAAGATTCTCTTTAGAAATAACTGATGTTACACGTTGTTTTGAGAAAACAGATTTTAAAGTTTTCAAAGAAGTTATTAAAAACGGAGGCTGTATAAAAGCAATGGTCGTTGAAGATGAAGGCAAAATAAAAGACAAGCATATAAAAGAGTTGACTGAAACAGCAAAAGTTTTTGGTGCAAAAGGCTTGATAGCTGCAAGAGTTAAAGATAAGAACATTGAATCAAGTATTGCAAAAAATTTGACGCAAAGAGAGATAAGCGATTTGATAAAAGAAACTAAAGCAAAAAAAGGTTCGCTGATATTTATTGTGGCTGACGAATGGAAAAAAGCATGTGTATCACTTGGACAAGTTAGAATAAGGGTTGCAGATATTTTGGGCCTTATAAAAAAGGATACCTACTGCTTTGTTTGGGTCACGGACTTTCCACTTTTTGAATACGACGAATCAGAGAAAAAAATAAGTGCAGTGCATCACCCATTTACTTCACCAAAAGAAGAAGATCTGAACAAACTAGAAAAAGAGCCTTTAAAGGTAAAAAGTAGAGCTTATGACATTGTTTTAAATGGTGTAGAACTCGGTGGAGGTAGTATAAGAATACATGACAAAGAGCTTCAAAGGAGGGTTTTCAAAATTTTAGGACTTTCAGAAGAGAAGGCAAAAGAAAAGTTTGGCTTCTTATTAGAAGCTTTTGAATTTGGAGCGCCACCACACGGAGGTATTGCTATAGGTATTGATAGGTTTGCAATGATAATAACTGGACAGGAGACCATAAGACAGGTTATTGCTTTTCCAAAGAATAAAGCTTGTCAGTCTTTAATGGATGGTGCACCAAGCGAGGTTTCGGAAGAACAACTCAAAGAACTTGGTCTAAAGATAGACAAAAGCTAGGGGTTTTTTGTGAGAAAAAATGATGAAGGCTACTTCGCAGGAATGCAAAAGTTATCTTTAATAGATTATCCGGGCCTTGTTGCATGCACACTATTTGTAAGTGGTTGTAACTTTAGGTGTCCTTTTTGTCAGAACCCAACGCTTGCTCTAGGACTTGAAAAAAACAGAATAAGCAAAAAAGAAGTGCTGAGCCTCTTAAAAAAAAGGGCCGGTTTAATGGAAGGGGTTTGTATAAGTGGTGGAGAACCTGCCATACATGAATGGCTTTTAGATTTTTTAAAAGATGTAAAAAATTTAGGTTATAGGATAAAGATAGATACAAATGGCTCAAAACCCGAATTTTTGTTGAAACTTATTAACAAAAAAATTGTAGATTACATAGCCATGGATATCAAAGCACCACTGGACAAGTACGATTTGGCTGCAGGAGTAGCCGTGGACATAGAAGCAGTAAAAAAGAGCATTGCTATCTTGCTTGAAAGAAAGGTTGACTACGAGTTTCGTACAACAGTTGTTCCTACAATAATCGATCTGGGTGATATTGAAAAAATATGCAAAAGCATAAAAGGTGCTGAAAAATACTTTGTACAACAATTCGTAAACACAGTACCATTGCTTGACAAAAGAATGGAAAAAGTTCAACCATATCCCAAAGATATACTTGAAGAAATGGCCTCAATTGCTAGAAAGTATGTTAAAAAGGTTGAAATTAGAAGCGCTTGATGTTACTTTTATTATTTTAACCATTAAAAGAGATTACTATGTGCACTGCGTGGGCCCGTAGCTCAGTTGGACAGAGCACCGACCTCCTAATCTTGAGGAGAAAGTCGGGTGTCGGGGGTTCAAGTCCCTCCGGGCCCGCTTTTTAAGCAATTTCAAAGCAGAAATCTCTTTTAAGAATTCTTTCCATGGTAGCATTGTAAGGTTCTATCTTTGTATTGGTTTCTTTTTCTATTCTTGACCTGTATTTTTCAATAAAAGATGGTTCGCTACATCCCAGCAAAAGTCTTGCTTTTTGTTTTGGTAAGAGCCCTTTTTCTTTTCTCTTTGCTTGAATTCTTCTGATCAATTCCTTGAGTTCCCACTCATTTTTTAGAGCTTCGTCTGCACTAACATCTATGCACACCTTAAAGTTTTCAGTTTCAACACAAGCAAGGGTTTCAGATTTTTCTTCTATGTCCGAAACTTCCATTACATTGCAGCCTGTCTTTAGTATAGACACAATATTTTTTATTTTATGAGTGCCTTTTGAAACAACTACAAGTCTTTTTAGAGGCCATCTACGTCTGAGTTTGTTCTTTTCGCGTAACATAAGAGCAGCTTGTATTATTTCAAGAGCCAAAGAAAAATCTGCTTCTAGAGGTTTGTTTACAAGCCTTTTGTTTGGTTTCGGTAACTCACAAAAGTGTACGCTTATTGGCATATCTTTTGTTTTTATTTCTGAATATAAGTACTCAGCAAGGTGTGGCACTAATGGAGCCAATATTTTTGCAAGCCCATGCAAAACTTCACAAAATACCTCGTGAAGTTCTTCTTTGTCATCCTCGACTCGCTCTCTAACAAGCTTTATATAATTTCTGCTAAAATCTTCCATAACAAAGTGCTCTATCAATGACAATATTCTCCAAAATTCATAGTTCTGATACGCTAATTGTGTTTCTATTAGCAAGCTATTATATCTGCTCAATATCCAGCGGTCTTCAACCTTAAATTTTAGTTTTTTCTTACTTTTGGGATTAGCACCTGCTAAGTACATCAAATAGTAATTTACAGTATTTGTGAGGATATTAAAGAATCTCCTTATATCCTTGAATTCATCCCAATTGAAAAGCAGGTCTGTTCCACGTGAATTCTTTATTAGATAGTAGCGCAGGTGATCCCTTGAATATTGCTTTATCACATCACTTGGCATAACAACGTTACCCAAACTTTTGCTCATTTTTCTTTTATCTATGTCTAAAATCATTCCATGAACTAATACGTTTTTATATGGTGTTTTTCCAAAGGAGATTACCCCAGCAATTAGCTGTGAGTTCCACCAACCGCGAACCTGCTCAGTAGCTTCTATGTTTAGATCTGCAGGCCAAAATCTCTTGAAGAGTTTTTTGTCTTTTGGAAAACCTAAAGCAGCCCAACTAGAAACACCAGAGTCAAACCAGACATCTAGCACTTCTGGAACCCTTCGCATGACACCTCCGCATTTACACTTTACTTCGATCTTGTCAATGTAAGGTTTGTGTGGATCTGGAAGGTTCTTTATTTTTGCTGCTTTTTTTAATTCATCAAATGTACCAAACACCTTATACTTCCCACATTTGTCACAAATCCATATTGGCACTGGTGCTCCCCAATAACGCATTCTTGAAATTGGCCAGTCACCTAAGCATTCTAGCCAATTTTGCATCCTTGAGCTCATCCATTCAGGGATCCATTTTACCTTTTTGTTTGCAGAGATTAGCTTCTTTTGTATCTTGGAGATATCTAAAAACCATTGGGGCACAGATATCATTAAAAGAGGTGTTGAACAGCGCCAGCAGATTGGATAATCGTGGGTATAGTTATGCTTGTAAACTATATAACCTTCACTTTCTAGATCTGCTATTATCTCTTTGTCAACTTCCCTTGCTTTTTTGCCTGCATACTTTCCTGCTTCCTCAAGCATTGTGCCATCTATACCAACAGGACAAAGTATAGGCAGGCCTGCCTTTTTTCCTGCGTCATAGTCTTCTTTTCCATGCCCAGGAGCACAATGCACTAATCCAGTGCCAAACTCTAGAGTTACATAACGTTCGCTTGTTATTACGCGATATGCTCCTTTAGGTTCTTGCTTGAGTGCCAATTTTTTAGCAAGCGGATTCTTGTAACGTAGTCCTTCAAGTTCTTTGCCTTTAACAATTTTTTCAATAGTATAACCACATTCGATTTTGTCCATTAATTCCTGCAAAAGTTCTTTTGCAATGATCCATGTTTCACCATTTGTGAGCTTTGCAAAAGCATATTCAAAGTTTGGGTTTACCATTACGCCTGTGTTACCTGGCAAAGTCCAAGGAGTTGTAGTCCATATTAGCAGGTATGTATTTTCCTGATCCACAAGTGGAAATTTAACGTAGATACTTTCATCCGTAAGCTTTGTATAGTTGATCTCATAATAGGCCAATGATGTAGCACAACGTGGACAAACATGTATTGGATATGAGCCAAGATAAAGCATATTTTTTTCATCAGCTTTCTTAAATGTCCACCAAATTGCTTCTATATAGTTGGCTTCTAGTGTGAGATAGGGGTTATCCCAATCCATCCAAACGCCGAGATCCATGAACTCTTCGTTCATTGTGTTGATATATTCTGTTGCAAATTTGCGACATTCTTCAACAAACTTTTCTATTCCAAATCTTTCAATGTCACTTTTGGTATTAAAGCCTAGTTTCTTTTCAACTTTGTGCTCAATAGGCAAACCATGAGTGTCGTAGCCCGGTCTGTCAAAAACATCAAATCCCTGCATACGCTTTGAACGCATGGCAGCATCTTTCAGGACTTTGTTCAAAGCAGTTCCTAGGTGAATGTGGCCTGTTGCATAGGGGGGTCCATCCATAAAGTAAAATCTCTTTTTTGAATTTGCGTTCATTGTTCTAGCTTTTTGGGGTATATCTTTATTTTTCCAGTAGGATTTCACCCATTCCTCAACATCAAGGGAATATTCTGGCAATGTCAAATGCTTCACCTTTTGAAGCTGGTTTTAATAAGTTTGCTAAAAAAGTTATATAAAGTTTGCTAAATCTACTCCAAAGCTATTGAAGCGAGCTCCTCAATGTTACTAACCTCTATAACCTGCAAACCATACTGTTCAAACATAAGTTCATTTAAGTCTACTATTTTGGGTTCATAGTATATCTTTTTCACAATGATGCCTTTACCTCTTTGCTCAGTTTCCTTTTTTTCATAAACTACAACGTTTTTTTGGCCGCTTGGTACTAAAAAAAACTTAAAACCGCTTTCTCCAGCAGCTTGAGCCTTTTCAAGTATGCCACCGACTTGCCCTATAGAACCATTTTGTTGTATTGTTCCGGTAATTGCAACATCACTTCTTACCTTTTTTCCTTGGATTGCTGCTATAGTAGCAACACAAAGTGCTGCACCTGCACTTGGGCCACCTATGAGCTGCGCCTTTGGGGCTTCTATTGAGTACACAAGATCTTTTTCTGCCAAAGAAACTCTTGTAAAACGCTCAGCAACTTCTTTTGCAACCTCAATTGAATATTGGGTGTCTGGCTCGACAAATGGATTAGTGTTAAAAAGAACCCTACCTTTGCCATCTTTAATTTCAACTATTGCTTTACCGACAAGCCCAAAACCATCAGAAGAGACTGCTACTATGGATGCAACAGCACTGCTTTCCTCAAAAGTTGGTGTAGAAAGATGGGTTGCTTGAGCACCTTGAAAAACCTCACCAAAAAATATAATTATTGGAATTAGCCCAACTAAAAGGCCTGTGCAGAATGCTAGAACTAAAAGTAGGCTGTTTCTGTTTGTCACAAAATCACCCTTTTAAGCCAAGATAAAAGAATAAGGTTTCTCACAATTTTTAAAATTAATGCCTTTAAATTTAGCTATGGCGGATTTAAAGAACCTACTTGTGAAAAGCATTGCAAAGCAGCTAAAAATTGATCCTGCAAAGGTAAGATCTTTGATTGAAGTTCCGCCAAGCAAAGAATTTGGAGACTATAGCCTCCCATGTTTTGTAATTGCAAAAGACTTTGGAAAAAAACCCACTGAACTGGCAGCAGAACTTGTAAAAGAGTTATCATTGCCAAGAGGTTTTTCCAAAGCTGAAGCAGTTGGGCCATATGTAAACTTCTACATGGATTCTAAATATGTAAATAGCATAGTACTAAGCAGAGTGCTTAAAGAAGGAGCACGGTATGGAAGGAATAATATAGGCAAAAAAAAGAGAGTTATGATTGAGTATTCGCAACCAAACACAAATAAGCCAATGCATATAGGGCATTTAAGAAATGATTCTATTGGGCTTTCAATCAGCAGAATTTTCGAATTTTGTGGTTATAAGGTTATAAAGGCCAACCTATTTAATGACAGAGGCATACACATATGCCAAGCGATGCTTGCTTATAAATTGTGGGGTAACAACGAAACACCAAAAAAGGCTAAAATGAAAGGGGATAAGTTCGTTGGAAAATATTATGTCATGTTTCACCAGAAAGCAAAAGAGGATCCCAAACTAAATGAAATGGCAAGAGAAATGTTAAAAAAATGGGAAAGCAAAGATAAAGAAACTTTGGCTTTATGGAAAAAGATGCGCTCATGGGTTATAAGTGGATTTAAAGAAACTTACAAGAAGTTTGGCTCAGAATTTGACGTATGCTTCTTTGAATCCAATTTTTATGACAAGGTTGGAGACATAGTTAAAGAAGGTTTAGAAAAGGGGGTATTTTTCAAGGACAAAGGTGGTGCTGTAATTGCAAGATTGGCACCTCTGCCAGACAAAGTTATTTTGAGAGAAGATGGTACAAGCATATACATCTCAAACGATCTTGTTCTCACAAAGTACAAGATTGAGCATTACAAGCTTGATCTAAACATATTCGTAGTTGCTAGTGAACAAAAAGAGTATTTCAAGCAGTTATTCCGCATATTTGAACTCTTGGGATATAAATGGTACAAAATAAATGAGCACTTATGCTATGGCCTAGTGCTACTTCCAGAAGGCAAGCTTAAAAGTAGAGAAGGAAAAGTTATAGATGCAGATGATTTTATAGATGAGTTAAAAGAACTTGCAAAAAAGGAACTCTTAAAGAGACATGAAAAATTGAGTCAAAAAGAAGTTGAGAAAAGAGCTCTTGCAATAGCAATTGCTGCAATAAAATTCTATATGCTAAAAATAGAGCCAATAAAGGACATTCTTTTTGAACCAGAAAAAAGCATATCATTTGAGGGTGGCACAGGACCTTACATACAGTACACATATGCCAGGGCCAAAAGCATATTGAGAAAAGCTTTGGACAAGAAACCAAAAAGCAAAAAATTTAATATTGGTAAAAAAACAAACTTCACACTTCTTTCAGACGAATGTGAGAAAGATCTTATAAAGAAATTATTTGAATTTGAGTCTACTGTAAAGAAATCATTGGAAGAAAGAAAGCCAAACATGATATGTAACTATCTATTGGAACTTTGCGAATGTTTTAATAGTTTTTACCATAAATTGCCAGTGCTTGATGCTGAAAAAGAATTAAAAGAGGCTAGATTGGCATTGGTAAAGGCAGTATGCATTGTTATATCAAATGGGATGTATCTGCTAGGCATACCAATACTCGAGGAGATGTAATGCTTATAAAGGTGCCAAGCATAAGTTTTGGCAGAAGCTCTGAAGAAAAATTAGTCGAACTTCTAAAACGGATTTCAAAAAGCTATGAAAAACCAGATATCTTGCTAGTAAAAAATGCGATATCATTTGTAAGAAGGCGTCTTGCATCAAAAGATTTTGGCTTGGTAAAAAGGGCATACACCTACTCTAAGATCAAACATAACACACAGAAAAGATATTCTGGTGAACCATATTTTACCCACCTAATTTCAACTGCGCTTGTGCTTAGCGAGTATGAAGTCGATGCAAAAACAATTTCAGCGGCGCTTCTTCACGACATATTGGAGGACACAAATGTTTCAAAAATCGAACTAGAAAAGGAATTTGGAAAAGATATTGCCGAAACAGTTTATGCTCTAACCAAAGTTGGAGAAGAAAATAAAAACAGCTATTCTTATCTGCAAAAACTTCTACTTAGCGCTTGTACAAACGAGCGAGT
>JAWANJ010000007.1:0-27435 GCA_038895395.1 Candidatus Iainarchaeum sp.
AATAGTGAAGGTATCAAAGCAAGTCCAAGTGTAACATGTACAACTGATGCTATAATGCCTGCTGATATTAAAACCCCTATTGTTGCTAATCCCAATATCAAAAATCCTTGCTTGGTTATGCTCTCTAATCTTAAGTAAAAACCATTCGCAAAAACTATTATTACAATAGCAAGTATTCTTAGAGTGTCAGGAATAATACCAAGCTGCTTGTTATCAATTAAGGATATGCTTGCAAGAAAACTTCCTGCGAGAATCAAAAGAACCACAAATGGAAAGCCAGTTTTTTTGCTTAAAAGTTTTAGAACTAAGCCTGTGGCAAATATTATTGCTATTTGGTTTACAACCGGCATAGTGTGCCCAAACTCTAAAACCATATTTATCGTAAAAATAATCGCATTGCAATATATATTTTTTCCGCTATTTTACCAATTTAGCCTAAAAATCTAAAAGCAACAGCTTAACTTTTTATGTTTTGCATACAAATAGCTATTTTAGTGATGTTGTGAAGCTAATAGTCGCAGAAAAAAACATAGCTGCGAGAAGAATTGCTGAATTGCTAGCTGATGGAAAAATTGAAGAGAAAAGAGTGAACAATGTGCCAGTGTATCACTTTAAGCGCAACGGTATTGAATACGCAACAATTCCTTTGAAAGGCCACATAATTGATGTGGACTTTCCAAAGCATTATTCGCCTTGGATAGGTACTGACCTGAGAAGTCTTGTTTTTAGCAATATAGAATATGTGAAGAAAGAGAAAAACATAATCGAAGCTCTAATGAAATATGCAAAAGATGCTGATGAAGTCATATTTGCAACTGATTATGACAGAGAAGGAGAAAGCATAGCTTTAGAGGCCTTACATTGTATTCAAACAGTAAAGCCAAATATAAAGGTAAAGAGAATTGCATTTTCTGCAATTACCAAGCAGGACATTGAAGAGGCTTTTAAGAATCCAACCACACTAGACTTTAATCTTGCAAATTCAGCTAATGCTAGGCGTGAGATAGATTTGATATGGGGTGCCGTTCTTACAAGGTTTCTTTCAATAGTTTCAGGCCAACTCGGCAAAGATTTTCTCTCTGCGGGTAGAGTGCAAAGTCCGGTTTTAGCTTTAATTGTTGACAGAGAGAAAGAAATAAGGGCCTTTAAGCCAAAACCATATTGGGAAGTCGAAGCAATATTTGAAAAAGATAGTAAAAAATTTAGCGCATTGCATAAAGAGGGTCGTTTCTGGGAAAAGGAAAAAGCACTTGCAGTGCTAAAAAGCAAACAGCCATTTGGCTTGGTTTCTAAGGTTAAGATTGTTGAAAAGAAAATTAAGCGTCCAGTTCCTTTCAACACAACATCTTTTCTTAAAGCTGCAAGTTCTATAGGTATTTCAGCACCTCAAGCCATGAGCATAGCAGAGGAGCTTTACCAGTTAGGTTATATAAGCTATCCGCGTACAGACAATGAAGCATATCCAGCAACAATAAATCTAAAAAAGATTGTGGAAAAGCTTTCAGCAAAAAAAGAATTCAGCACATATTGCAAAGAGCTGCTTAAAAAAGGCATTACACCGTCACAAGGCAAAGCCACAAAAGATCACCCACCAATTCACCCAGTGGATCTTCCCAAAACCTCCTTGCATGGTAATCACGCAAAAATTTATGAACTTGTAAGCAGACACTTTTTGGCAACTTTAGGCGAAGATGCTGTTGCTGAATTTATGGATGTAGAAATCCTTGTTGGCAAAGAACCTTTTTTAGCTTCGGGGAAGCGCTACCTTAAGCTTGGATGGAAAAATGTTTACCCTTACAGCAGTACAGAGGAAATAATACTGCCTGGTCTAAAAGAAGGAGATTCTGTAAAGCTAATAGATATGAAGCTCTTAGAAAAGGAAACAAAACCAAAGCCCAGATATTCACAAGGCAGTCTTATAAAACTCATGGAAGATCTCGGCCTTGGCACAAAGTCAACAAGACATGAGATAATTAGAAAACTATACGCAAGAGGTTATATAAAAGGAAACAAAGCAATAATTCCAAACGAAATTGCCTTTGCCACAGTAGATGCTCTCGAAAAACAAGAAAGTGCATTTCTTAAGCCAGATATGACCGCTCAAATCGAGAAAGAAATGGATGAAATTGCGGTTGGAAGAAAAAACAAGGAGACTGTTGTTGATGACTCAAGAAAGCTTCTTCAAAGTGTGCTTGAAGAACTTCTTTCAAAAAAACAAGAAATTGGAAAAGCCTTAAGAGATGCACTTAAAATTGATAAAAAGCAATTCCCTTGTACTAGACCTGGTTGTGATGGCATTCTTATTGTGAGAAATAGCCGTACAGGAAAGCGTTTCTTAGGATGTACACGTTACCCTGAATGTGATGTCACATATCCATTGCCGCAACAAGGAAAAATAGAACCAATTGACAAAAAATGCCCTGTGTGTCAAAAGCCAATGATAAAAGTAACTCTAAAAAACTCTCGCTTCGAAATGTGCATAGATCCAACATGTCCAAGCAAAAATTCATGGAAAGAAAAAATTTTGGGTGAAAGCAGTGAAAATTCAAAAACTAAATAGCATTGCAAAGCTATCAATAATCTTTTTTCTTTTTTTGGTTATACTTTCAGCAATAGCGCTTTTTTACCTTGCTTTTTTAGAAAATGAAAAACCACACAAAGAAAACATTTGGCAAAACATGGACATTGAAAACCTTAAAAAGCCAGAAGTTCTTGATATGACCCCGGAAGAAAAACAAAGAGTTATTGTAGAAATTGAAAGTATTCTGAGCAGAGCAAAGACTTTGAGAGACGCCTCTTCAAGTATGATGCAGGAGTACTGGAACTTGAATGTCCAGTTTGGCGAATTTCTCAAAAAGAAGATCGAAATTTTGCAATCGTATCAAGCAAAAATTATTAATGAAAGGCCATCATTTGAATTTATTTCTTCTACAGTCACTGACTGCAATTATTATCTGTCACTTTCAAATCTTTCAGATGGGCTGAAAAATTTGATGTTGCGTTCGAAAAACCATAACAAAAATTTGTTGGAGTTTGCCTCAAGATATGGTGACAGGGCAAGAGATCTCAACATCAAAGCTCTTTACCTTGATGAGCAAGGTTTTGAAAAAATAGCAATTAGAGCTGAAGCGTACTACCTTATTGGAAAAGAGTGCTTGCTTTACCATAAATCAAAAGAAATGTTTGAAAAATTACAAATAGATAGACTTGACTGTAACAACACAGGGGTTTTATACGCTAAAATTGAACAAATAGAGTCTCTTGTTCTCGAAGCAGCAAAATTGTTGGATAAACTTGAAGCTCTGGATGCTAATATTGAAGATCTTTATGAAAAGCATTCAAGCATGCTTACAGCTCTAAGCGAGCTAAAACGTCTTTACTATGATATGAATGTCTGTTAATCATTTAATTGATAAAATTAGCCGAATTGTCTTAGGGGTAGAAGGGGCCTTAATTGGAACCATATAAGCCTGGTGAGCCGCCCCATCCCCCTAAAAACCTTCGGTCTTGCAACAACCCTCCTTATGGTTTTGCATAAACTATTTTGTATTAACTTATATAAAGCAATTTACACAATTTGGATGTGAAAAAGGTACATATTTAACAACTTTTGCTATACTATTATTACATATTGGTGATGTTATGATATTAAAAATGTCAATTTTTGATCCAATACGCGTAAAGATTCTTGAGGCTTTACTTAAAGATGGCTCTGTAAGGCCAAATGTGGAGAGAATAAAAAAACACACTGGTTTACACAAGGCCACAATATTAAGCTCTCTAGATTTTCTAAGTAAGGCTGGTGTGATCCAAGGTTATGGGCCAAAAATAAATTTTAGGTCCTTAGGCTACAATCTTGAGGTTACAATGCTGTTGCAGGCAGATCTTTCCCAAAAAGATGCATTCAATGCCTTTATCGAATTAGCCACGCAGGATCCACATCTATATTGGTTTTCTGGAATGCTCGGTTCAGGAAATTGGAATTTACTTACAAGACATGTTTACAAAGACGTTGAGTCATACAGAAAGCATATAGAGAGCTACTACTATGAGCGCATTCCTGACATATATAGGTTCATACGCGACAGAAATATCTTTTTCACAACTGAGCCTGTATACAAAAGCGAATCTAGAACAAGATCTATAATAGAACTTATAAAGCGTTCTGGCAACGATTAAAATCCTTTAAAGAGCACAAAGTTGGTATTTTAATAGTTATGCTACAAAATTTTTCATAGGTCTCACATTTCTTGCTTTCTTAATTTGTTGGTGTTCAAATGCCAAATAGCGATGATAAGTATTCGCTTGGAAAAATATTTCGAAATCTTGGTCAAGCTACAGGCACAAAAGAAAAGTCTGAGCAAAAAGAGCAAATTCTTGAAGAGGTAAAGCCAGAAGACCTGATTAAAAAAGGCTCAGAAGCTGTACAACCAAAAAGACGATACGATAATGTTGTTTCAGGACAAAATGCCCAAAGATTTGCTGAAATTGATCTAACAACACAAAAGCCAAAAGATGTTATTGAGCGAGTACCAACAGGTATCGAAGGCCTTGATGAGCTAATTGAAGGTGGATTTGAGAAAGGCTCAGTTGTTTTGCTAGCTGGTGCTCCAGGTACTGGAAAGACAATATTTGCCTTACAATTTCTTTACCATGGTATTACTGCATTAAATGAACCGGGCATTTATATTACATTTGAAGAGGGCAAAGAGACCCTTTTAAGACATGCACTTGTTTTTGGATGGGACTTTAAAAAACTTGAGAGTCAAAACCTTTTTAGGGTGCTAGAATACAAGCCGCATCAGGTAGAAAAGCTCATGAAAGAGGGCGGTGGTCCAATAAAGGATACGATAAATGAGATCAAGGCAAAGCGTTTGGTTGTGGATTCCATAACTTCATATGCTTTGCTATTCCACGATGAGTACGTAAAAAGACAAAGCATCCTTGAATTTTTTGATCTTCTACACAACTGGGGCACCACAAACATAATAATTTCAGAAGCGCCTGTTGACACACATCTCACAAAGTCAGACTCACCAGGGTTTCTTTCAGATGCAATTATAGCCCTTTACTATACAAAAAGCAGTGAAAAGTCCGCAAGGATACACTGTTGTGAGATATTAAAGATGCGTGGTACAAGACACACAAACAGAATACTTGCATTTGGTTTTGAAGAAAAGGGGATAAAAGTTTACCCTGATGTAGAGGTTTTTTGAGCTAGTGTTCTGGTTTTTAAAGTAATAAAATTTATTAAGAACATAAAAGTATTGATTTAATAAGCAAGAAGTAAGGGTTCAAGGGTTTGTATGTGTTCAAATAAAAATTTGTCTGAAAAAGGTCAAAGCTCTGTTGAGGTTTTGGTTATTCTTACTTTTGGACTTATTGTTTTAATAGCAATTATAGCTTACTCCAACCAATCCATGGTTGAACTTCAGATTGAAAGACAACAGAAGACAGCACTTATAAGTGTAAGTGATCTTGTAAATGCTGCGAATGCTGTTTATAAGCAGGGTGAAGGTGCAAGAAAGAAGGTTTTTTTCTCAGTGCCAAGCTCAATAGATCCAAACAGAAGTGGTATTGAAGGTAGTAGCATATTTTTTAATGTTGCTGGCAGCGATATTTATGCAAAAGCAGATGTCAACCTCGTGGGTACAATTCCGTTGACACCTGGTGAGCATTGGGTTTGGGTTGAAGCTAAAGAAGGCTACGTTGTTTTCGGCCTTGAGGAAATCTACCTTGACAAGACATCGCTTTTTGTGCATATTTCCAGAGGTGGCGACAAGCTGGAGACGATTACAATATACAATGATGGCGACAGCAAGGCCCAAGTTTCTTTGGTGAAGAACTGGAACCATACGCACGCAAACTTTGATATAAACACTTCATCTTTTGAGCTCGAGGCAGGTACTTCAAAAACCTTAGACATGAACTTTTATTCGGATGCTTTTGCAGCAGGAGCTTATCCGGGCTCATTGGTTTTCACTGTAATAACACCAAACCAAACATATGAGATATTTGTGCCTGTAACAATAGAAGTTTCCGCAACAATAATAAAAAAAGCTTGGCTTGAGCTTTATCCTGAACAATACCCTATATCAATATTGGCTGGCTCTACGCAAGACATCAATTTTTACGCATGCAATGTTGGCATGGAAGACCTAAATAGTGTGACCCTTTCCATTTCAATGGACCGCAACGCAAACAGTTGGATATCACTAACCCCAACAACAATTGCTCCTTTTGTGAGAGAAAGTTGTATGCCTGTTAAAGTAACCATGGCTGTTCCAAATGATGCAAATGGCATTTATACTGGCACAGTTTATGGCAATAGCAGTGTTAACAGTGACTCATCTGTGCTTATTATAAAGGTTCTTACCTTACCAGAAGAAGATGGCGAACTTTACCTTTTCCCGGATTATTATCCGCTTTCAATATTTAAGGGCTCTACTGAGGATGTCAATATCTATGCGTGCAACTTAGGGCTTAAAGACCTCAATTATGTTAACCTTTCGCGCTCAATGGAGCGCGACGCAAATGACTGGGTTTCAATAAGCCCAACAAACATTGAGCCTCTTCAGAGAGGAACCTGCGAACCTGTAAAAATAACAATAAGCGTACCACAAGATGCAAATGGCGACTACAATGGCTTCATCGAAGGCATAAGCAGTATAAACTCTGACACATCAAGGATTTCAATAAGGACTCTGTCCTTGCCAGACAAAAACGGCTTCCTATCGCTTTTCCCAGAAAGGCAGCAGGTTACAATATTCACTATGCTTCCAGATTCCGAACAGCAGCTGGAATTGTTTGCTTGCAATACTGGCTTCAGTCCGCTTCAGTATGCAAACTTTTCCTACCAAGTATTTAATGATCCAAACAATTTGATCTCCATTTCATTAGAACCTTCAAGCTTAGGTGTTTTGCAAGGTGGCGACTGCAATCTTATAACAGTCAGGGTTGACGCAAACAAAAATGCAACGGGCCAATTTAATGCTAATATCACAGGCCAGAGCAATGCAAACATAGATGTTAGCGAAATTCGTATTAGAATAGCTTTGCAAGCAGACATGTTCAACTTTTCTTGGGGCCCAGCATGCCTTTCTGGCTCAGCAAACAAATTGCTAACAAACTGGTCTTTATGGAACGGCTACCCAGAAGACCTTAACATAATACAAATGCGACTAACTTACAGCACAAACGCCACAATATCTGATGTCAGCGTCCATGCACAAAAGATTTATGGCGGTGGTGCTTCGTCAGGTCAGTGGTTTGCAGTTGGAACAAATCCACCTAACTATAACAATGGTTTCATCATTCCGCCAGGTGATATGACTATGGATACTCGTGTGCAATTTAACAAAAGCATAAACCTAAACGATAGTTTTGTTATTGACTTTATGTTTTCGGATGGGAGCATATTGACAACGCCATCATGGCCTGTTGACACAACTTGCGGCTAATAATTGGAAAGGTGACCTTTTGCAAAAAGCTCAGGCGTCTGTTGAATTTATGGTTCTTCTTTCCTTTTTTTTAGTGATTTTTGTTTTTTCGCTTTCGGTTGCATCAGGCCAGCATGATGTTTTTATGCAATCTAAAAAGACCCAGGAAGCAAAGCTTCTTGCAAGGACACTTGCATCTGAAATAAATGCAGTTTATCTTGGCGGCAATGGTACTGAAAAGACAATTTTCATTAAGAATTTTGGGGACTACAATATAGTCATATATAACAAAAAAGTTTTTGTTGAGTGGGATGGCCAATATGTCAGTGAATTGCTTTTACCTTCAAATATCTTATCACCACAAATGATCCAAGGAAAAGAATATAAAATTAAAAACACAGGTGGAGGAATTTTGATTGAAACAAAAAGCTGAAAAAGGCCAATTATTTACAAGCGACTTCATATTCGCACTAGCAGTATTTGGAGCAGCTCTGCTTATGATCAATAGCTATTCATATTTTGTATCGCTTAGGGTCAAAGAGTTCGAAGCAGAGCAGAACAGGGAATATGTTGCAAGAAGAGCTGCTCAAACCTTAATGCTTTCAGCTGGCGATCCTTCAGACTGGTATCTAGTTCCAGATCAAAACATTAAATCTTTGGGCATAGCTAGTGAACCAAACATATTACAAAGAGCTAAAATAGAAAGCCTTGCAAGCAAAGATTACAACCTTGTAAAAAATATTTTAGGTATCCAAAACTATGATTTTAACCTAACAATATTTTCGAGTTCTGGCCGAGTACTTTATTCAGTCGGCAAGACAAAGAGCAAAGATTACGCAGTGACAAAAATAAACAGGATTGGGCTTTTGGATGGTTCAGCAGTTTTCATAACCTTAGAGGTGTTTGAGTGAAAGGTTTTCTTTTCTCGATGGATAGTCTTTTTTCGACAACAGTGCTTCTTGTTCTTTTAGTAACAACCACCTTTTATATTTATAGTTTTCGGCTTGATGCTTTTCAGAGTGCTGCGCTTTATGATTTTGCTTCTGATTTTGGCACAGTTCTTGAAAAGGGTGGTTATCTGACAAAAGCTATAGATGAAAATTCAGTTGCTGAAGTAAGTACATTGATGAATGCATCAGCTTTGAATTTGTGTATTGAGCTTAGAGTTTACGATTCCGAGGATTTAAATGCTGTTCTTTTCAGCACCTATAAAGTTGGCTGTGTTGCGCGCTATACCGAAAGAACATCTTACAAAAGAAGTTTTTTTTCAAATAAAACAGGTAAAGCATATCTGGTGGAGGTATTGACCTGGTATAGGTGATTTATTGAGGAAAGGTTTTGTAATTACGATATCAATAGCGATAATTCTATCAGTACTTTTGCTTTCTGCATCTTATTATTTAAAAAAGAATAGAGAAGAACAGAAAATAATTTTTGATAGTGTATCAGCTCTTGTGGTTGCTGATATTGCTGATGACATTGCTCAGGACGCAAAAAATGTTTTGGGCTTTAGCATAAACACTGAAAAAAAATTAGACTCAACTTTTGTCAAAATAGAGGATTCTGTTCCTATGCATGCTTCAAATGAATCAATAGAAGCATGGAAAAAATTTATTGAATCCAATTATGCTCCAAAGAAAAATGCTGTTATATCTATTTGCAACCTGACACCTGAAACCGAGCTTTATTTTCCAAATGGTCTAAAGTACAAAAGAAGCAAGACAGAGTACTATGTGCTTCTTTATATGCCAAATTCAGAAACAAACGTGTTTTCCTACGATATCAATCTTTCAATTGAGCATGGTTCTTATGATGATGAAAACTCAAGCAAATGGAGCTGTGACTCAGGTTCAACAAAAGTAACACTTCGCATAATTGATTACTCGGGCGAAAAAGTCGAAAGAGTCTGCAACATTTCAAACTCCAATACATATGAGTACCTAATCAAATTTCAAAATATTGGTGGCGATGTAAATGTTACGGTCGGACGAATAGGCAACAGCACAGGTGCATTAAAAATACAAAATAATTTGGTTGGAGGCCATGCTATTGATATAAACTTTAGCTTTTCGATTCCACCTACACAGCCAAGTGCTTTTTTGCCTTGTAGTTTGAATGTTTCAATGGGATCTACCAGCTGGGATGGAAACATCACCTTTGGTAGTGGATAAGTTTATTAATAAGATTTAAGATATATTGACTAGAAGGTGCTTACCTTGAAAAAAATTAAGAAAGAAATTGAAAAAAACTTTGAAAGCGAACCACTTATAGATCTACCTTTAAAATCTAAAGAACTTCCGGAATCTTTTTCGGTGAGTTTACAAGAAAGTGAATCAAAACAAAAAGACTATTCGGAATTTCTTCGTGAGCCCATCACTACACCAGTTGATGCTCTGGTTGATATACTTCGTACAAAGAAAGCTGCATCATTTGATGAACTTGCAAAAAGGTTGGGTCTTAAAGTTGATGCTGTTGAAAATATAGGCCAAGCACTTGAAAATGCAAGCATAGTCAAACTGGTATATCCAACGACAATTATTAAAAGCCCAAGAATTGTCCTTCTTACACAAATAGCAGAATCAAAGCCATTTGTTTTTGGAGGTAAAAAGATTTCAGAAAAAAATCTGCTTGTGGATAATGTTCCTGCAATTGCTGAAATAGTGCGCTCAAATGAAGACAAAATGCTCTGCTATAATTTAATTCCTCCCATATTTAGGCCTTATACAAAAATTTTCATTGAAGAAATAAAAAACAAAATCGTTGAACGCGTGCCCGTTGAAGTTTCAGAAATCACAGATGCAAAAAAGAGTTTAGAACTGAAGAAAAGATACTTTGATGAAGCTAAAAAAGTTCTTGCTGAATACTTTAGTTTCGATATAAAACTTCAAGAAATATTGGCAGGCCTCTTACTTCACGAAATGTATGGGTTGGGTATAATTGAGCTAATGATGGGTGATAACGATCTTGAGGAGATCGCAATAAACTCGGCAAAGACTTATATCACAGTTTACCACAAAGAATACGGCTGGATGAGAACAAACATAATGCCCCTTTCAGAGGAGACAATTGCAAATTATGCTTCACAGATTGCAAGAAAAGTTGGTAGGGAAATAACCACATTGAGCCCTCTTCTTGACGCTCACATAATAACTGGTGATAGGGTTCATGCTTCACTTTTTCCAATCTCATCATTTGGGAATACAGTTACAATAAGGCGTTTTGCTAGAAGACCTTGGACAATAATTGACCTCATAGGCACAAGGCACACAATGAGCATAGAGATGGCTTCACTTCTTTGGCTTGCAATTCAATACGAAATGAGCATGATAGTCGCCGGAGGTACAGCTTCAGGAAAAACAGCAATGTTAAATGCGCTTTGTGTTTTTATACCACCATATCATAGAATCATTTCCATTGAAGACGTTAGAGAAATAATGCTTCCAAAACATTTACATTGGAACTGGGTTCCAATGACAACTAGGAACCCAAACCCAGAAGGTCTAGGTGAAGTTACAATGTTGGATCTAATGCATGCTTCGCTTAGGATGAGACCAGACAGGATAATTGTTGGTGAAATAAGGAAAAGAAAAGAGGCTGAAGTGCTTTTTGAAGCTCTTCACACAGGTCACAGTGTGTATAGTACATTGCACGCAAACTCAGGCCTACAAGTTCTAAGACGTTTACTTGAGCCTCCAATATCTTTACCTCCCTTGGAGGTTGAAGGTCTTGATTTGGTGCTTGTCCAATATAGGGATCGAAGAACCAATAGAAGACGTAGCTATGAGATATGCGAAATTGAGTCTGGAACAACAGGCTCTCAACTAACCATAAACACAATATTTAAATGGTCTCCAAGAACTGATAAATGGGATATGTTAAATAAACCAACAAAGCTTATCGGAAATATAAATCTCCATACAGGTCTTACCGAACAAGAGATAGCTGATGACTTAGATAACCGCGCCCATATTTTAGAGTGGATGCTAAATCACAATATAAACAACATCGACCAAGTTGGAAGCATTATGAAAGCATATTACAGTGATGCTGATGAGGTTATAAATGCAGCAAAACAAAACAAAAAACCAGTGATTTTCTTGGAGGATTAGAATGCGAGTAAAGTTTATGCTTTTCTCTATTGAAAGGGCAAATAAGATCAATAGACGTTTTCTTTGGATCGGTGAGCAACTAAAAGATGTTTTTTACACTTTGAAATATGATTTAAATCGCGCAGGTTTAAAGATTTCACCAGAAAGATATATCACAGCAGCATTTTTTTCTGCACTTGTTTATTTTTTGCTTTTCTTTTCATTGTTCTTGCTTCTTTTATTTTTAAGATCTCAAGTTTTTGATGTTGCACTCATGGTTCAATCTTTTGCTTTTGGTACTGTTTTTGCAATTGTGTTTTTTATGTTGCATGTTTTCTATCCGCGCATATTGACTAATAATCACGCTCGTATAATAGATGACCATCTACTCTTTGCAGCCAAGTCAATGTATGTCCAGGTTTGCTCTGGCATAAGCCTTTATAATGCCATGGTACATGTAGCTAAGTCAAAATACCCTGGTGTTTCAGATGAATTTGAATTAGCAACAAAAGAAATAAATGCTGGCGAGTCAGAGGCAAAAGCCATTGAAAAGATGGCACTAAGAACAAGCTCGGAGCATCTTAGAAAAGTATGCTGGCAATTGCTTAGCTCAATAAGAAGTGGTGCATCAATAAAAGGTGCTCTGCAGTCAATAGTAAACATGCTTGTGAAAGATCAAGAAAGGGCAATAAGAGATTACACAGCAGAGCTTAACGTATGGGTACTAATGTACATGCTTTTTGCAGCGGCAATACCGAGCTTGGGGCTAACCTTTCTTGTTATACTTTCTTCGCTTGCTGGTGCTTCTGTAGGTCCCCCAACAATTGTCTTCGTCGTGGCTATCTCGTTTGCTATACAACTTTCTATAATTGGTTTTGTTAAAAGTCGTGTGCCAAAGGTGTTTGTGATTTGATGAAAGAAAATTTTGCAAAATCGATAGAGCGCTTGTATAAGAGACTTTGCTTAAGTATCAGCAATTTGGTTCCCATGGGTTTTAAGCAAAGAACTTTATACCGCATGCTTACTTATGCAGGTATAAAAGGCGATTATGACCTCTATGTAGGAAAGAGGGTCTTGCTTGCGATCCTTCTTTCTATAGTGGTTTTTCTCTTGTCTCTTACAATATTTAGGGGTTTTTTTGCAGAGATGTTTCCGAGTGAACTAATCTACGTCACTGCTTTTCTTGTTGGATTTGTTTCTTTTTTTGTTATTTTGGTTGTGTATCAAATGATGCTATACTACATGATTGATGCAAGGGCCTCATTAGTTGATAACATACTGCCAGATTTCTTGCTTCTTGTTTCGAACAACATTCGGGCTGGTATGGTGCCTTTCCTTGCTTTTAGAAGCGCTGCTAGAGACGAGTTTGGCCCTCTCAGTGAAGAAATAAAGATAGCCACCGCAAAATCTTTAGGTACAGAATCCTTTACTGAAGCTCTAAAAGCATTATCTGAAAGGATAGATTCTGAAAATCTTAAGCAGATGGTTCCATTCATTATTCAATCTATGCAAGCCGGGGGTAAAATTGCAGAGCTTTTAGAAGCTTCTGCTGAAGACCTGAGACAAACACAGGAGCTAAAGAAGGCCCTCATTTCAAGCACAAAGATGTATGAAATGTTCTTGCTTTTTATAGTTGTAATAATGACCCCTGTTTTGCTAGCGGTTTCAGTAATTTTTTTAGAGATGCTTTCAAACATGCAAGCACAGATGGCTAAAGAAGCAGGTAGTGCGTTTGGCATAGGCTTTCTTTCTTCAGATATGAACATAAACCCAACATTTATGCACATTGTAGCATACGTGATGCTATTTTTCAACTCTCTTTTCTCAAGTGCTTTTATGGGTGTTATTTCTAGAGGTAAGTCAAAATTTGGTTTGAAGTACTTTCCCGCAATACTTTTGGTTTCAGCAGTGATATTCTTTTTTGCTAGGATAGCCTTAAAGTCTATGCTTATAGTACAGTAATGCAATGATCAAATTTTTACAACCCTGTCAACGAGTATCGAGATCTTATTTATAAGCTCTGCTTCAGCTTCTTCTTCAATTGAGATTATAGCCATTGAGATGCCCCAATTTCTTGCATGGTTTATTATAAAGTGAGCAAACTTTGCCACTGTGTTGATATCGTTATGTATTGCAAGCGTTGTTAGACTATCTAAAAAAAGCAACCTATTTCCTTGTGGCAGGGTTTTCACATAGTTTGTTATCGCAATACTCATATTTGTTAGATCACGTGGTGTTTCAAGAAAGAGTACCTTTTCAATTCTATGCGGTGTAGCAACCCTTCCTGAAACACAGTCAATGTACCATATATTGGCTGTGTTTACTTTTGCTTTTTCCAAAATCCTGTTTATAATCTGTGCAGGCCTATTTGCAGCAATATATAGGCAGCTCATCTTTTTTATATTTACAAAATAGTAAAGAATTTCATTGTCAATCTCGACGTAATTTTGTGCGGGTACTATAAAAAGAGTTATTTGATCTTCAGATATTGTGGAAAAATCAATCTTTTTTGCCACCAGAACCACGACTTATTTCCACTTCTTTATGTCCTTGTTAATCCATAGTAAAGTTAGCATTATGCCAAAGGCAGCTAATACTTCTAGGAATAAGCTACTGTAAAGGACAAATTCATATGGCATAGAGCTTCGAAGCTCTCCAACATATTGGTAAATATAGGCAAGCTCTATAGCAGATATAAAAACATATATTAAACTTACTGATATTAATATTTCAAGTTCCTTTAGCTTTGCAAATCTTGCTACAATCACTGAATGAAAAAGCGCAACTAGGAATACGCCTAATTTAATAGCCGCTATGAGTGCAAAGAATAATGGCTCCATTATCTAAACTCCTCCCACCCTTTGGTTACATATCGAGTGTGGTAGAACTGATAAAGCATTGCCACAAACATTATGCCACCTATTATATAAAGTGTCTGTATGCTGAACCAAAAAACAGGTGCATTTTCAATGGAATAGCTTATATTTTCACCAGCTCCAAAAAACTTCAAAAAGTTTGCAACTGCAAAAATACCAACCATTGATATGAGGTATGGCAAAGCCATTGAAAAACCGCCACCGTAGAGTTTTCTACATATTGCAAGGGTTACAATAAAAGCAAAAACATATAGAAAGACAACAAATAAATATAGTAGGATCATGGTGACCATGAATATATTATTTTAACAGCTTTATAATCTTATCTTTTGGATTTGTAATCTATGTTTGACCACCGGGCTTTAATATCGCATCTGCCGAAATTGTTTTGGTTCTTGTTGTTATTACTTCAATATTATCAGCAGGCAACATTTGCATTATTTCATCAATGCTTATCTGACAGTTTTCTGACTTCTCAAAAGCTGACTTAAGCTGCTTTGCTACTTCGCTTTTTTTGTTTTTTCCTTGCAAGACCGTGAAAGAAATCAAAGCCTTCTTTTCTATTGCTTCGGGTGGGCCTGAAATCACCCTATAATAATTGCCAAATTTTTCTATTCCTATCGCAAATTTTAAAGGTGTGTTCTTAAACCAATTCCTTTTTCCGTAAATCATAAAGGCTCCGCGTGCTAAAGATTCACCACTTGGAGCTTTCTTTGAAACTTGTTCTGGCTTAACAGAGTAAACATCTACTGCTGCCAATCCTTGTTGCCAGGCCTTACTAAAAACTGCAGCAAAAGTTGCTGCTTCTTTTAGTGTTTGTTCACCAGGCGCTTTACCTTCAGTTTTGATTATGCAGTGAGCTGCACCATAAATATCTGCATGAAAGTACAAATCCCCCGGTGTCATATATTTGCTTATTAAAAGTTCGTTTGTGTTCGCATCTCTTCCAGCAATCACAAGAAAACCCTCGCTTGAAAAAAACCAGTGGAATTTTTCATACCATTCACGAGGTCTTTTTGCAATTGGCTTATTTTTTTCTTCTATTTTTTGTTTACTTTCAAGTTCCTTTATTTTTTGCTCAACAAGCTTAATTGCTTCTCTTATCTTTTCTGCTTTGGCTTTTGCTTTTTTGGCCTTCTCAAAATAGTTGCTAGCATTTTTATGGATGCTTTCGTTAAGGTTAAGTTCAATCTCCATTTGAACACCGCTTGCTACTTATATTTTTCCTGGTTATCAATAAAAACAAAAGCGTTTTTGGGCCAAAATTAAACCAGGTTGAGAAAGAGTAAGTATTTTAAACTCCGATGCATCAATAAATATTACCAAAACAATACTATAAGGAGGTAATTTGATGAAAAATAGAGCGCAAGGTACAACAGAGTATTTGATTATTTTGGCTGTAATAATAATAATTGCACTTGTTGTTGCAGGAGTGATGGGCTGGTTCCCAGGCCTTGGCGGAGCCATAACAGAGCAACAGAGCAAGGCTTACTGGCAAGGAAGTTCTTCCCCGATAGCAGTAACGGACTGGAAAATAAGTTCTACAGGAGCTACTTTTGTATTGAAAAATGTGGGTACTGATAAACTAGAGGTGACTGATATCAGCGTTGGTGGCACTGCGCTAGACCTAAACGATACTATTTTAAATGCGGGTGAAACCGTTACCGTTAGTACAAATAATGGTGTTGCTGATTGCAGCGCAGGAAAAACCTACCAGTACAATTTAGAAATAACATATAATGTGATTGGCGGTATCCAAGGTAAGAAGCTAGTAGGTGCGAAGCCAATAGTTGGAACATGCGGCTAACTGGTAACTAACTGGCAACTAACTAGAGATTAATTAGTTTATTTTGAAAGTGGAAGGTGCTTTTTGCACCTTTTTACTTTTCTTTTCATTATTTTATTTTAAATTTGCCAACTGTTTTTTCCCGAATTTTAAGGCAACATTTATAAGGATTAAAGCAATTATATTAATTGAAAATAATATTAACTATGGATTAAACTGAAAAAAGGGAAAAAAAAAGAAAACATTATTTTTGGGTGAATATATGCAAAAGAAAGAATTGCGGCTTAGAGTTCAAGATGCTGATCCTGCACATGTTGGTAGAAACATAGTTACGCTTGACTCAAAGCTTAGAGAAGCTCTAGATATAACCAGTGGCGACATTGTAGAGATCAAAGGCAGTAGAACAACTGCTGCCATAGTTTGGCCTGCCCGTGTGGAAGATGAAGGAAAAGAGATAATAAGAATGGATGGATTTATAAGGCACAATGCGGGTGTCGGCCTCAACGAAACAGTTATTGTTAGAAAAGCGGATTACAAAGAAGCACAAGAAGTTGTTCTGGCACCAACACAACGCATAAGAATTATAGCATCAAGCTATAACAAGATTCTAAAGAGGACTTTCCTTGGAAGGCCTCTATGCCAAGGCGACAGCGTCTGGATAAGTGTCTTTGGCTCAGGCTTTGTTTATAAGGTCACTAGCACAAAGCCGAGAGGCATTGTAAAGGTTACTGAGCTTACAGAATTTATACTAAAAGAAAAACCAGCAAAAGAAGTTCCAGAAGGCATACCAACTGTTGCTTATGAGGACATAGGTGGGCTTAAAGAGCAAGTGATGAAGATAAGAGAAATGGTTGAATTGCCAATGAAACACCCTGAGCTTTTCAGGCGCCTAGGCATAATACCACCAAAAGGTGTGCTTCTTTATGGTCCACCAGGCACAGGAAAAACTCTGCTAGCGAAAGCAGTTGCAAATGAAACAAATGCAAACTTCATAAGTGTTAATGCACCAAGCATAATGAGCAAGTATGTTGGCGAAGCAGAAGAGCGCATAAGACGCATATTCAAAGAAGCAGAAGAAAATGCACCAAGCATAATATTCATTGATGAGATTGATGCAATTGCACCAAAAAGGGACGAAGTCATAGGCGAAGTTGAAAGGCGTGTTGTTGCACAGCTTCTTGCAATGATGGATGGCCTAGAAGCAAGAGGCAATGTAATTGTAATGGCAGCAACAAACCGTGTAAATTCTCTGGACGAAGCACTGCGTAGGCCTGGAAGATTTGATAGAGAAATAGAATTCGGTATACCTGATAGGAGCGAAAGAAAAGAAATACTGCAGATCCATACTAGAGGAATGCCACTTGCAAAAGACGTTGATTTGGACTATCTTGCATCAATAACTCATGGCTTTGTTGGTGCAGATCTTGAAGCACTTACAAAAGAAGCAGCAATGAAAGCATTGCGCAGATATCTGCCTAAAATAAATCTCGAAGAAGATGAGATACCTGAAGAAGTTCTAGAAAGCTTAGAAGTGAGAGCAGAAGATTTTATGGAAGCATTGAAAGACGTGCAGCCAAGCGCTTTGAGGGAAATTGCAGTTCAAATTCCAAAGGTTAAATGGAGTGATATAGGCGGCTTGGAGAAAGTAAAGGAAGAACTAAAGCGTGCAGTTGAGTGGCCTCTTAAGTACCCAGAACTTTTCAAGGAAATGGGCATAAAACCAGCAAAAGGGGTTATGCTTTATGGACCTCCGGGTTGTGGAAAAACATTGTTAGCTAAGGCAGTGGCCACTGAAAGCGAGGCAAACTTCATTGCAATAAAAGGGCCTGAGCTTCTCTCAATGTATGTTGGTGAAAGCGAGAGAGGCATAAGGAAGATATTTAGAAAGGCAAGACAGGTTGCTCCTGCTATTGTATTCTTTGATGAAATCGATGCTATAGCCGCTGAGCGCAACACTTATCTTGACTCTGGAGTTGGCAACAGGGTTTTGAACCAACTTCTCACAGAGCTTGATGGCACAGAGGTCTTGCAAAATGTAGTTTTTATTTGTGCAACTAATAGACCAGATCTAGTCGATAAAGCTTTGTTAAGGCCTGGCCGCATAGATTGCTTGATAGAAGTGCCAGTGCCAGATTTGCAAGCAAGGATAAAAATACTTGAAATCCATACAAAGAATGTCCCATTGGCACAAGATGTAAAAATAAGCGAATTAGCAGAGTTAACAGAGAATTTCAGTGGTGCAGATTTGGAAAACCTTGTCAGAGAAGCAACGCTGATTGCTATCAAAGAAAATAAAATGAGAAAAACAAATGTCTCAATGAAACACTTTGAAAAAGCTCTTGAAAAGATAAGGCCATCGATAACCGAGAATGTAAAAAGAGCCTATGAAGATTTTAAGACCAAGGTATCTGAGTTTTCACCAAGCTATGTTCGCTAGCATTCTGATTTAGAAATATCCAATAAAAAACAAGAGCCCCAAAGTACCAAAGAACAACAAAGCCCAAATTCCCGGAAAATATTTTGCGACTTCATTACCATCCAGTGGTGGAAATGGTATTAGGTTGAAAACTGCAAACCAAAGATTAAGTGTAGAAACCCTGTAAATTAGCATGCCTACATAGGTATTGTACTCCTGGACGAGTACAACAAATATGATTAAGAAAAGTATGCCTATTAGTGCATTTGTTAGTGGCCCAGCAAGAGAGATCTTTGCATTTTGTCTTCTTGATATGTGAGGACCATAAACATACACAGCACCAGGTGCAGCAAAAACAACTCCAAAAAGCAATGAAAACAAAAGAGCTAAAACCAAGCCAAATGGCCACATCCTAAATTCTGCGTAGCAACCATAACGTCTTGCAACTGTTCTGTGTGCCAACTCATGGGCAACAAAACCAGTGCCAACAGCAATGAGACTTATTGGGAACAGATAAAAAAAAGTACCTAAATTTGCAAGTCTACCATAGTAACTGAATGCTAAGCTAATGGTAAGCCAGCTTATTATCAAATCTTGAAGTTCTCTTTGTTTCATACAAAAAAATTACAAAACTAATTTTTTAAACGTTTTGTGGGAAAATTACAATATGCTGCGGAGGGTTGGTTTGGACTGTAAAGCACAGATTTCCCTTGAAATGATTCTAGTGTTGGCAGCGCTCATAGTAGTTGCACTGCTTGTTGTCTCAAAGCTTCAAGCATCTGCAACACAGGCTAGCAAATCCATAGACAAGCGCTCTCAGGAACTTTTCAAAAAAGTTGACGAAATAGGCAGTTTGAGCTAAGTGGTTAAATGTATCAAAGTGCACAGCTTTCGCTTGAATTTCTGATAGTTATAACCATAGCCATATCCCTGATGTGCCTAATGGTTCCTGTGGTAAGTAAAGCTTATGAAAGAGCTTTCAGCATTATTGACGCTGCAAATGCGAGACTTTTTGCCTCTGAGCTTAAAGGCTCAATAAAAATCGTTAAGACATTGTCCAGTGGTTCAGAGATTTTTTTAAAGTGCAATCCTTTGCAAGAGTGGATTCTTGTTTTGGATGATGCAAAAATATCAATCACTACTGGCAGCCACAAAATTATAATTGAGCCAAATACAAGCATCTCTTCTCCAAAAAGTAATTACAAAATTAAAGGTACAAATTGCTTCATTTTAAGAAAAGAAAAGGAAGGTGTGCTTTTATTAGTTCGAAATTGTTGATTTTACCTGTAAACAGCAAATTCTATTTCTTTTTCGTAGAGGTTCTTGTTTAGAACAACCATTTTAGTGCTTAGCAATGCTCCTGTTTTATTTCCTTCAAAAATTGTGTGGCCATTAACTCTCAAAACAAAGTTTTCACCAAAAAGAGTTTTTGCTTGTTCTATCATTTCTTCATTTGGTGAATTCTCTAACAACCATATCTTCATCAAATCATGCATTTTTTGCAATGTTATTAAGTCATCAATATTTGGAGTATTGCTGTTTGCAAAAACAGCTATTGCAAAAAAGGTTAAGACAGCAAGCAATGTAATTGAAATTGCAGAGTCTATTGTAAATATAAAACCACTTTTTTTAGTCACAAAACACCACTTCCACAGTTCCGAATTTTCCATCAATCAAAACAGCGCGCTGAAAAACATATAAAGCTTCACATCTTTTTTTGTTGTTTGCTGAAAAAACTTCTTCACCATTTATTTTAAGTTGAATTACATTGTTTGCTAAAAGGTAATCTTTATTTTTTTCTAGTGCCTTTTCAAAGTTTGAAATGCGGTTTTCCAACACACGTCTTTGCTCAACGCTAATTTCGGCAAAGCCATTCTCGTCTGTGCTCCTCTTTAGCAAAGAATCAACAAAAAATGCTTTTTGCTCTTTTTCAAAATATCTTAAAAAATTCAAACGGAATTGAAAAATTTTGAAATAAACAAAAAATGCTAAAACACAGATCAAAATTACCATTACAAGAGCTAAGCAAACATCTAGCATGAATAAGATGCCTCGTTCATCTGTAGTGCGAGGCATTTACCTTCACCTCACTTCCCTGCTCTTTTACTACAATCTCTGCTCTTGAAAAAATTGGCACATAAAGAAAGCTTCCATTGAAGTCTAAACCAACCATATTTTCGAATATCGCACATTCTATGTTTGCGTCAGCTTTTATTTCAGGGTTGGATGTGTGAGCATCTATTATTATGCCACACTCCTTAGACCTGGCGTAAGTGATAAGTCTACCATTTCTAAACTCCGATTGAAATCCTAAATTTTTAATGGTTTCAAAAGAAATTGCAAAAATAAGAAAAAATATGACAAAACTTACCATAAAATCCAAAGAAGTTATTCCTTTTTTTGCAGCACTTTCTTTTCTCAAGTTATACCACTTTAACTACTTTAACTGTGTATCCAGGTAATACAAAAACAAAGGCCTTAACCTTGTTACCTTTGAGCTCACAAACTAATTTTTTATCCTTCATTGCGCCTCCAGTATAGGTATATTCCGCAATTATAACTCCTTCAGCCTCGATTACAAGTGTTCTAGATAAGTCATTTAGATTCGAAACTGGAAGTTTTTTAGTACCGTCTGAAACGTAGACTTCACAGCCAAACCCTTTTTTGAAGTATTCCAACAAAGCAATTATTTTTTTGTTAACCGTTTTATTTAAAGAGAAAGAATCTGTGTTTTTGTTTGAAAGCTCTTCTTCAATTGTTTCTTTTATAACTTTGTTTATATTTTCTTCAATCTGGTACCTTATAAAGCCCATACTTTCCATTTCTATTGCAATAGCGTGTGCATTGTTCAATATTTCCCATTCTTTTGCATATGAAGCTAATAAGCCAAGTAAAGCCGAAACAATTAGCAATATAAAAACAGAAGTGAAGAATGCCCTTTGGCTTTTTTTAAGAAATAATTGCAAAAGACCAACCCTAGCAGCTAATATAATCGCTGCCAGAGAACTCTTTTAAACTTTTTTGTTGTGACTACAAAAAGATAAGTGCTACCAAGAATAAGGCCAAAATTGCGATAGCAATTTCCCTGTTATAGTAGGCTATTATCCCCAAAAGCAGTGGAGCAATAATAGATACTTCTATATACCTAGCATGACGTGAAGCAACGTATGTTCCAATAAGTATGCCTATGAAAAGCAATATGAACAAAAATGCTGCAAAGTTACCAACACTTTTGCTTGCTTCAGCTGAAAGTTTCTTAAAGGTTTCATCAATCTTACTTGGTGCAGCAGCTTTCTTCTCATCTTTTTTCTCTTCGCCCATAATATCTTTGAGATATTTTACTTTTTAAATATCTTTCGTATAAACCTCAAATCAAAAAGACAACTTAAAGTTAATGCTAGTGTTGGGGGTGAGGGTAAGGGGAGTAAAAAATTAAAACTATTCCCCCACCTTGCCAAATTTTTAGCTGACCTCTAATTCAAACCTTTTCTTGAAATCTATAACACCGAGCAATTCATAAAGGATGTTCCTGTGCTTTTTCGGTTCTTGACTTTTGATGAGCTTTTCAAAGAGTCTTTGCTTTTCTAACTCTAAGCTTTCAATGGTAAGCTCTTCAAAATCAATCTTTCTTGGAACCTTCATTAGATCACCTCTTGCTATTTTATTTGCAATTGTAACTTAATTTTCTTTTGATACTTCATTTCCCATGATTTTTGTAGGTTTTCCAACTTTAGTTAATAAATTAAAAACAAATCGCAGTTCGTATTTTTTATGCAAAAAAACTTCTTCAGTGATGTTGAGGCACACATACTTAAAGACGAAAGGTTTCTTTATCCAGATTATATCCCTGAAAGATTACCATTCAGGGATTTTCAAATAAATGAGATTGTAGATGCTTTAAAACCAGTTTTAAGGGGTGCAAAACCCCACAATCTTTTCTTATTTGGACCAACAGGGACTGGGAAAACTGTTACTGCACGTTTTGTTCTTAAAGAGCTTGAGTCATATTCATCAAAGGCAAAAGGTATCTATGTAAACTGTTTCGAGTTTCATACGAGAAATGCTGTGTTGAACAAACTTTGCATATCTGCCGGCAATCCAGTACCTAGAAGAGGCCTAGCAGCTGATGAGCTTTATAGTGAGTTCATACAAACAATCAAGACAAAAAAAATTATACCAATAGTTGTTTTTGATGAAGCTGATCGGCTTATTAAAGAAAAAACTTCTTCACAGCTATTGTATGACTTGCTGCGTGTTGATGAGCAACATGGCCCGCTGCACATAGGTATCATTTTGATCTCTAATTTTCCAGATGTGCTATCTTTGCTCGATCAAAGGGTTTATAGCTCATTGTCAGCTAAATCAGTAGAATTTCAGAGATACACACCAGAACAGTTAAAACAGATATTAGAAGACAGAGCTAAGAATGCATTTTTTGAAAACGCTTTAGAAAAAGATGTGATAAATCTTGCCGCAGCTTATGGTGCAAAATGTAATGGTGACGCCCGTGTTGCAATAGAGGTTTTGCTGTTCGCAGCAAGATTAGCAGAAAAAGAAAACGCAAAGCAAGTAACAATCACACACTTAAAAAGAGCATTTGAAAACATCAAACCCAGAGCTTTACAAAAAGCTGCACCTTTTCTAGACGAGCATGAAAAAAAGATCTTGAAAATAGTTTGCGAAAAAGGCCCTATATTTTCAGGAGAACTTTACAAACTATATACTCTAGAAGTATCTGATCCGCAAACAGAGAGGAACTTTAGGGATAAAGTAAATAGACTAGCAGAACTTAAACTTTTAAATGTAAAGGAAATAAAGGAAGGTATAAGGGGCAAAACAAGGCAGATATCACTTGCACAGCCCAAAGAAGCTGTGCTAAAGCAACTAACTAATGAAGGAGGTTTTAATAATGGCAAAGAAAAAAATTGAAATGTGTGATGAAGAGATTGCATTGAGAATAATAAGGCTCTACTTTGAAGAAATTGCCAGGATAGGTCTCAAAAGAACCCTAACGCTTGATTCCATACTCAACACCTACTTCTATACACTTTACAAGCTTAAAAACAAGGAAAAAGAAATGAGCAGGGTTTGTAGGTTGATCGAGGAAGGTCTTTCAGAGGAAGCAACAAAAGAGCAAAAAAGTCAACAGTAGCTCCACGCTAGCTATCTTGTAATAATCTTAACTATATCTCCATTTTTCAGTTCAGTATCGCGCCCAATCTTCTGCCCAGTCCTGCAGTTTATAGCTGCAACAAAAGAGTCGCCTATGCTGGTATGCACTTTGTAAGCCAACTCAATTGCTGTTGAGCCCCTTCTAAGTAGAAACGCATCTGGAAGTACGTTTCCTTTAGAGTCAGAAAGCTTTGATTGATCCTCAACTGGAAATACCACAATCATGCCAAGCACATCAAAGACCATTTTATTTATAGCTTCTTGTACACCAGTACTTCCAAATTTTTTCAATACATTCTCTCTTATAAAATCAAGTGCTGCTTTTTGCTTTTCTGGAATATCTTTTAGCTCTTTAAAGTCAGCTTCACCTGGCACATACTCTATAAGCCCCTGTTCATTAGCCTTTCTAAGAGCAAGCTCTGCTTCAGCTGATACCGGTATTATTGTTTCTTCAGGGAATCTTTGCTTAAGCTTAGTAATGTTTTTTTCGGATTCCTTGATGTCGGCTTTATTTGCAGCTATTATCATTGGTTTGCTTTCTTGTCTCAATATCTCTGCAAACTCCAACTTTGTTTCTTCAGGCCATTCACAGACTCTTTTTTCTGATTTTATCTTGCCAATACATTTTTTTATCTCTTCTTCGCTAATTCCAAGACCGCTTATTTGTTTTGCAAGTACGCTGGCTGCTTGTTCATTCTTAACGTGCCTAAGGTTGGGCCATGCCCTATCTATGATTCCTTTGATCCAGTACTGTATTTCCTTTTTCAAAAAGATCACGGTTTCCTCTGGGTTAAAATTTCCTGCACCAACAACGTTTCCATGCGTGTCAGTTGAGCCACTTGCATCAAGGACATGTATCAATCCTTTAGCAACCATAAGGTCGTTAAGAAATTGGTTGCCAAGACCCCTACCCTGCCATGCGTCTGGAACAAGGCCGGCCACATCCCAAACCTTTAAAGGCACAAATCTCCATCCGTTTTTGCAATAGCCATGCACAGGGCTACACTTAGATCCAATCCATAAATGCGGACACTTGATCTTAACATGTGCTATGCCTTGATTTGGTTTTATTGTAACAAAAGGCCTATTTCCGGTTTCAGCGTTGCAAAGCGTGGCAGCATTAAAAAAAGTACTTTTGCCAGAGTTTGGCGCTCCAACAATCCCTATTTCCATAAACAAAAATTCGCACAAAATGTATAAAATAAGTTCCCTAAGTTACCAACTCCAAATAATAATATCGTTAGTTTTTTCAATGCCGATATAGTTGATTTTACTTAAATCGAAACCAACCGGTGAGCTGGGCCCACATAGAAGCTCCACACACTTTCTTACGTTACGGTTTTCAGCACAAACAAAATTGCTGTTGAAATCTATGCGCCCTTCTTCAGTACTTGGGTTATAATAAAAGAAAATGTAATTTGAGTCACAATTTTCGTTAATTCTAAAGGCAATATATGTCAAGTCGTTGTTTATTTTTTCCAGTATTGCCTGTGCACTAAAGAAGTTTTGCAAAAACCAAAATAGCGCTATGCCACAAGCCAGAGCAACCCCTATAAAAAGCATGATGTTTATTGGCATACTTCCGCCTTGATTTGTCCCAACTTCAAGTACCTTTGCAATCAATCGAAACTACCCCGACATCGGTTTTTTCAAATAGGCATCTGAACGTGTGGGTGTCATATGCTTTTATTATATCTGGATTATCCAAGTTAAGGTCGAGAGCATTTACATCACATTTGCAATATTCACAATTATGAAAACTCTTATAATCTATGCAAACAGCTTTTTCATAGCCACTAACAACAGCCCCCGATGATATCTCAATCTCTTTACTTAAACGAGTTTCTACCTCTGAATTGCACACATAATTGCACCACTGTGCAAAATCCTTTACAGCATTTTCATTAGTTTTTATCTTAGTTTGCTCTCTGTTATTTTCAACCATTGTTAGTAGTATGCCCATAGCTAGAAATACACTTAGTATCCCTATGACTATCCAAACAGCATTCTCCATTTTTCTCTTACCACTTTGTTTTTAGCAGACCTTTTCTTCTTCACTTACTTTTCCGTCATTGTCTTTGTCAAACAGCATTGTATACCAATGATTTGGCTGATTAATTGGATCCGCGTAGCAGTTTCCTGGAGAAACAAACTGCTTCAATTTTGCGTTTGCTTGCTCTTGTGTGAAACCTTGGCTAATCCAATAATTGCACATTATTGCCTTGCAGGTTTTCATGTTTATTTGTGAACCTTCAATTTCACAGTCTATAAGCAAGGGGCAAGGTATTCTGTCTTCGCAAACACCTATTCCGGCAAGCAAGGTTTCATCATAGTCCGTTTTTAACTGGTTCTTTGTGAGGTCGATGCCTTCTTTAAAGGTTTTCATACAAAAATCTACTTTGCTTTTGACATCTTTTGCCTTAATGCAGAGATTTTGACACTCTTGCTTCCACTCATCTAGTGTTTTCTTTTCAATTTCTCCACCTACTTTGCCAACCTGTTGTGAAACCATTTGAAGTACAAGCATAGCAACTGCTAAAAGCACAAATAAAATTATAAAAACCTGGATGGCCATCTCCATCCCTTTTTTATTCATACCCTCACCTCCACAGTGCCGTTAAGATAATTCCAAAAGATTGTTATGCTCCGCGTAGTGCCACTATCTATATGATACTTACTAGCGTCTATGCCTTGAAGCTCTTTTGCAACCTCTGTAGGATCAACTGTTATGGGATTCTCGACAGTAATAGCATAACAAGTATAATACTCCATTTTTGGTTTTGCTGTCATTTCTTCGTAGCATGCTTTTAGAAGCTTACCTATTTGTGAATTTGTTATAGATATCTGGTGTTTGAGTCTGTCACCAACCCCATTGCTTCTAGGCATCCAAGGCAGATCTACTCCCGAGAGCCAACCTTGTGCCATGGTAATTATCATAGCACCAACAGCTAAGGCTATAAAAATAGTTATAACAACCGCTATTGGCATCTCCATTTTTCATCATCTCTTGCTTATACTTATCGCCATTTTAATATTTAAATCTATCTTTTATTTAAAAGCATAAAAGCAAAAAATTTGTTTTAACTTATTCGAGTTTAGAAAACGTAAATTTGTGACTTTTTACGCTAAGTATGAAAACATTTATATACCTGCAAACACTAAAAATAAGAATAGGGATTGCTATGGACCCAAAAATAGAGTCAGTTAAAAGCAAGGTTGGTGGCATGGAAAGTACAATTGCAGCCTTGTCTCAGTCAAAGCAAAAAGGGCTTGCCGAAATTAACGCTGGCCTAAATTTTTTAGTGGGGCAACTCGAGAGCTTGCGTGCAGAACTCGATAATCTTGACAAAACAATAGTGTTGGGCTCACCCCTTACTGAGTATAGTGAAAACGTAGAAAAACTAACCGCCATAGAAGAAACAATTGATTCAGTTGAGGCAAAAATAGAGCTTGCAGTTGAAAAGATTGCAGAAATAAGAAAAGACCAAGAAGTGCTCAAAAATCTTCTACAAGAAGGCATTTCCGATAAACAGGTTCAGCTTCTCGAATCTAGGATAAAAAATATAGAATCTCTTCAAGAGAAGCTCATGAGCTCAAAGTCAACCAAGATACTTGTGGAGCTAGTAGAAATAATAGATGAACTTAATCACAGGCTTAA